>NZ_BAAILN010000112.1:30401-71225 GCF_054589155.1 Burkholderia sp. 3C
ATTGCGAGTGCAGCATCATAGCTGTTGCTTGCGCCGATTCGGGGCCATAGAAAACGAAAACGCCGCGAAATCCCTCGATTTAACAATTGATCTCGCGCGCAATGGTGGTTTTTCGCCACGTCCGCCGATTGTCGGCGCTTGCGGCCCCGTTTCTGTTCCCCCAGAATGGCGGCCGCCTAGCTTGGAAGCGGGTGCAAATCCCGCGCGGTCGCGCCACTGTGACCGGTCGTGCCGTCGCCCGACGGCCGTGCCGGAAGTCAGACCTGAGCTTCGCCTTGTCCATTCGTTTGTCCAACGGGGCGCGAAACCCCAGGAGATTTCCGCGTGATCCAAGCTGTCCGATATCGCGACGCCCGCCCTTCGTGCGCGCGCCGCGCCGATGTGTTTCCTGTCGTGTCGCGTGTTTCCCGTGTGTGCGTGCCGGCCAGCCGGGCCGATGGCCTTGGCCGCCGTGCGAGGCATGGTGGCTCGGCGGTCTAGCCGATCAGCCGGATTCGTCGTCATCGCGTCGTATCGCCTGCGATGACGGAGGCGAATCGCCATGCCCGTTCCGTCACCTTTCGCACCGGCCGGCGGCCGCGCCTCGATGCGCGCAGCCCGGCTCCGGTGCGCCCGCTACACGCCGACACCCCGACAACCATGAAACGCACGTTCCGCATCCATTCCACCCACGCGCCGCGCGCGGCCTCCCGTCACGCCTGCGCCGGCGTGGTCGCCGTCGCCTCGCTGCTCGGCGCGCCGCGCGTCGTGCTGGCCGACGAGGCCGCCCCGGCGCAGCCTTCGTCGGCATCGTCGGCCGCGTCCGCGCGGCGCGACGGCGCCACCGCCTTGCCGGCCGTCACCGTGGGCGCGTCGCGCGCGGCCACCGCCGGGTCCGATCTCGGCACGCCGGTCGCCGCCGGCAGCCGGCTCGGGCTGTCGAGCCTCGACACGCCCGCCAGCGTCGAGACGCTGTCCGGCGACCGCGTGCGCGAACGCGGCGACACCACCGTGCTCGACGCCGTCACGCGCGCGGCCGGCTTCGCCGCCGACGGCGCGCCCGGCAACGGCGGCACGGCGATGTCGGTGCGCGGCTTCAGCGGCCCCGAATCGGTCACGACGCTGTACGACGGCACGCGCATGATGGTCGGCGCGGGCACCGTGACGTTCCCGGCCGACACCTGGCAGGTGGATCGCATCGAGGTGTTGCGCGGGCCGGCCTCGGTGCTGTACGGCGAGGGCGGCATCGGCGGCGTGATCAACGTGGTGCCGAAGGCGCCGCAGCGCGAGCGCTCGACCACCGTGCTGGTGGGCGCGGGCAGCTACGGCGAGAAACGCGTGGCGCTCGACACCACCGGTGCGCTCGGGCCGATGCTGTCGTACCGCTTCTACGTCAACGACGACCGCCAGAACGGCTGGGTGCCGCGCGGCGAATCGCACATCACGTCGGTGGGCGGCGCGCTCAAGCTCGACGTCGATCCGGCGCTGTCGTTTTCGCTCGACTACGATTTCGCGCGCCAGAAACCGATGACCTATTTCGGCGTGCCGACCGAGGGCGGCGCGCTGAACCCGGCGTTCGCGCGGCAGAACTACAACGTCGGCGACGCATCGATTTCGTATTTCGACCGCTGGGCGCGCCTGGGCGCCACCTGGCGCGCCGCGCCCGGCGTGACGGTGCGCAACAGCCTGTACGGCATGCTGACCGACCGCCACTGGCACGATTCGGAAAGCTACGCGTTGCAGAACGACGGCTCGGTGCTGCGCAGCGACTACATCGAGATCACGCACCACGAGCGGCAGGTGGGCGACCGGCTCGACGCCACGTTCGACGGCCATCTGGCGGGCCGCCAGAACCGGCTGGTGGTGGGCGCGGAGTTCAACGACGTGACGTTCGTGGATGGCAGCAACACGCCGTTCAGCGGGCAATCGGTGGTGCCCGCGTTCGGCTTCGATCCGGGCGTGTTCGCCAGCCCTGACGCCACCGTGCCGGTGTTCCGCACGCACACGCGCCAGGCCGGCGTGTTCGCCGAGGATCGCGTGGAACTGAGCGACCGGCTGTCGTGGATCTCGGGCCTGCGCTACGACTACATCGATTTCCACCGCGACACGTTCGCCACCGCCACGGCCGGCGCGTCGTCGTTCGACAAGACCTTCGGCCACACGAGCTGGCGCACCGGGCTGGTATTCTCGCTGACGCCCGACGTCTCGCTGTACGGCCAGTACACCACCGGCACCGACGGCGTCGGCTCGCTGATCACGCTGTCGAAGTCGAGCAGCGCGTTCAACCTGTCGACCGGCGAGCAGTGGGAGGCGGGGCTCAAGCAGGCGTTCGCGGGCGGGCGTGGGTCGTGGACGCTGGCGTTCTACCAGATCGTCAAGCGCAACCTCCTGAGCGCCGATCCGCAAAACCCGGGGCAGACGATCCAGGTGGGCAAGCAATCGTCGCGCGGCGTGGAATGGACCGGCGCGCTGCGATTGCCGCACGGCCTGTCGATCGATGCGAACGCGACGTTCCTGCGCGCGCGCTACGACAACTTCGACGAATCGGTGGGCGGCGCGAGCGTATCGCGCGCCGGCAACGTGCCGATCAACATCCCGCAGCAGACCGCCAACCTCTGGGTGGACTGGGCCTTCACGCCGGGCTGGCGCGCGGGCGCGGGCCTGCGCTATGTCGGCCGTCGCTACGGCGACACCGCCAACAGCGTGCATCTGCCGTCGTACACGCTGCTCGACGCCTCGGCGTCGTGGCGCGCCACCAAGGACCTGACCGTGTCGCTGTATCTGCACAACCTGACCAACCGCGTCTACGCGGAAACCAGCCAGAACGACGGCGGCGAATGGCTGCTCGGCGCGCCGCGCTCGGGCGGCGTGACCGCCACGCTGAAATTCTGAACGAGGACGCGTGATGAGCGAGCTGCGCATCGATGGCCTGAGCTGGACGCCCGACGGCGCGGCCGGGGCGGCGCGCGCGCTGCTGCGGCGGATCGCGCTCGATGCGCGGCCCGGCGAACTGGTCGGGCTGATCGGCCCGAACGGCAGCGGCAAGACCAGCGTGCTGCGCTGCGCGTTCCGCTACGAGCGCCCGCACGCGGGCCGCGTGACGGTGGGCGGCGAGGACGTGTGGGCCTTGAGCGCCCGCCAGGCCGCGCGGCGCATCGCCGTGGTGCTGCAGGACCCGCCCGACGAGTTCGGGCTGACGGTCGGGCAGGTGGTGGCGATGGGGCGCACGCCGCACAAGCGCATGCTCGACGGCGATACGGCCGAGGATGTCGCGCGCATCGCGCGGGCGCTGGCCGACGTCGGGCTGGCCGATGCGCAGGCGCGCGCGTTCGCCACGCTGTCGGGCGGCGAGCGGCAGCGCGCGTTGCTGGCGCGCGCGCTGGTGCAGTCGCCCGAGTTGCTGATGCTCGACGAGCCGACCAACCACCTCGACCCGCGCCACCAGATCGCGCTGCTCGCGCTCGTGAAGCGGCTGCGCATCACCACGCTGGCCACCCTTCACGACCTGAACCTCGCCGCCGCGTTCTGCGACCGGCTGTTCGTGCTGGCCGACGGCGAGATCGTCGCGCAGGGCACGCCCGAGGCGGTGCTGACCGCGCCGCTGCTGAAGGCCGTGTACGGCGTGGATGCGCTGGTGGACCGGCATCCGCGCGGCGGCTACCCGCGCGTCACGTTGATCATCGATGAGGAAAACTGACGAAATGAAGACCGCGCCGATGAGGCCGCGCGCCCGGCGGATTCGCCATGCCGCCCATGCCGTTTGTACTGCCGCGCTGCTGACGAGCCTGCCCGCGTTCGCGGCCGGCCATTACCCGGTGACCGTGCACAGCTGCAACCGCAGCGTGACGTTCACGCAGGCGCCCGCGCATGCCGTCAGCAACGACGTAAACCTGACCGAGATGATGCTCGCGCTCGGCCTGCGCGACCGGATGGCGGGCTACACCGGCATCGGCGGCTGGAAGACCGCCACGCCCGCGCTGCGCGCGCAACTGGCCGGGCTGCCCGAATTGGCGCGCCAGTACCCGGCGCTGGAGACGTTGCTCGCGGCCGGTGCCGATCTGTACGTAGCCGGTTGGAACTACGGGATGCGGGTGGGTGGGCCGGTCACGCCCGATTCGCTGGCGCGCTTCGGCATCGCGTCCTACGAGTTGACCGAATCGTGCTCGCACATCATGCCGCGCCCGCCCGCATCGTTCGACGACGTGTATGCCGACCTGCGCAATCTCGGCGCGATCTTCGACGTCGCGCCGCGCGCCGCGCAGGCGATCGCCGCGATGCAGGCGCGCGTGGCCGCGGTGGCGCATGTGCTCGGGCCGCGCGTCGAGCCGGTGCGCGTGTTCGTCTACGACAGCGGCGGCGACAAGCCCTTCACCGCCGGCCGCTACGCCATGCCCGACGCGTTGATCCGCGCGGCAGGCGGCGTCAACGTGATGGACGACCTCGCGCAAAGCTGGGCGGCGGTCGGCTGGGAAAGCGTGGTGGCGCGCGATCCGCAGGCGATCGTGATCGTCGATTACGGCGCGCAGACGGCCGCCCAGAAGATCGCCTATCTCACTGGCAACCCGGCGCTGGCGAACGTCGCCGCGATTCGCGCGCGAAGGTTCGTCGTGCTGCCGTACGACGAGGCCACGCCCGGCGTGCGCAACGCGGAGGCCGTCGACACGCTCGCGCGCGGCCTGCATCCTGCCGCGTTCGCGGCGCCGGGCGGGAAGTAAGCGATGACGCGACAGGCGACGATGGGCGCGGCGGGGCGCATGCGGGCCGTGGGCTGGATCGGCGGGGTGTTGCTGCTCGCGTCGATGCTGATCGCCACCGGCCTCGGGCCGGTGGCGATCGCGCCCGGCACGGTGGCGCGCGTGCTGCTCGCCCACGTCGGCGGTCATGCGGCGGCCGGTGTCGCGCCCGGCATCGATACGATCGTCTGGTTGATCCGGCTGCCGCGCGTGCTGCTCGGCGCGCTGGTGGGCGCCACGCTGGCGATGGTCGGCGTGGCGCTGCAGGCCGCCACCGGCAACCGGATGGTCGATCCGCATCTGCTCGGCGTCAGTTCCGGCGCGTCGCTCGGGGCGGTGGCGGCCACCGTCTGGTTCGGCGCGGCGTTCGGCTGGCTCACGCTGTCGGTGTTCGCGTTTGCCGGTGCGCTGGCCGCCACCGCGCTGGTGATCGTGCTGGGCGCGCGGGCCGGGCGGCTCGATTCGTCGCGGCTGTTGTTGTCGGGCGTGGCCGTGTCGTTCGCGATGATGGCGATGGCCAATCTGCTGATCTATCTCGGCGACCCGCGCGCGGCGCAGTCGGTGCTGTTCTGGATGCTCGGCGGTCTTGGCCTCGCGCGTTGGGCATTGCTGGCCGTGCCGGCCGTGTGCCTCGCGGCGGGTGCGTTGTTGCTGATCGGACGGCGGCGCGAGCTGAACGCGCTGACCAGCGGCGACGTGGCCGCCGCCGCGCTCGGCGTGGATGTCTCGGCGCGGCGGCGCGAGCTGTTCGTGGTCTGCTCGCTGCTGACCGCCGCCACGGTGGCCGTCAGCGGGGCGATCGGCTTTGTCGGGCTGGTGGTGCCGCACGTGTGCCGCCGCCTGTTCGGCGCCGAGCACGGGCGGCTGCTGCCGCTGGCGGGGCTGGGCGGCGCGATCGCGCTGGTGTGGGCCGACGTGCTGGCGCGCACGCTGATTGCGCCCGACGACCTGCCGATCGGCGTGATCACCGCGCTGATCGGCGGCGCGCTGCTGGTGGCGTTGGTGCGGCGCGGCTGACGCTCGCGGAGGCAGCTTCGCCGTGCCGGATCGTACGACACCGAAATGTCAAACCATTCGATGAAATGCGCGGGTTTTCTCCTCCATACCGGGGCAATCGGTCAATGGATCGGCGGCTATAGTCTCGCCGATTGTTGTGAACTGCGAAATAAATCCAGTTCGATTCGCCCCGTTGAGGAATGATCCGATGAATGTCCCGCGTTTCAACCGGCTGTGCGCGCTTGCTGCGCTGGCCGCCTTAGCGTTCGGCTGCCAGGCTGCGCGCGCCCAATCCAACGAGGTGTATGGCGGCGTCGGCACCGACGGCGTCAGCGTCGGCGTCGGCCACGCGTTCAACTCGTACACCGCGCTGCGCGGTGAAGTGGGCGGCTTCGCGCTGTCGCACAAGTTCTCGTCGGACGGGCAGGACTACAACGCGCATGTGCGGCTGATTCATGGCGG
The DNA here is from genome assembly GCF_054589155.1 of Burkholderia sp. 3C. Classification (NCBI taxonomy): domain Bacteria; kingdom Pseudomonadati; phylum Pseudomonadota; class Betaproteobacteria; order Burkholderiales; family Burkholderiaceae; genus Burkholderia; species Burkholderia sp. 3C. Next base: position 36,572 of record NZ_BAAILN010000112.1, read on the forward strand.
CGTGTTCGCCGACGTGTTCCCGTTCCCCACGCACGTGCCGCTGCACCTGACGGTGGGCGCGCTGATCGGCGGCGACCAGATAACGGGCGAGGCCGAGCCGGGCGCCAACGGCACCTACCGCCTCAACGGCGTGACCGTGCCGGGCTTCGGCCAGACGGTTTCCGCCAAGCTCAAGTGGCCGACCGTGCGGCCTTACATCGGCTTCGGTTTCGGCCATAGCCCGACCGGCAAGGCCGGGTTGTCGGTGGCTGCCGACATCGGCGTGGCCTATGGCACGCCGCACGTCAGCTTCGACGTGCCCCCGCTGGTCGCGACCGCGGCCGGCGCGAACAACGTGGCGGCGGCCGAGCAGCAACTGCGCGACAAGGCGCACGACCTGCGCTTCTATCCGGTGGTGAAGGTGGTGATGACCGATCGCTTCTGATTGCGAAGCATCGGATCACGAAGCGATGGCGGATTCCGGGCCGGCCCGAGGCGGTTGACGTAACATCGATGCACTTCACTCTGGAGCGAATCGATGCGCCTCGTCCTTGCCATTCTGTTGCCGTGGTTTCAGTTCTTCACGATCGGCCGGCCGTTCGCCGGGATCATCTGCCTGCTGCTGCAGATCACTATCATCGGCTGGCTGCCGGCCGCGATCTGGTCGGTGTATGCATTGAGCCAATACAACACCGATCGGAAGATCGCCAGGGCATTCGGCGGCCGCAACGATTGAGCGGCCGGGCGGCCCCGGCCTTCCGCCTTCGGCGGGCGGATTCGCGGCACGCCTGCCGCTGCCGGCGCGGCAACCGCTAGAATTGCGGTTTTCGCCCGGAACACCCCCCATGTCTTTTGCCTCGCTCGGCCTGATCGCACCGTTGCTGCGTAATGTGCAGGATCTCAATTACCAGACGCCCACCCCGGTGCAGGCCAAGGCGATTCCCGCCGTGCTCGGCGGCAAGGACGTCATGGCCGCGGCGCACACCGGCACCGGCAAGACGGCCGGTTTCGCGCTGCCGCTGCTGCAGCGGCTCGTGCAAAACGGCCCGGCCGTGTCCAGCAACCGTGTGCGCGTTCTGGTGCTGGTGCCCACGCGCGAACTGGCCGAACAACTGCTGCAGAGCTTCGCCGATTACGGCAAGGGGCTCGACCTGCGCTTCCTGGCCGCCTACGGCGGCGTGAGCATCAACCCGCAGATGATGAAGCTGCGCAAGGGCGTGGACGTGCTGGTCGCCACCCCGGGCCGCTTGCTCGATCTGAATCGCCAGAACGCCGTGCAGTTCGATCAGGTGCAGGCGCTGGTGCTCGACGAAGCCGACCGCATGCTCGATCTCGGCTTCTCGCGCGAACTGAACGCGGTGTTCGCGGCCTTGCCTGCGCAGCGCCAGACCTTGCTGTTCTCCGCCACGTTCACCGACGACATCCGCGCGATGGCCGCGAGCATTCTGCGCAACCCCGTCGACATCAGCGTCAGCCCGCCGAACACCACCGCTACCCGGATCAAGCAATGGGTGGTGACCGTGGACAAGCGCAACAAGCCCGACCTGTTCATGCACCTCGTGGCCAGGAACAAATGGAAGCACGCGCTGGTGTTCGTCAAGACGCGCAACGGTGTCGATTACCTGGCCGGCATGCTCGACGAGGCTGGTTATGCGGTCGACACCATTCACGGCGACAAGCCGCAGCCCGCGCGCCTGCGTGCGTTGGAGCGCTTCAAGACCGGCGAGGTGCAGATGCTGGTGGCCACCGACGTGGCGGCACGCGGGCTCGACATCGACGATCTGCCGCTCGTGATCAACGTCGATCTGCCGATCGTGGCGCAGGACTATGTGCACCGCATCGGCCGCACCGGCCGCGCGGGCGCGAGTGGCGTGGCGGTGTCGCTGGTGTGCGCGGATGAAGCGCCGTATCTGGCCGCGATCGAAGCGCTGATCGGGAAGACGCTGCCGCGCGAGGAGGAGCCGGGGTTTTTGGCCGAGCATCGCGTGCCGGAAACCAGCGCGGCGGGGCAGCTTATCAAGAAGCCCAAGAAACCGAAGAAGCCGAAGGGCGGGCAGGCGGCGGGTGTGGCGCCGGGTACCGGCTCCGGCGCGCAAGGGGATGCGGACGAGGCGTATGACTGGCGGTTGTTGGTCGGCAGCCCGTTCAGTACGCAGAAGCCGCGTGCGAAGGTGGCGGGGAAACCTTCTGCGAGGAAGCCTTCTGCGGCAGGCAAACCTTCGGCCGGGAAGCCGCAGGGGAAACCGGGTGGCGGGCGGGGGAAGCGTTGAGCGAGTGGCGCGGAGGCGCCGTGCGGGATTGGAAACGTGCTGCGCGATGATGCGGCGTGACGACTGTGAGAGATGAAATGACAACGACATTCGACGAAGCAACGATGGCGGCGATCGCCGCGTTTGCTCAACTGGACTTCGAAACGGCTGCGCAAACGATGCGCGCCGAAGCCGATTACGACTACGAACGCGATCAGTGGATCTCGCGCTTTATCGACGAGGCCGGCGGCGGCGAGGACGATTCGGAGTACGACGCACTGCATGCCGAAGCGCAGACGACGCCGGAATACGCGCAGTTCATGGACGGCGCGCGCAAGGAAATCCTGGAGTACTTCGGCGTGACCGAGGAACAACTGGATTGGGTGATCGTGTTGCGCGATGACGATAGCGATGCGCTGTGGGATGAGGTCAATCGGCAACGGACTGCGTTGGGGACGGGGGAGGTTCGGGGGGATCTTTGATTTTTTGCTTTCTGCGAACGGCCGCCCCGGGTCGAAGCCGCCAATCCGACCAATCCGGGCTTTCGGCTTTCGATCCGTTGCTCCCGTTCCTGCCCTTTCGCCACAACGACATCTCTTGTATCGGATTCGGCGTACGCGCAGGCGCAACATCGATTGCCGAAGCCACTCGTCTCAGGCTCCGGATGGTTTCGGACGGCCGAGCTTGACCATTTGCCGAAACATGAACTGCGGCGCAACGCGGCTGGCGATCTTCAGGACATTGCTCACACCAGGGCGAATCTCGAGTTTCCCGGCTTCGATACCTGCAATGGCGCGTTTCGCGAGCACGCCGACATTCATGCCTTTTTCATTTTTCATCGCCTCGGCAAACTCGCCTCGAAACAGCGGCGTTTCGGTGCCCGGGGGCGCCAATTCGACTACGGACACACCGGTGCCGGCCAACTGCGCCCGCAGGCACTGTGTATAGGCATGGAGTGCGGCTTTTGACGCGCTGTATATCGGCGCCGCGGGGAAGGGAATAAATGCCAGACCCGATGAAACATTCACGATCAAGCTGTTTTTCCGCCTCATGAGCAAGGGCAGGAAAGTTTGAACCATCCACATCGGGCCCTTCAAGTTTCCATCGATTTCAGTGGTCAGGTCACTCAACGGATACTGCCGATCCAGCCCGATGTTGCGCATCGTTCCCGCGTTGTTCACCAGGGTGTCCAACGCCGGGAACTGCTCGGATACGATTTTGTATATCGACGCGATATCCGCCGGATCGCTGACGTCGCTTTGAAAAGCATGCAGCCCCGGCACGGCACGCTGTGCATCTTTCAGCTTGCCCGGGTCCCTTCCGGTGACGATCACCGCATTGCCCTTGGCGATGAGTTGCCGTGCCAACTCCATGCCGATCCCGCTTGTTCCGCCGGTAATCAATACGGTTCTTCCTGTCATTTTCATGATGTCACTCCCTGTTTTGTCGAGCACGAGCGTAGTCTGCCCGGTACACTCTTCAAAAGAAAGAAGGCACCTGAAAGTTCTATACGTACCAAAAAGAGAGTGTGAAAGTGGAACGAGTCCCGGAGTTCACCAAGGAACAGATCGCCGCCGCGCAGTATTACGCGAGCCTGACACCGCCGATCGATCTTGATCCTCGCATCGCTTCGTTGGTCAGAGATCTCATCGGCCGCGTTGCCGACAAATGGACAATGCTGATCCTCGACACGCTCGCGGAAAAGTCGCCGCTGCGTTTCAGCCGACTTGGCGAATTGGTTGAGGGAATCAGCCAGAAAATGCTCACGCAAACCCTACGCGCGATGGAACGCGATGGCCTGGTGATACGGACGGTGTATCCGGTCGTGCCACCGAAGGTCGAATACAAACTCACCGACCTCGGGATCACATTGGGCGCTGCATTTTGCGGAGTCTGGGTGTGGGCGGCCAACAATCTGGACGCGGTGGAAAACGCGCGTCGAGATTTTGATCAACGGCCATGACGGCTGCAATAAAAAACCGCCCCGAAAGGCGGTTTTCCACGAAGCAACATCCCGACGAAACTCAAGCCGCGTAGCGCTGCTCCGAAGCCGCATCGCCGAGCGCGATCAGCCACGCGGTGCGCAAGATGGAGGATTTGCTCGGGCACCGGCTGTTCCAGCGCACCACGCGCGAGGTGAACGACATCGGGCATTACCTCGTGCATCCGCGCCGCCCGCATCGCCACGAGGCCTTCGAGACGTTCAAGGCGTGGCTGCTGACGGCGCTCGGCATCGAGGAGGGAGCGGCGCCCGCCTGAGCGCGAGCGCGCGGCCGGGCTACTTCGCCGCGCCCACCAGCGCGAACGCGTCGTACTTCGGATTGATCGGCGTGTGCGGCATGTGGTTGAGCGCTTCCTCGACGAGCGGCTCGCAGGCGCCGTAGTCCGAACCGATGCTGTCGCTGTGCGCCTGCGGGAAATTCACGGCCATCACCTTGCCGCCCCAGCGGTCGACCGTGGCCGTCATGGTGCATTTGCCCGCGCCGCCCACCTTCAGGTCGAGCAGCACGACGTTGAGGTCGAGCGCGGCGTCGGCGTTCGAGAAATTCCATTGCGCGGTCATGCGGTCGTCGGCGCCGCCGGTGCTGACGAGCTTCATCGTCTTGTCGGGAATGCCGACCGATTGCACGAGGTCGAGGATGTTGGCGCCGACCAGTTTGCCGTCCTGGACTTCGCGTGCTTCGTGAGTGCGATAAGCGGCGCAGCCTGTCAGCGAGATGCAAAGCGCGGCGAGGGGAAGTGTCAGGATTCGCATGGGAAACCCTCCGGTTGGCGCATCGGGCAGCCGATGCGGGATTGACGGGGCGGCCGGGAGAATGCCGCCGGGCACGATGGCGGACGGTGCCACGAGACGACGCGCAACGCAGGCATTGCAAACGGCTTGCAGCGTGCTTGCACGAGGGAAATTGGTTGCGCGTACATGGACCTGAGCGAGCGGCGTGCGCAAAGTTCAGGGGAATGTGCGGCGTTTGCGTGACCGTTCCTTTCCTCGGCGGCGGCAGCGCGGCGAGGCGGTCGGTTAAGCAGGAATCGATCCTCGATCCAATGGATGTACGGACGTACGGGGGAGAAATGTAATCAGGTGACCTACGCGATGGCGGGGGCCTTTCGACCCGTTCGACCCGTTCGACCCGTTCGACCCGTTCGACCCGTTCGACCCGTTCGACCCGTCAGGCCGGCCACGCCTGCATGGCCACCGCCACCATCTCGAGCAGAGCCTGGCGGCTCGCGCCGGTGCGGGCGTCCGAGGCCATGCCCCAGCCCAGCACCATCAGATAGCGCGCCAGCGCTTCCGGGTTCGCGTCGGCGGCCAGGTCGCCCGCCTGCCGCGCCTGCTCGAAACGCGCGCGCAGGCGCGCGCGCCGCGCGTCGCGATGCCTGACCAACTCCTGCGCCATCAGGCTTTCCGGGCCACCGCCCGCCAGCGAGCAATTGAACGCCAGGCAGCCGGCCGGAAAGCCCGGCTCGGTGTACAGCTCGGCCCAGCGCGTCAGCATCTGCTCGGCCACTTCGCGGGCCGTCGCGCATTGCACCGCGTCTTCCGCGTATTGCAGGCGCGTCGCGCCGTAGCGCTCCAGCACGGTGCGAAACAACGCCTCCTTGCTGCCGAACGCGTGATAGAAGCTCGGCGGTGTGATGCCGAGCGCGCCCGTCAGGTCGGACAGCGAGGTGCCTTCGTAGCCCTGCCGCCAGAACAGGTCGGTGGCGGTGTCCACCGCGGCGTCGACATCGAATATGCGTGGCCGGATCATGCGTTTCCTTTCGTTTGCGGGCGTCGGGCTCAAATATAGCATTCAATATAAAACGTTTGACGACGGCTTCACGCTCGAAATATAGTGATCGATATATTTGCGAATCCATGGGGGATTCGCGGGTTTCCTCATGGAGGTGGTCATGCAGTTCACGCAACTGGGACGTACGGGTTTGTCGGTGTCGCGGCTGTGTCTGGGTACCGGCACGTTCGGGCACCAGACCGACGAGGCCGAATCGTTTCGCATCTTCGACGCGGCGGCCGAAGCCGGCGTGAACTTCATCGATACCGCGAACATGTACCCGGGCGGGGCGTTGCCGCACGAGGTGGGCAGTTCGGAGGAGATCACCGGGCGCTGGCTCAAGGACAAGCGCCAGCGCTTCATCCTGGCGACCAAGGGCGGCGCGCCGATGGGGCCGCTGCCGTGGGACCGGGGCGGCTCGCGCAAGCATCTGCTCGATGCGGTGGACGCGTCGCTGCGCCGCCTGAATACCGATTACGTCGATCTCTACCAGTTGCATGTGGACGACGCGACCACGCCGCTGGACGAGACGGTCGAGGCAATGGACGCCATCGTGCGCTCGGGCAAGGCGCGCTATATCGGCGTGTCGAATTACCTCGCGTATCGGCTCGCGCGCGCGATCGGCCGGCAGGAGCTGCTGCGGCTGACGCGGTTTGTTTCGGTGCAGCCGCGCTACAACCTGCTGTTTCGCGAGATCGAGCGCGAACTGCTGCCGCTGGCGCGCGAGGAAGGGCTGGCCGTCAATCCGTTCAACCCGCTGGCGGGCGGCCTGCTGACCGGCCGCTACCGGCAGAGCGACGATCCGGGCGCGGGCCGCTTCTCGCCGGAGATGGGCCAGTTCGGCGCGATGTACAAGAACCGCTATTGGCGCGACCGCGAGTTCGGCACGGTCGAGCAGGTGCAGGCGATGGCGCAGGCGGCCGGCGTGGCGTTGCCCACGCTTGGCGTGGCGTGGATTCTGGCGAACCCGGCGATCACGTCGGTGATTCTCGGGGCGAGCCGCCGCGAACAATTGGCCGATACGCTGGCCGCCGCCGATTACGCGTTGGAGCCTGCGCTCAAGGTGCAGCTCGATGAATTGACGGCGGTGTACCGGCAGGGCGACGCGGGGCGTTGAGCGTTGGTGACTGGGGTGTTTGGTTTTGAGCGCGTGAGGCTTTGCGTTGAGGTTGGCGCTTGGATTGGCGCAACCAGCACGGCCAGATGCGCCGTCATCGCACGCGCGGGCGGCCCCGGCTCGGCGCTGTCGTGGCGGCGCTCGGTGGTCGAATAAGATCGGCGTTCCGATCGCCGCTCAAATCTCAAATCCCCGCGACCAGCGCGCCCAGATGCGCCGTCATCGCACGCGCGGCCGGCCCCGGCTCGGCGCCGTCGTGACGGCGCTCGATGGTCGAATACGCGATCTCGGGCAACGGCGGCAGCGCGGTGCCCGCCAACACCGGCAGCCCCAACCCCGGCGCGGTGCGGCAGGCGATGCCGATGCCGGCTTCGCAGGCTGCGCGCAGCCCGTCGAGGCTCGGCGTGGTCAGCGCCACGCGCCAGGGCCGGCCCACCGCATCGAGCACGCGTTGCGCCGCCAGCAGGAACGGGCACGGCGGCGCGATGCTGATCAGCGGCACCACCTCGCCGTCGAGCAGGTTCGCATCGCCGAACCACTGCATCGGCAGGCGTGCGACCACGCTGCCGCCGAACGGCTCGCCGGCGCACAGCGCCACGTCGATGCGGTCCTCGCTCATCGCCTGCAGCAATTCCGCCGTGCTGCCGATCACGATCGTGAACGCCGCCTCGGGCGTGAGCGCGCGCACCTCGGCCAGCGTCGGCCGCAGCACGCCCGGCACGAAATCCTGCACCACGCCGATTCGCACCGGCGCCACCGCATCGGGCGCCAGTTCGGCGCGCGCCGCGTCGATGCGCCCGAGGATCGCGCGCGAATGCCACAACAGCAGGCCGCCGAACCCATTGAGCCGCAGCGCGCGGCCGTCGCGATCGAACAGCGCCTGCCCGACGATCGCTTCGAGACGCGAGATCTGCAGGCTGACCGCCGATTCGCTGCGCGCGATGCGCTGGGCCGCCGCCGCCAGCGAGCCGCAATCGACCACGGCCACGAAGGTGCGCAGCAAGGGGGAGGGGATGTCGGGAATCATGAGAAAAACTCAAATCTGGGCCGGTATGGAACGCAAGCAAGCTTGCGAATTCCTCAAATAATATGACAGCACCATCTTTTGAGGAGCAACACCATGCCCTTTGCCCGCTTGACGTTGTCGCAAACCCCGTCCGCCGACGACGCCCAATACCTGTCCACCGAGTTGACCCGGCTGATTGCCGACGAACTGGCGAAGCAGCACGAACTGACCTCGGTGCTGATCGAGACGCCGATCTCGAACCGCTGGACCATCGGCGCGAGCCTGCGGCACACGGCGGCGCATCTCGAAGTGTGCGTGACCGCCGGCACCAACACCGAGGCGCAGAAGCGCGCCTTCATTGCCGCCGCGATGGCCTTGCTGCGCGAAACCATCGCGCAACTCGATGCCGCCACCTACGTCGTGATCAAGGAAGTGGCCGGCAGCGATTGGGGCTATGACGGGCGGACGCAGGCGGATCGGGCGCGGCAGCGGGAGACGGACGCCGCAGCCGTGGCAAGACAAGGCGTGGTTTGATCAGTAGACCGAAGCGGACTTGCGAACGATCCCCGCCCCGCCGTTCTCCATCCATCGCGGCGGATGACGATTTCGCCAGTAATCCCGCGTAATGCGCGGCCATCGCCCGCGCCCGGCATTCCTAATTTCTTGCGAATTTGCTTCCCATACTCGGCCCATCGGGCGTGGACCGCGCCCTCGGCATTGGGGCTTTCATCATGCAAATTCGGCTTTCCGCACCGCGTCGCACGGGCATCGTGCTGCTGGCCTGCACGTTGGCGGCGTGCTCGCACGATCAGAAGAGCACGCAAAAGAAGGTGCAGACGGTGAACGTGGAAACGGTCAGGATCGTTCCGTTCGCGCAATCCGTGTCCTTGCCCGGCCGCGCCACGTCGTTCCTGACCTCGCCCGTCACGCCCCAAGTCACCGGCGTGATCCAGAAGCGCCTGTTCAACGAAGGCGGCGTGGTGCATGAAGGGCAGGTGCTCTATCAGATCGACCCGGCGCCTTATCAGGCCACCTACGACGCCGATCGCGCCGAGCTGGAAAAGGCCCGGGCCGCGCTGCTGTCGGCCCAGCCGATCGCCGAGCGCGACCGCTCGCTCGCGGCGATCGACGCGATCAGCAAGGAAACGCTCGAAACCGCCGAAGCCACGCTCAAGCAGGACGAGGCCACCATCGATGCGGACCAGGCCGCGCTCGAAAGCGCACGCATCAACCTCGGCTACACGCGCGTCAGGGCGCCGGTGACGGGCACCATCAGCGCCTCGGCCTACACGCCGGGCGCGCTCGTCACGGCCGATCAGACCACCGCGCTCGCCACGATCTATGCCTACGATCCGATGTATCTGGACGTGACGGAATCGAGCACCGACGTGCTCGCGCTGCGCAAGAAGCTGGCGAGCGGCGCCTACAAGACGGACGCCAACGGCAACGCGAAGGTCAAGATCACGCTGGAAGACGGCACGACCTACGCCCACCAAGGCACGCTGCAATTCGCGGGCGTGGGCGTCGATCCGACCACCGGCACCATCACGCTGCGCGTCATCGTGCCGAACCCGGAAAAGCTGCTGCTGCCCGGCGAATATCTGCATGCGGTCATCGATCAGGGCATCAACGAGACGGCGATCCTCGTGCCGCAGCAGTCGGTCGCGCACGATCAGCGCGGCGAGGCCACGGCGCTGGTGGTCGATGCGCAGAACAAGGTCGAGCAGCGCACGCTGACGCTCGGCGGCACGGCGAACAACAACCAGTGGGTCGTGACGGGCGGGCTGGCGGCGGGCGAGCGCATCGTGGTGGCCGGCTCGCAGTTCGCGAGCGTGGGCGACACGGTGAAGCCGGTCGAGGCCCAGGCCGCGAGCCAGCCGGCGGCGGCCGATGGGTCGGACGCTTCGGACGCTTCGGATGCATCGGCTCAGGCGGCCACGTCGCCCGCGTCGAACTGAGGGCGGCTGCATGCGTATCGCACACTTCTTTATCGACCGCCCCGTTTTCGCCTGGGTGCTCGCGTTGCTGGTGTCGCTGTCGGGCGCCTTCGCCATCACGCAATTGCCGCTCGATCAGTATCCCGACATCGCGCCGCCCACCATCCAGATCACGGCGTCGTACAACGGCGCGTCGGCGCAAACCAATCAGGATGCCGTAGTACAGGTGATCGAGCAGCAGATGGTGGGCCTCGACAACCTGATGTACATGTCCTCGTCGGCGAACTCCGAGGGCAATATCTCGATCAAGCTGACGTTCGGGGCGGGCACCAATCCGAACACGGCGCAGGTGCAGGTGCAGGACCAGTTGCAGGCCGCCAACGCGCTGCTGCCGACCGAGGTGCAGCAAAGCGGCGTCACCGTGCGCAAGGCCTCGCCCGATACGTTCCTGGTGTTCAACCTGGTGTCGGAAGACGGCAAGATGAGCAAGGCCGCGATCGCCGATTATCTGTACAGCAACCTGGAGGAGCAGATCGAACGCTTGCCCGGCGTGGGGCAGGCGCAGCAGTTCGGCTATGAATACGCGATGCGGATCTGGCTCGATCCGAACAAGCTGCAGAAATACGCGCTGATGCCGTCCGATGTGGTCACGGCGATCGACGCGCAGAACAACGACGTGGCCGCCGGCGAGGTGGGCGCCGCACCCGCGGTCAAGGGCCAGGAACTCGACGCGACGATCACGGCGCGCAGCCGCCTGACCACCGCGCAACAGTTCCGCGACATCGTGCTGAAGACGCAGACGAACGGCTCGCAGGTGCTGCTGGGCGACGTGGCGCGCGTCGATCTCGGCCCGCAGGCCTACACGGTCGAAACCAACTTCAACAACAAGCCTGCCTCGGGGCTGGGCCTGCAACTCGCGCCGGGCGCGAACGAAGTGCAGGTGGACCAGGCCGTGCACGACTTCCTGAACAAGCGCGCGGCGAGCTTCCCGGGCGGGCTGAAGGTCGAGTATCCGTACGAGATGGTGCCGTTCATCAAGACCTCGATCTCGGAGGTGGTGAAGACGCTGATCGAGGCGATCGTGCTGGTGGTGGCGATCATGTTCCTGTTCCTGCAGAACCTGCGCACCACGCTGATTCCGGCGATCGCGGTGCCGGTGGTGCTGCTCGGAACGTTCGGCATCCTCGATGTGTTCGGCTACTCGATCAACATGCTGACGATGTTCGGCGTGGTGCTGGCGATCGGGCTGCTGGTGGACGACGCGATCGTGGTGGTCGAGAACGTCGAACGCTTGATGTCCGAAGAACATCTGTCGCCGCGCGAGGCCACCCGCAAATCGATGACGGAAATCAGCAGCGCGCTGGTGGCGATCGCGATGGTGCTGTCGGCGGTGCTGCTGCCGATGGCGTTCTTCGGCGGCTCCACCGGCATCATCTACCGGCAGTTCTCGGTGTCGGTGGTGTCCGCGATGGCGCTGTCGGTGGTGGTGGCGCTGACCTTCACGCCGGCCTTGTGCGCGACGATCCTGCGCGACGACCACGAAAAGCCGAAGGGCCGTTTCTTCAGCGGTTTCAATCGCGGCTTCGATGCATCCACCAGCAAGTACCGGCGCACCGTCGACAGGATCCTCCACCACCGCAAGCCGGCGATGCTCGTGTACGTGGTGCTGGTGGTGGGCGCGGGCTTCCTGTTCATGCGCCTGCCCACCTCGTTCCTGCCGACCGAGGATCAGGGCGTGCTGATGGTGACCGTCACGGCGCCGGTGGGCGCCACGCGCGAGCGCACGGAAGCGACCATGGCGACGGTCGAGAACTATCTGCTCAAGCAGCCTGCCGTGTCCGAGGTGTTCAACGTGGCGGGCTTCGCCGTGGGCAGCAACGGCCAGAACGTCGGCATGATGTGGGTGAAGCTGAAGGACTGGAGCCAGCGCACTGCCGCCAGCGACACGGCGCAGGGCTTCGTCGTCAAGGCGTCGCGCGATCTCGCGCAACAGGTTCGGGATGCGAAGGTATTCGTGTTGCAGCCGCCCACCGTGCGCGGCCTCGGCATCAGCTCGGGCTTCGACATGCAGCTCGTGGACGAAGGCAACCTCGGCCACACGGCGCTGGCCGCCGCGCGCGACAAGCTGATCGCGCTGGCGAACCGCAGCGGCATCGTGCGCCAGGTGCGCTTCAACGGCCTCAGCGACACGCCGCAACTGTCGCTCGACATCGACGACCGCAAGGCGAACGCGATGGGGCTGGCGCCCGGCGATGTCAACACCACCATCGAGGACGCGCTCGGCGGCGAGTATGTCGACGAATTCCTCGACAACCAGCGCATCAAGAAGGTGTACGTGCAGGGCGATGCGCAATTCCGCATGACGCCCGAATCGCTCGAGCAGTGGTATGTGCGCAATGCCTCGGGCACGATGGTGCCGTTCTCGGCGTTCGCCACGTCGCACTGGACGTACGGGCCGCCCGAGCTGGATCGCTACAACGCGCAATCCTCGTTCGAGATCGTGGGCGACCCGGCGCCGGGCGTCAGTTCGGGGCAGGCGATGGATACCATGGTGAAGCTGGTCGGCCAGTTGCCGAAGGGCATCAGTTATGCGTGGACAGGCCTGTCGTATCAGGAGCAATTGTCGGGCGGGCAGGCGCCATATCTGTATGCCGTGTCGGTGCTGTTCGTGTTCATGTGCCTCGCGGCGCTCTATGAAAGCTGGTCGGTGCCGCTCGCGGTGCTGCTGATCGTGCCGCTCGGCGTGTTCGGCGCGGCGCTCGGCACGAGCTTGCGCGGCCTGTCGAACGACGTCTATTTCCAGGTGGGCTTGCTCGTCACGGTGGGCTTGTCGTCGAAGAACGCCATCCTGATCGTCGAGTTCGCAACGATGCTCGAGAAGCAGGGTGCCGGCACGCTGAAGGCGATCGAGCAGGCGGTGGCGTTGCGCATACGCCCGATCGTCATGACCTCGTTGGCATTCCTGCTCGGCGTCGCGCCGCTCGTCATCGCGAGCGGGGCGGGTGCGGCCGCGCGGCAATCGATCGGCACCGGCGTGTTCGGCGGCACGCTGGTGGGTACCGTGCTGGCGATCTTCTTCACGCCGCTGTCGTATTTCATGGTGCGCAAGCTGGGCGGCAAGCGTCGCAAGCCCGATGGCCCGGGCGGCGGCGGTGGCGCCGATGCGCCGGCCGGCTCGCCGGAACAAGGAGGTGCCGCATGAAGCGCGCGATTCATTGGATGCTGGCCGGTGCGGCCGCCACGGCGCTGAGTGCGTGCATCGACTTGTCGCCCACCTATCAGAGGCCGGCCGCGCCGGTGGCGGCCGCATGGCCTGATGCGGCGTCGGCGTCGGCCGCACAGGCGCCGGACGTGCTGGCCGCCGACATCGGCTGGCGCACGTTCTTCGTCGATGCGCGCTTGCAGAACACGATCGCGTTGACCCTGTCGAACAACCGCGACCTTCGTATCGCCATCCTGAACATCGAGAAGGAGCGTGCGGAATACCGCATTCAGCGTGCCTCGCTGTTTCCGGAAATCGATCTCGGCGGCAATGAAGACGCCGAGCGCACGCCCACCTCGGTGCGCAGCGCGCAAACGGGCTCGGCCTCGGCGACGAACGGCCAGAGCGGCGAGATCTCGCATGTCTACAGCGCCAACCTGGGCTTCACGTCCTACGAACTCGACCTGTTCGGGCGCGTGCGCAACCTGAGCAAGGCGGCGCTGGAAACGTACTTGTCGACGATCGAGACGCGCCGCAGCACGCAGATCAGCCTCGTATCGGACGTGGCGAGCGACTGGCTGACGCTGGCTTCGGACCAGCGCCTGCTGGCAATCGCACAGGCGACCCAGGCCAGCCAGCAGCGCACCTTCGACCTGGTGAGCCGCGAGCATGCGCTCGGCGCGGCCAGCGCGCTCGACCTGGCGCAGGCGCAGGCCAGCCTCCAGGCCGCGCGCAACAGCGCCGCGCAGGCGCAAACCACCGCCGAGCAGGCCCGCAACGCGCTGGACCTCGTGGCCGGCACGCGCGTGCCCGATGCCGATCTGCCCGATGCGCAGGTCGATCCCGTCGCCAGCATCACGGCGATTCCGGCCGGCATTCCATCGGCCGTGTTGCAGCGCCGCCCCGACGTGCTGGCGGCCGAGCACACGCTGAAGGCCGACAACGCGAACATCGGCGCCGCGCGTGCGAACTTCTTCCCGACCATCAGCTTGACCGCCGCGCTCGGTTTCGAGAGCCCGGCGCTGGCGCATCTGTTCACGGGCGGCAACCGGAGCTGGTCGGTGGAGCCGTCGGCGACCTTGCCGATCTTCGATGCCGGCGCGAATCGCGCCACGCTTGACGCCTCCAAGGCGACGTTCAAGATCGACGTGGCGACCTACGAGAAAACCATTCAAACCGCTTTCGAGGAAGTGGCGAACGCGCTGGCCACGCGCGCGACCATCGGCGAGCAACTCGACGCGCAAACGCGCACCGTGCAGGCCGATCAGCACGCCTACGATTTGACGATGGCGCTCTACCAGCAGGGCAGCGAGAGCCTGCTCGATGCGCTGACCGAGCAGCGCCTGCTGTACTCGGCGCAGCAATCGCTGGTGGCGACGCAGCTTTCGGCGCAAACCAGCCTGATCACCTTGTATGCGGCGCTGGGCGGCGGCGTCGATGCAGAAAACAAGCCCGCCGGTAACGCGGCGGCGACCCCCGCAGCGGTGGGCAGGCCCTGAGTGGCCCGGTATCGAGCGGGTATGATGGGCGGCCGCTTCGGGAGCGGCGCATCGTTCCCGTTGGATAGGAAGGTTTCCGAAAGAAAAGATGAGTGAACAAGGCCATGTGCCCGGAATCGATGCCATGCCCGGCGTGCTGACGCGCGTGATGCGCGGCATTCGCCGCGAAAGCCTGACCGGCAAGCTGTTTGCCGCGATGCTGATCGTCAATATCCTCGTGATCGGCGCGATGGCCGCGGGCGCGCAACTGAGCTTCGAGCGCGGCTTCCTCGGCTACCTGGAGCGGCAGGAGGTCAAGCGGCTCGAATCGAGCGTGCAGCCGCTCGCGACGGCGTATCGCGATCACGGCAGTTGGGATTTCCTGCAACAGAACCGCAGCCTCTGGCACGAGATCATGCGGCCGTTCGGGCCGGCTTCCTACCCGGTGTCGAGCCACCGGCCGCTGCCGCGCCTGCCGCTCTCGTCGCTGATCGGCACCAACACGCGCTTCACGCTGATCGATGCTCAGGGCACCTACGTATTCGGCAATCCGTCGTTCGCGGCGGAGTCGCCGCGGCGGCCCATCGTCGTGAACGGCAAGACGGTGGGATGGTTGCTGATGGTGCCATTCGAGCGGGCCACCGAGGCCGGTGATTTGCGCTTCCAGAAAACCCAGCGCGAATCGAGCTGGATCATCGCGATCGTGGCGACCTTGCTCGCCATCCTCACGACGCTATGGATGGTGCGCACACTTGCGTCGCCGTTGCGCCGGATCGCGAGCGCCACGCACATGCTCGCGCGAGGCGAACTCGGCACGCGCGTGCCGACCGTATCGAGCGGCGACATCGGCCAGCTCGAACACGATTTCAATCATCTCGCGCAGACGCTGGAAAGCACCGAGCGCATGCGGTCCGCGCTGGTGGCCGACATCTCGCACGAACTGCGCACGCCGCTGGCCGTGATGAGCGGCGAGATCGAGGCGATCGAGGTGGGCGTGCGGCCCGTCAGCGTGGAGGCGGTCAGCTCGCTCGGCGTGGAGGTCAAGCGCCTGCGCCGGCTGGTCGACGATCTGTACGACCTCTCGCTCGCCGACGTGGGCGCGCTGCGCTATCACCATGCGTCACTCGACGTGTGCGAAACGCTGCGCGCCGCACTGCGCCGTGCCGCACGCCGTTTCGCCGATGCGGGGCTGGTGCTGAACACCGCGTTGCCCGATGGCCCGCTCTGGGTGCGCGGCGACGATCGGCGCCTGCATCAGGTGTTTACCAACATCATCGAGAACACGCTGCGCTATGTGGATGCGGGCGCAACGGTCTGCGTGACGGCGAGCCAGAGCGCCGGCACGGTGCGGATCGCGTTCGACGACAGCGGCGCGGGTGTGCCCGACGCCGTCCTGCCGTCGTTGTTCCAGCGGTTTTATCGCGTCGAGGCGTCGCGCAGCCGCGCGACCGGCGGAGCGGGGCTGGGCCTGCCGATCTGCCGGGGCATCGTCGAGGCGCACGACGGCCGGATCGAGGCGTCGCGTGCGCCGCAAGGCGGCTTGCGCATCGCGATCGATCTGCCGCGCATTCGGGAATCGGTCATGGAACGAAACGAGCATGAATAAGGACACAGCCTTCGACATCCTGATCGTCGAGGACGAACCCAAGCTGGCCAGCGTGATGGCCGACTTCCTGCAGGCGGCCGGCTACACCACGCGCTGCCTCGCCGACGGCAGCGCCGTGGCGAACGAGGTGGCGCGGCAGATGCCGTCGCTGATCGTGCTCGACCTGATGCTGCCTGGCCGCGACGGGCGCGATGTGTGCCGCGACCTGCGCGCCCATAGCGACGTGCCGATCATCATGGTGACGGCGCAGGTCGAGGAGGTGGATCGCCTGATCGGCCTCGAACTCGGCGCAGACGATTACATCTGCAAGCCGTTCAGCTTGCTGGAACTGGTGGCGCGCGTGAAGGCCATCCTGCGCCGCGCGCGCGTGGAACGCTCGGCGGAAAGCGAGCCGCTGACGTTCGACGACGATCGCCTGCAAGCCACGTTTCGTGGCGTGCCGATCGATTTCACCGCGATCGAGTTCCGGTTGCTGAAGACGCTCGCGCAGTGGCCGGGCCGGGTGTTTTCGCGCGATGCGCTGATGGAGCGGCTGTATCCCGACGGCCGCATTGTCGAGGATCGCACCATCGACAGCCATGTGAAGAAGATCCGGCGCAAGTTCGAGGCGGTGGAGCCGGACGAGGATGTGATCCAGTCGGTGTATGGGGCAGGGTTCCGGTTTGCGTTGTGAGCCGGGTTGAGGCGGTCATGACGATGGCGGGTGGCTGACCCGCATATCGTTACGGAATGCGAATGTAATGCCACGGAAAGCCCGTGGAATGCCGGCGGGCGGCCCTGTAAATTTGAGTAATCTGTAAGGCAAGGCCGTGTAACGTTTGTGACACGCCGGGGGAAAAGAATGCCGGTTTCCCATCAGAAAGCCAACGACATGCATTCTCATTCCAACAGCCGTGCCGTGCTCGGCCTGACGATCATCGCCGCGGCGTGCGCGCTGGCCGCGTGCGGCGGTTCCGATTCGTCGTCGCCGGCTTCCTCGTCGACCACGTCCACGCCGCCGCCCGTTACCTCGACGCCCAGCAGTGCATTTGCCGCCGGCAATCTGGTGGTGGCGCGCACCGTGTACGACCCCGCGCTCGTGGTGAGCGGCGCGCTGCCGTTCGACGCCACGCCGGAGGCGACCAATCCGCCCGTGTCGACCGTGAACGCGGTCACGCCCGGCACGTTCCCGAACGTGTTCACGAACGACACGAACGACGCCGCCTTCAGCGTCATGACCAACATGTATCTCGATCAGTGGCCGGCTGCCGCCGCCAGCGCCGCATCGAGCACCAACATCACGGCCGCCGCCGCCGCGCTGGCCACGCCCGAGATTTTCTCGGTGAGCTTCGCCTCGCAATCGGGGATGGGGCTGAACGTCTCGCCCGACGGCAAGACGCTGACGTTCATGGGCTACAACGCAGCGCCGAACAAGCTCGACATCACCAACACGAACACGCCGGGCGCGGTGGATGCGAGCAACACCGACATTCAGACGAGCACCTATCGCACGGTCGGCCAGGTGAGCCTCGCCACCGGCCAGGTGGCGTTCACGCACACCAACGCCTACAGCGGCGACGACGCGCGCGCGGCCGTGCTCGTCAATGGTCAGTACTACATGGTAGGCGGCTCGGGCAACTCGGGCTCCAGCCCGAATCCCACCTATGGCGCGCTCGACATGCTGTCGATGGATACCGGCCTGCAGAGCATTACGCCGGGCAGCGCTTGCGCGTTCACGCAGGTGATCGGCGCGTTCCAGTCGGGCAACGGCAGCACCTACACGCCGGCCGCCGCCGGCAGCTGCGCGCTCGGCACCGTGACCGACGCGCTGTCGAGCCAGACCTACGCGAAGAAAACCAGCATGGGCGGCAACCAGTTCGGCTTCTCGCTCGCCTCGCTGAGTGGCCAGACCTTCGACAAGACCAGCAAGGACGACAACTTCCGCAGCGTGTTCGTCGATGCGAACGGCACGATGTACGTGACCAAGGACAGCGGCAGCAACGGCGTGGATACGGTGTACCAGGTCGGCGCGGTGGGTGCGCTGGCCAATGGCGCGCCGTTGCCGCAGAACACCGCCGTCACCATCGCGGCCGGCTTTCCGACCTCGACCTCGACGGCCGCGCAATCGGAATCGTCGTTCCCGAACCCGTGGACGCTCGCCAAGGGCGTGGGCTTCCCGTCCGACGTCTGGGTGCCGAAGAACAACACGAACCTGATGTTCGTGGCCGACGAAGGCGACTACGACGACAGCGGCACCGTGTCGTATGCACCGAACGGCAGCGGCGGCCTGTGGGTGTACCAGAACCAGGGCGGCACCTGGACGCCGATCGCGCATCTGACGGCCGGCCTGAACCTCGGCACGGCATACACCGTGACCGACGCCGCCGGCACCTACGGCACGGCCGGCGCGAGCTACACCACCGCACCGGACGGCCTGCGCCACGTCACGGGCCAGCTCAACGGCGACGGCACATACACGCTTTACGCCACCACCTCGACGATCGGCAACAGCCTCGGTTCGGCATTCGATCCGGGCGCCGATTCGAACCAGTTGGTAAAGATCACGGTAACGGTCAACGGCTCGACGGTGACGGCGGCCGGTAGCGGTTTCTCCGTCATGCAGACGGCGCCGTTCGGTCAGCTTCTGCGCGGGGTCGTGGTGGTGCCGAGCGCCGCGTCGTAAGCGTCGTTCGAAGGTAGCTGGCTGAATGACGGCCTGATCGTGTCGTCATTCGGCTTCCCTGCGTTCGCGGTGAAGTGCGAACGTGAGCGCCGTGCCGGCACATGCCAGCGCGGCGGCAACCATGAACACGCCTTGAAGCGATCCCGTCACGCGGGGAACATTGCCGCCGCCGAGGTTGCCCGCCATCGTCCCCACGCCGAGAAACACGTTCGCGATGGCGAATACCGTGGTGGCCGAAGCGGGATCGGCGGTCTTGCTGATATAGGCCGGAATCAGGCCATAAACGGCATAGAACGACAAACCGAAGCAGACGGCCGCCGCTTGCAGTTGCCATGTTTCGGAGTGGAAAGCGATCAACAGCGCCGAGCCGGCAAGCGTGGCATACGACAGCGCGAGACTGATTCGCACGCCGACCTTGTCGGCCGCCATGCCGGCTGCGAATCCGCTGACCAGCCCCAGCATGCCGATGATCGACCACAGTTGCCCGATCATCACGAGCGAACGCCCCCGTTCGTCCGCCAGAAAGCTCGACAGATAGTTCTGCCACGGGCCGCATGCCATGCCGCTCAACGCGAGTAATGTCCAGACCGTCATGTTTTGGGCGGTTACGATGTTTCGCCATCCGTGGGCGGGGCGAGCCGCTTCGCGTGCGAGGTCAGGCGCGGCGACGCGAACGAACGCATCGGGCGCAAACCGGCGCAGCATCAGGCATCCGACCAACGCGATGACGAGCGACGCGGAACCGGCTGCGATCCAGACCGTCCGCCAGCCGTGGCTCGGCAATAGCCATGGCACAAGCATGCCGTTGGCGAACTGCCCGTAAGCCGTGCCGCTCGAAACGAGCCCATTGACGCGCGACCGATAGCGAAATGGAACGCTTCGCGAAATGACGCCGACAGTGGGAATCATCATGAACGCCGCAGTCGCGCCGAGGCCGGCAAGTATCGCGCCGACTTGAAAAACGGTTCGGACTCCTGCCAGGAAAACCAGCAGCAGGGCGGCAGTCGCAACAGCGGCCACCACGACTTGTCCGCCGCCGAACCGGCTGACGAGCACCGGGCACGCGAACGCGGCGGAGAGATAGGCGATTTGCGCCACGCCGGTCACGATGCCGATGGTTCCATACGCAAGCCCGAGGTTTTCTCGCATCACGGTGACGACCAGCGGGAAGAGATAGATCCCGAAGCCGAAAGCAACGGCCGTGAACAGCGTAAACACGGAGGCAATGCCGATCGTGCGCGCGAGATCGTGCGTGTCGGACGAGGCCATGCTGTGAGGCGTCATGATAGTATCCTGTATCGATAAAATTCTATATAGATGTATTTCTATGTAGAATTGCCGAATATGTCAAGGACACCTGAACCATGCCGAAACCGGGCAATGCGCGTGAGAGTCAGTTGCACGAAGCGCTGAACGCGCTGTCGAACCCTCATCGCCTGAGAGTATTGATCTGGCTGACGGATCCCGAAAAGCATTTCCCGAAGCAGCAGGATGCTGATTTGGTCGAGGACGGGGTGTGCGTCAGCTTCATCACCGAGAAGCTCGACTTGAGCCAGCCCACCGTCACCACGCATATGCAGGCGTTGGCGAAAGCGGGGCTGGTGACGTCGAAGAAAATCAAGAATTGGGTGTACTACCGGCCCGACGGTGCAGCGATCGACCGGTTGCTCGGCGATCTGGCGCAGGTGCTGAACCGCCGTTAGCCTTTCGCCAGCGCCCGAATCCCGTCGCCCTCAAGCCGATAGCGAACCCATTCGTCTTGTGGCTCGGCGCCGATCGAACTATAGAACGCGATGGCCGGTTCGTTCCAGTCGAGCACGCTCCATTCGAAGCGCCCGCAGCCATTTTCCAGGGCCACGCCCGCGAGATATTGCAACAGGCGCTTGCCGGCGCCCACGCCGCGCGCGTCGGGCGACACGTACACATCCTCCAGATACAGCCCGGATTTCGCCTGCCACGTCGAGTACGAGAAGAAATACACGGCGTAACCGACGGGGCGGCCATCGAGTTCGCAAATCAATGCCTTTGCCGGCGACGGCGCGCCGAACAGCGACGCCCGGATGGTGTCGGCCGTCGCGGCCACCTGATCCTCGGCCTTTTCGTAGATGGCGAGTTCGATGATGAAACGCAGGATGAGCGGGGCGTCGTCGGCGGTGGCGGGCCGGATGGTCAGTGCCATGAGCGTGAGCGGTTCCAGAGCAGTGAAGCGGTAACGGGATTCCGATGGTAGCCGACCAGTGGCATGCATATACTGCATTCTGTTCATCACGAATTGAATGTCATGCATTACGACCTGCGCCGCCTCGACCTGAACCTGCTGCCGGTATTCGATGCATTGGTGCGTCACCGCTCGGTCACGCTGGCGGCGGACGAGCTGGCCATGAGCGCGTCGGCGGTCAGCCACGCGCTTGCGCGGCTGCGCGATGCGCTTGCCGACGAGTTGTTCGTGCGCATCGGCAATGAAATGCGGCCGACCGCTGCCGCCGAGCGCATCATGCGCCCGGTTGGCGACGCGCTCGACTTGTTGCACGCCGGGCTGGCCCCGGCTCGCCGTTTCGATCCGGCCAGCAGCGAACGCACCTTTACGTTCGCCGCGACGGATTACACGGCGTTCGCGATGCTGCCCGCGTTCATCGCGCGGATGCAGGAGGTGGCGCCTTCGCTGCGGTTCAGGATCGTCGCGTCGCGCGGCCGGGAATCGGCGGAGGAGCTGGCGTCGGGCCGGATCGATTTCGCGCTCGGATATGAAGAGGAGGCCTTGGCGTTGCCGGCCGGCGTCGAAAGCGTCGATGGGTTCTCCGACGATTACGTGGTGATCGCGAGCCGGCAGCATCCGACGATCCGACGCAGGCTGAGCATGGCTCAATATCTCGCCGCGCAGCATGTGGTGGTTACGCCCTGGGACGATTCGCGCGGCGCGATCGATCGCGTGCTCGACCGGTTGGGCGTGGTGCGGCACGTCGCCGTGCAGTTGCCGGCCGTGCTCGTCGCACCGTTCATCGTCGCGCGCTCGAACCTGCTGATGACCGTGCCGCGTCACGCGGCGCTGATTTTGCGCGATGCCGCGCCGGTCACGATCTATCCGGCGCCGTTCGACGTGCCGCGCTACACGCTGAAGCTCTATCAGCACACCCGGCATGCGGGCACGCCCGCGCATGTCTGGGTACGTGATCAGTTGCTGCGCTCGGCGCACGCCATCGGTCAGCAAGGCGAGATCCGTTGACAGGTTTCGCCTGCGGATGGCAGACTCCTTCCCCATGAACGCCTTCACGTCCCTCGCCCTCGCGATCCATCATCATTGGCATTTCCATGCGGAATTGCCAATGGGGCGTGCCTAGGCCAGATATTCGAGCGATACCCGCTTCGAAGCCCCGCCGGTAGCGACGGGGCTTTTTGTTGGGTGACACTCCGTCGATGGCCGGCTCAACGAGAGAGCCAGACCGATGATGTCAGCATCGAAAACCTTTGCGACCCCCCTCGACCTGTACCGGGCGATTTCACGCGTCTGGGCGGCGGATACGTCGAGCCCTGCGCATGCCTGGTCGGCGTCGAATCCCGCGCTGAATCATTGCAGCGTCACCGCGCTGGTCGTGCAGGATTGCTTCGGCGGCGAGATTCTTTCCACGCGTACGCAGGGCGGCACGCACTTCTATAACCTTATCGACGGCAGGCGCTGGGATTTGACGGTTGGTCAGTTTTCCGAACCGATTCCGTACGACGACACGCCGTCCACGCGCGAGACGGCGTTGGGCGATACCTCGCATGAAAAATACGCATTGCTGACGGCGCGGTTGAACGAGGTCGGCAGGTGACGCACGCTTAAAAAACCAGATTGAAAATCGAAATGCCGTTCAGTCAGGAAACCGAACGGCATTTTCATCATTCAGGCTTGATCTCCAGAGAATCAAACTCCACGAACAGTTCGGCGCCGAGCGTGGCCTGAACGGAAGCGATGCTTTTCAGTGGCTTGCCCTTTCCCCAGGAGTACGACTTGTCCAGCGCGGCCAACGCCTGTCTGTACTCGTCGGAGTTGCAGTCGGTTAGCACCTTGATCGAAGAGATGATGTTCTGTATCAGGAAGTCGTTGCACCAGCATCGTGTCGCGCCTTTAAACATCAGATGAGCCTGGTCTTTCTTGTCGTCGAACATCAAGTGAAGCTCGACCACCTGCTTGTCCATGTCGGCGGCCAAGCCGAGTAGATACCAGTCGTGAAACGATTCGTATTTTTCGATATTTGTCATTGCGTTCGTCCGTCGGATTTCCCGATGTGCCGATATTCAGCGGAACATAAAGCGTGTTGTACATCGGCGTATCTGCCTCGTACTGTTGTCTGACGGGGCGTCAATCGTAGCGGCATGATCCGAGGCGGAATTTGATCTTGGCTAACAATTCTGCCGCGCTCACGCTCCGTACGACGACACCGGCCGATACCTCGCAACAACAATACGCACTGTTGACATCAAGGCTGAACGACATCGACCGATGACGCACATGCAAAAAAGCCGGCTCGAAAGCCGGCTTTTTTGCATGCGGACAACAGGGAAGGGCACCCCTCACTCCGACGCGTGCACCCCCACCGCCGCGTTGCGCGAGGCACTCACGCCCTTGCGCTTCGACGCCAGCACGTAATACACCACTGCCGTCGCCACCAGCCCGACCATCCACGAGATGTCTGCACCGCCCATGATGCCGGCCCACGGGCCGCGGAAGAAGCTTTCCTCGAAGAACGGCACCTGCACCGCGATGCCCAGCAGGTAGATGCCCACGGCCTTCGTGTTGAACGCACCGTACGTGCCGCCGTTGCTGCTGATGATTTCGTTGACCTGATAATGCTTGCCGCTGATCAGGTAGAAATCCACCAGGTTGATCGCCACCCACGGCGCCAGCACGATTCGCATCGCGAAGATCGCCGTGAGGAAGATGCCGATGAAGTTCTTCGACGCCCACAACGCGGTGACGGTCGAGGCGATCAGCAGCACCGCCGAGACGATCACGCGCACCTGCCGGCCCGGCACCCAGTTCGGGCGGAACGTCTGCGCGGCAGTGATCATCGAGAGCACCGCGCCGTACAGGTTCATGCCGTTGTGGCCGATGATGTTGATCAGGAACAGCACGATCAGCACGTAACCGAACACGCCCGTTTGCGAACGCACCGCTTCCATTGCATCGGTGGCGCCGTTGCCGGCGCTGACGGCCAGCACGCCGAAGATGAACGCGAAGATGGTGCCGAGCGAGGTGCCGAAGAACGTGCAGGCGAAGGTCTTGCCGAAGCCTGCCGTGATCGGCATGTATCGTGAGTAGTCCGAGGTATAAGGCGCAAAGCTGATCTGCCATACGGCGCACAGCCCGAACATCGCGAACCAGTTGCCGATCTCGAACTTCCCGCGATGCAGCACGCCGGCATCGAGCCCCGGCACGATCATCGCGATGCCCACCACCAGCGCCGCGCCCATGAACCACGCGCCGATCTTGTTGAAGCGGTGGATGAAGTTGTAGCCGATCACGCCGACCAGCGTGGCCAGCGCCGCGCCGAGCACCGTGCCCACCTGCACCGGAATGTCCGGCGCCGCGGTGTGCAGCGTCTTGCCGGCCAGGATGATGTTGGAAACGAAGAAGCCGAGGTAGATCAGCGTGGTGAAGCCCACCACCAGCAGCGAGCCGTATCGGCCGAACTGCGCGCGGCTCTGGATCATCTGCGGCACGCCGACCAGCGGGCCTTGCGCCGAGGTCAGCGCATGGAACAGCGCGCCGAAGAATTGCCCCGCCGCGATCGCGAGAATCGCGCTGACGAGATCGAGATGGAACACCAGCACGGAGGTCGCGCCCGAGATCACGGCCAGCGGCGCGACATTGGTGCAGAACCACAGGGTGAAGAGGTCTCCGGGTTTGCCGTGCCGGTTCTCCGGCGCGACGTACTCGATCGAATTGCTTTCTATGGCAAGAACGCTGTTGTCGTTCTCCGAGTTTTTCATGGTGTCTCCATCTCCAGCTTTATGGGCAGGCAGCACCGTGCCGCGCGCGGGATGCGCGAGGCGAGGGGCCACCGCTACGGCGTACAGCGGGTTAGCGAAGTGGCGGCCCCCGGGCCGCCCGCACTCAGCGCATCACGAACGGGTCGCTGATCGGCTCGTCCGAGGTGCGCAACCAGACGGTGCGCGTCGTGGTGTATTCGAGCGCCGCGCTCAGGCCGCCTTCGCGGCCGTGGCCCGACAGGCCGAAGCCGCCGAACGGCGCGAGCGGCGACACCGCGCGATAGGTGTTGATCCAGACGATGCCCGAGCGGATCCGCTTCGAAACACGATGCGCACGCGTCAGGTTGCTCGTGAAGATGCCCGCCGCGAGGCCGTAGGCCGTGCTGTTCGCCTTCTCGATCGCCTCGGCCTCGGTGCCGAACGTGTCGACCGACAACACCGGCCCGAACAGCTCTTTCGTTATGCAGTCCGGACGATCGACGCCCGTGCAATCGAGGATGGTGGGCGCGTAAAAGTAGCCATCGCGATCGAGCGCATGGCCGCCGGTCAGCACCTTGGCCCCCTGACGCACGGATTCGGCCACCACGGTTTCGATGTGGCGGCGCTGGCGCTCGGTGCAGAGCGGGCCGTATTCGGTGGTCATCTCGTTCGGCGAGCCGATTCGAATTCGGCCGAGGCGCTCGATCAGCATGGCAAGGAAGCGTTCCTTGACCGAGGCTTCCACCAGCAGCCGCGAGCCGGCCACGCAGCTCTGGCCGCTTGCCGCGAAGATTGCGGCCACCTGGGCGTTCACCGCGCTCTGGAGGTCGGTGTCGGCGAACACGACGAACGGCGATTTGCCGCCCAGTTCCAGCGACACCCTGGCCAGATTGTTCGCGGTGTTCGAGACGATATGCCGGGCGGTTTCCGGGCCGCCGGTGAAGGCGACCTTGGCCACCTTGGGGTGGCTGCTCAACACCGCGCCGCATTCCGGGCCGAAGCCGGTGATCACGTTGACCACGCCGGCCGGGAAGCCGGCCTCGTGCACCAGCCGCGCGAATTCGAGCAGCGGGCCGGGCGCTTCCTCGGAAGCCTTCAGGACTACCGTGCAACCGGCGGCCAGCGCCGGGCCGACCTTGACCGCCGACAGGAACAACTGGCTGTTCCAGGGCACGATCGCGGCCACCACGCCCACCGGCTGGCGTTCGAGCCAGACCTGCATGTCGGGCTTGTCCACCGGGATGGTTGCGCCTTCGAGCTTGTCGGCCAGGCCCGCGTAGTAGCGGTAGTACTCCGCCACGTACGCGATCTGGCTGGCCGTTTCGCGGATGATCTTGCCGGTATCGGTGGTCTCGATTTCGGCCAGCCGCGGCGCGGCTTTCTCGACCAGATCGGCCAGCCGATGCAGCAGCTTGCCGCGCGCCGAGGCCGTCAGGCCGGCCCACGCGGCATCCGACAGCGCACGGCTGGCGGCCTCCACGGCGCGCTCGACCTGCTCGGTGCGGGCTTCGGGCATCTGCGTCCACACTTGGCCGGTGGCCGGGTTGACGCTGCCGAACGTCGCCGCGCCGGCTTCGAACTGCCCGTCGATATACAGCTGAAAATCGCCGTTCATGGAATCAGTACCTCACTGAAAAGCAGGCATCACGTCGCGGATCATCCGTTCGAGCGAGGCCTTCTTGCGCTCGAAGCTCATGCCGGTATCGATCCAGAAGGAGTATTCGTCGAAACCGAGCGCCTCATAGGCCTTCAGGCGCGCGATCACTTCTTCAGGTGTACCGATCACATTGTTCCTGCGCATCGCCTCGGGCGTGTAGAACGGGTGCGCCGCGATTTCCTCCGGGCTCAGCGGCTTGATCATGCCGCGGCTGATCGGGCGCTCGTTCTTGAACCACGCGCCGAAGTAGTTGTAGAACGTGTTGATCTCGTCGGCGGCCAGTTGCGCGTCGTCCTCGCCGCTGGCCACGTAGGTGTGGCGCAGCAGCATGATCTGCGGGCGCGGTACGTTGCTGAACTTCTCGCAGGCGGCGTTGAAGTGGCCCACCAGCTTTTCCACTTCCTCGTCGCCCATGTGCAGCGGCGTGACCTGCACGTTGCAGCCGTTGGACACGGCGAATTCGTGGCTGTTCGGATCGCGCGCGGCCACCCAGATCGGCGGATGCGGCTGCTGCAGCGGCAGCGGCGACGAGGTGGTGGCGGGGAACGACCAGAACTCGCCCTGGTGCGCGTAATCGCCTTCCCAGAGCTTCTTCACGGCCGGAATCAGCTCGCGCATCTTCTGGCCCGCATGCCAGGCGTCGAGGCCGGGCGAGAGGCGCTCGTATTCGAACGAGTAGGCGCCGCGCGCGATGCCGAGTTCGAGGCGGCCGTTGGTGATGATGTCGGTCATCGCCGCTTCGCCGGCCAGCTTGATCGGGTGCCAGAACGGCGCGACCACCGTGCCGGTGCCGAGCCGCACGTTCGGCAGCTTGTTGGCGAGGTCGGCCAGGTTCAGGAACGGGTTCGGCGCGATCGTGAAATCCATGCCGTGGTGCTCGCCGGTCCAGACGGCGTGCATGCCGCCGCGATCTGCAATCTTGCACAGCTCGACCATCTCGTCGTAAAGCTGCTTCTGGCTGGTACCGTCGGAGACGCGCTCCATGTGAACGAAAAGCGAAAAACGCATGATGTGACCTTTCAAGAATGAAGCGGGCGGACGGTGCCGTTGCTATGGTCGCCGAAGTACATGCCATAACTTTTCAATTGGCTTTCCTTGCGATAGCGATCGAGCATGCTGGCCAGCGCACGGTCCTGAAAATCATCGGTGCCGATCTCGTCGAGGCTGACGAACTCGCCCGCGGCGGCCGTATCTTCCGGCACGCTGCACAGGAACGAAATGTACTGATAGTGCGTCTCGGTGTTGTTGTACGCCGAGTAGATGAAGTTGGCCGATGCACCGGGCTGGTACTGGTCGAACAGCTCGACCAGCGCCTTGTCCGCGCCTTCCTTGCCGATTTCCTTCGACGGCAGCCCCCATTTGTCGTCTGCCGTTTTGGTCAGGAGTACCTTGTTTTCGCGGGCGATGATCGCGCTGACGATCACCTTCGGGCCCGCGATCACGTCGGTCGACACCTTGGCCGGCGTGAAATAGCCGCCGCGATAGTAGCCGAGACCCGCGTAGCCTGCCGAGTGGAATGCTTCCACCTTGCCCACCAGCAGCGCGTGGTCGCCCGCGTCGATCACCGCGTGCACGGTGCAGTCGAACCAGGCGCTGACGTCGTCGATCAGCGGGTTGCGGCGCTCGCTCATGCGCCAGGCGACGTTGGCGAAACGATCCTCGCTGGGGCGCGCGAAGGTGTTCGACAGATCCTTCTGGCCTTCCGCGAGGATGTTGATCGCGAAATGCTTGACGGTCGAAAAGCTGGCGTAGTTGCTGGAGGTCTTGGCGATGCTGACCAGCAGCAGCGCCGGGTCGAGCGACACCGACGAAAACGAGTTCGCGGTGAAGCCGAGCGGCTTGCCGTCTTCGTCGCGGGTGGTGGTGACGATCGTCACGCCCGTCATGAAGGCGCCGAACGCGTCGCGAAGCTCTCGCGTGTTGATCTGGGCTGTCTCTTGGCTCATGTCACACTTCCGTGTTCTTGGGGGTTATGCCTGCGCCGCGGCCGGCGCGCCGGCTTGCGTGGTGGTCTGCAGCCAGTCGCGCAGGGCGCGGTTGACGCGTTCGGGCGCCGTCAGGTTCACCATGTGGCGCTCGTTCTCGATCACGACGGCCCGGCCGTTCTGCGCGGCTTCGGCCATCTGTTGCGCCATCGTCGCGGTGGAGTTCGGATCGTCCGAGCCGGTCAGCACCAGCGCCGGGCACGCGATGGCGGGCCAGCGGTCCGCATACACCGCGTCGCCGCCGGCGAAGGCCGTGTAGGCCGTGGCGTAGCCGGGCAGGCTGACCGATTGCAGCCACGACGCCACCTTGCTCGCCGCCACTTGCTGCGCTTCCTCGCTGTTGAACCAGCGGCGCAGCGGCGTGTCCACGTCGATCGTGCCGGAGCGCAGTTCGGCGGCGCGTTGCAGCACCGCTTCGCGGGCCGCTTCGGTACGCCGGTACACACCGTTCAGGACTGCCACGCGTTTGACCAGGTCGGGCCGCGTGGCGGCCACGCCGGCGGCGATCAGCGAGCCCATCGAATGGCCGGCCAGGTTCACCGGGCCGAGCGCCAGCGCCTCGATGAACTCGATCGCCCAGGCCACGAACTGCTGCAGCCCCGCGCCGGCGTCGAGCGGATCGCTGTGGCCGTGGCCCGGCATGTCGACCGAGATCACATGGAACTCGGGCGACAGCGCTTCGATCTGCGGATACCACGCGTGCGCCTGCATGCCCACGCCGTGAATCAGCACCAGCGGCTCGCCGGCGCCTTGCTCGAGGTAGTGCGCGACGCGCTTACTTGACAGCTGCAGGGTTCTTGACGTCATTTCCGAGCTCTGCGAGGTCTTGATAGCGATCGCCAATGCGGTGATGCGGCCGGCCGCCGGTCGCGCCGCCGATGGCGATGACCAGTTCGTCCGCGGCCGGTGCGTCGGGAATCGCGAATTGCAGCGTCAAGTAGTGCGAACGACGGCCTTCGTCGTTCTTGTCCATCATCGGGATCAGCAGCGGGGCGTTTGCCGGGCCGCGCGTGTTGTTGAACGCGAGGTACGACTTCGCGCCAACCGCGTGGCGGTACGTGTTGCCGAAGTGCAGCGTGTGGATCAGCGCCGAGGCGTGCTCCAGCTCGCCATCGAGGCCGACGATCGCGGCCTTGCCGAACGCTTCGATCGCTTCGCCCGAACCGGCTTCGTCGATGATCAGCTTCGTCAGGTGCGCGCTCAGTTGCGGCGCCAGCTCGCGGATTTCCGGCGAGAGGTTGTCCACATAACCGCGGCCGGCCCACGGGTTCTTGATCACGGCGACGGCGCCGATCATTTTCAGCGGTTTCGCGGCGGCTTTCGCGCCGTCCACGAACACGTTCTCGACATGCAGGATCGACTTGCGGATGAGGCTCATGGGCATTTCCTTTCGGATATTGATAGCGTGATTCATTGTGGTATACCATCTTACGGTACTCCATAAGAGTTAACCCTGAATCAGATCGACGGGAGCGGTTCCGAAGGCGTGGAGGCAATCGCGGCGAGGCGCGCAGCGCTACGGTGGGCAAGGCTTTGGCGCAAGTCGTGGCTGAGTTCGTGCCCGTATCGGTGGCCGTATAATGGCCGCCATCCGAGGCGCCGCCTGCAGCAGTGGCACGCCGTTCTCCGCTTGCCCGGCGAGCATGCGGCAGCGGTTGACATCGCGATGGCCATCGCGAGCCGGCCGGGCCGATGTACCGTCGCCAACCGCCGGAACGCACCCGTTCCCGCGACTGACCAAAATTGAAGATCCATGAATCTGACTATTGAAAATCCACCGGTGACGTTACGGGAGCTGTCGCACGAGAAGCTGCGCAACGCGATCATCAGCGGCTACTTCCCGGGCGGCACGCGGTTGATCGAACGTACGTTGTGCGAAGAAATGGGCGTGAGCCGGTCGGTGGTGCGGGAAGTGATTCGCTACCTGGAAGCGGAAGGGCTGGTGGAGACGGTGTCGGGCAAAGGCCCGACGGTCGCGACGCTGACCTGGAGCGTGGCCGCGCAGATCTACGAGATCCGCCTGCTGCTGGAGCAGAGCGCGGTGGCCGATTGCACCGCGAACCTGACGCCCGAAACGGCCGCCGAGATCGAGGCCGCGCTGGCCGATTTCAAGCGCGCCTTCGATGGCGACGACGTCAACCTGATCATCAGCGTGTCGTCGAAGCTGTACGAGAAGATCTTCTCGGTGGCCGGCCACAGCGTGGCGTGGGAAGTCGTGCAGCGCCTGAACGGCCGGATCAACCGGCTGCGCGCGATGACGATGAAATCGACCGAACGCAGCCGCACCGGCTATCAGCGCATCGAGAAGATCTGCCTGGCGATCTTCAGGCAGCGCGATGCGGCGGCAGCGAAGGAGGCGGTGGCCGAACATATCCGCGAAGCGGCCGGCATCGCGCAGAAGGCTTTGGCAAACGAAAAGGTGAATAAATGAGTGCGTATTGGATTGCCCACGTCAACGTTCTGGACCCCGAACAATACAAGGGCTATACGGAGCTGGCGCCCGAAGCGCTCAAGCAATACGGCGCGGTGTTTCTTGCACGTGGGGGCGAGGCACAGGTGCTCGAAGGCGCGGATTACAAGCGGCATGTGGTGATCCGCTTCGCGGATATGGCGACCGCGCTGGCGTGCTATCACTCGCCCGAGTATCAGGCGGCGAAGGCGAAGCGGGCGCGGGATGGGGTCAGCGAGGCGCACATTTCGATCGTCGACGGGGTGCCGGAGTGAGATCGGATGCGGCCGACAGTCGTTCGTAGCGCTGTCGGTCGGGTTGCGGAAGCAGGGCGCGCGCCGGGTGTTACCGGGGCGCGTTTTTTGTTTTTCGGAAGGCTCGATACGCGGTGCGCGGCCTCGACCCGCCGCGCATCGCGTCACGTAAAAAGCCTCACCCGTCGATCCGGACCTGCACGCCCGTATTCCCGTAAACCGCCGTCGCCTTGAACCCGTCCACCACCACGGAATCGAAGCGCCCGGCCAGCTGGCTGCAATCGAGCAACGCGACGGTATCCCCCACCTTCGGCGCGAACCCCGGCGCGAACGCCACATGCAGCGTGCCGCCGACGATCGACACCGCGCCCGTCACGGCAACGCGGCCGGCGTCGCCCGCGCCGCGATCGAGTTCGAGCGTACCGCCCTTCAATTGCGTGTACTTGCCCGCGATGCTGGCGCGCGCGGCGGCGGCGATTGCCACGGTGCCGCCGCTCACATACACGTCGCCGTTGCCGAACGCGTTCGCCGAGCCAGCCGCGAGCGTGCCGCCGGCAACCAGCGTGCCGCCGCTGTAGCTGTTCTTGCCGGCCAGCGTCAGCTTGCCGGTGCCGGCGAAGTTCAGCCGGCCGGTGCCGCCGATGTCGTTGCGCCAGGTGTCGGCGGCCTGGAAGCCGCCCTGGCTGGCGTCCATCGAAATCGCGACGTTGCCGTTGAACTGGCCGTAGCCGTCGGCGGCGGAGAACAGGTTCAGGCGGCCCCAGCCTTCGGCGTCGTCGAGCACCGGGTAGCCGGACGCGAGCGCGGTGGTCTTCAGCACCACGCGGCGCTGGTCGGCGCTCAGGTACGGCAGGCGCGTTTCCAGCAGCGCCTCGGCGCCCTTGGGCACGACGGCAGGGCTCGCGGTGGAGGCGATCGGGGCGAAGCCGAACGTCAGGCGGCGCAGGTAGTTCGCCTTGTTGGTGGCGTAGTCGGCGAAGCGGTCGGTGGCGGTGGTGCCGGAGTGCGCGAGCGCCAGGAAGCCGGCCGACGTGGTGTTGGTGGCGGCGTACAGGGCGGTGTGCGCCTGCGTCACGGCGGTGGCCTTCAGCGTGGCATTGGCGGCGTCGGCCAGGTTGGCGGCCACCGAGGCCTCGCCGAGAATCCGGCCACCGATCACGTCGAGCGGCGAATGCATGCCGGCCAGGATGCGGTTCTCGCCGAGTTCGAGGCCGCGGCTCAGCATCTCCTGGAAGCGCTCGGGCAGCACGTATGCCATTGCCACGGCATCGCGCATCGCTTCGGCGGAGTGGCCGCTCGGGAAGCCGCCATCGGTGGCGGGCGTGGTGCTCTCGGCCGGCACCAGCGCGGGCACGACCGCCACGCTGCTGCTCCAGCGGAACGGCCGTTCGTACTTGTAGAAGCGCTTGGCCGGCTCGGTCGACGCGTTGTTGCCCATCGTGTTGATGAAATCGACCACGCCGCCGAAGCCGGCGTTGGCGGTGCCGCCCACGCCGGTGTTGTTGCCGCCGTCGTTGTAGGCGACGGTGGTGGCGTCGGCCGGAATCGTGGTGATGGTGGTGGTCTGCTGCGCGGCGGTGCGCCAGAGCGAGGTCAGCGGCCCCATGCCGTCGGTCACGCTGTAGCCCTTGCCGCGGCGGTCGTCGTAATAGGCGGCGTCGGCCTGCGCGGCGGTGCGCGTGGTGGTGGCGGTCACCACGTATTGCACGTTGGCGTTGAGCACGGCGGCGTTCAGCGCGGTGCCGTTGGCGGTGCCGTCGTTTGGCAGGCCGGTCCAGGTGGAGGCGACCACGGCCGGGAAGCCCGTCACGGCGGGCGCGCTCACGCCGGCATCGACGATGTCGGTCAGCGGCTGCCACAGGTCGCGGAAGCCCGCCAGCACGCGCACGCCGGCATTGGTGCTCAGGGTGGCGTAGCGCGCGTCGCCGCGTTGGTTGGTGTAAGCGTTGTCGACGAACGCTGCCACCGAGGGCGCCGGCGCGCTGTCCGTGAAGCCTTGATCGGCCGGGGCGGCCGGCACTTGCGAGACGACGGCGGCCGGCGCGTTGCCGGTGGAATCGTCGCCGCCGCACGCGGCGAGCAGGAACGACATCGAGGCGGCGAACGCGAAGGCGTGCGTGCGGGGGCGGCTGAAGAACGAGACGGACACTGCAAGGCTCCGGGGAGTGACGAGGAGCGTGAACCATACGGTTAAATTATGACAACTGAAGCGGTTCGACAGCATTTCGTCGGGCAAATGCATGCTTGGCCCGGGCAAGCGCGCAGGCGGCCCGATTCAATCGCATTCGATTGCATCGAGTGGAATTCAGCCGAATCGATTCAGATCAATCAGATTCAAATAAGTGAAATTAGGTTAAATCTGATTGAATTGGATTTCATCGAATTACGTTAATTCATGTCAAATCATCGCGCGTATGCAGGAAGCGTGATCCAGCGCATATCAAAGGCGCTTTCGCCTGACAATCATTAACGCTCTGCCTTTCCGTGAGCCCTATAATCCTGCCCGATTCGATCAATCGAATTGGCGCGGTATTTGATTTTGTTTAAAGATTTTCGATTCAAATCAGGGGTTATTTCAATGAAGCTTTCCAATCGTCTCGCAGCCGAGGTGTTCGGCACGTTCTGGCTGGTGCTCGGCGGCTGCGGCAGCGCCGTGCTGGCGGCGGCGTTTCCCGGGCTCGGCATCGGCTTCGCGGGCGTCGCGCTCGCGTTCGGCCTGACGGTGCTGACCATGGCGTTCGCGATCGGGCATGTCTCGGGCTGCCATCTGAATCCGGCGGTCAGCCTCGGGCTGACCGTGGCGGGCCGCTTCCCGGCGCGCGACCTGCTGCCCTACGTGATCGCGCAGGTGGTGGGCGCTTCGCTCGGCGCGTTCGTGCTGTATCTGATCGCCACCGGCAAGCCCGGCTTCGACGTGGTGGGCAGCGGCTTCGCCACCAACGGCTATGGCGAGCGCTCGCCGGGCCATTACTCGCTGGCGGCGGCGTTCGTCTGCGAGGTGGTGATGACGGGCATGTTCCTGTTCGTGATCCTCGGCGCGACCGACAAGCGTGCGCCGGCCGGCTTCGCGCCGATCGCGATCGGCCTGTGCCTGACGCTGATCCACCTGATCTCGATCCCGGTGACCAACACTTCGGTCAACCCGGCTCGCTCGACCGGCCCGGCGCTGTTCGTCGGCGGCGAGGCGATCGGGCAGCTCTGGCTGTTCTGGGTCGCGCCGCTGATCGGCGCGGCGATCGCGGGCGTGCTGTATCCGATGGTGGCGGGTCGTCAGGCCGACTGACCGCAGCCCCGTCGCGGCGGCGTTCAGTCCGCCGCGAAGCCGTACAGCGCCGCCGGGTTCTCGAC
>NZ_BAAILN010000112.1:71312-104684 GCF_054589155.1 Burkholderia sp. 3C
AATCCGGCGGCGTGTCGTTTCTGGGCCGAGACAATCGAGCGCCCAATCGAGCAGCCGGGCCGTGTCGGGCGTGGGCTTCACGTTCGGATGCGGCCAGTTCGAGGCCCACAGGCAGCGTTCCGGGTAGCGCGCGGCGAGTTCGCGGGCGATCCAGGCCACGTCGTCATAGGCGGGCGGCCCGCTGCGCGAGCTTTCGTACGGCGCCGAGAGCTTCACCCAGCAGCGCCCCGCATCGAGCAGCCGGCATAGCGCGGCGAACGCCTGGCCGTCGCGCGTCACCGGCCCGAGAAATTTCCCCAGATGATCGATCACGAGCCGCGCCGGCAAGGCCAGGAGTTGCGCTTCGCGCTCGGGCAGCGTGCGGCCGTCGAGTTGCAGGTTGACGTTCCAGCCGAGCGGGGCGATGCGCGCGGCCAGCGCGTCGAGCGCATCCCAGCCCTGCAGGCCGCCGGGCAGCATCATGAAGCGCACGCCACGCATGCCGCCCGCGTGCAGCCGTTGCAGTTCCTTCTCGTCGATGCTTTCCGGCACCACGGCCACGCCGCGCGCGCCGCTGCCGAGCTGCGCGATCGCGTCGAGCGTGCAGCGGTTGTCGAAACCATAGCCGGTGGGCTGCACCACGATCACGCGCGAGAAACCCAGCGCCTGCTGCACCTCGCGGTAGGCGGAGGCGGGCGCGGGCGGCGGCGTGAACGTCGCGCTCGGCGCGAGCGCGTAGCCGGCTTCGTACACATGGATATGGCAATCGCAGGCGCCGTCGAGGCGGCCCGCTTGCGGTGCGGTCATCGGGTTTGCTCCGGCAGGTCGAATCGGGTGGCGGATCGGGCGGCAACCCGCTGCGCGAAGCGGCTCGCGTGCGCGGCGTTCACGGCGCCGTCGGGCAGGCGGCCTTCGAACAGCGCCTGGGTTTGCGTCACGGTTTCGAGCGATTGATGCTCGATCGCACCGGGCGTCAGGCCGCCCACATGCGGCGTGGCGATCACGCGCGGGTGCGCGGCGAGCGCCGCCGACGGCATCTGGTCCGCCGCGCGGCCCACGTCGAGCGCGCAGCCGGCCAGTTGGCCGCGTTCGAGCGCGTCGAGCAACGCGGCGTCGTCCACCAGCTCGCCGCGCGCGGCATTGATGAAGAACGCGTCGGGCTTCATGGCGGCGAACGCCTGCGCGTTCATGAAGTTCGCGGTGTCGGCGTTGGCCGGCGCGAGGCACACCACGAAATCGGCCTCGCCGAGCAGCGTGTCGCGATCGACCTGATGCAGCCGCAGGTCGGTCACGTCGGCGAACGGATCGAACACGATCACGCGCATTCCGAACGCCAGCGCGAGGCCGCACAGGTAGCGCGAGATCTGCCCGTAGCCGATCACGCCGAGCGTGGCGCCGCGCAGCTCGCGGCCCATGCGCGGCACGGGCGCCTGGCCGGCGCGATAGGCGAGCGCGTAGGCGCTGGTGTCGCGCGCGAGGTCGAGCATCGCGCCGATCACCCATTCGCTGACCGACGCCACGAACCCGGCGCTGGCCTGCGTGATCAGCACGCCGTGCTCGCTGGCGGCGGCCACGTCGATGGTGCGGATGTCCACCGCGCAGCGCAGGAACGCGACCAGCTCCGGCAGCGCCTCGAACAGCGCGCGCGGCGCGGGCGTCTGCCGGTAGCCGATGATCACGTCGGCGTCGTGCGCGGCGGCCGCCAGCTCGGCGGTGCTCAGTTCGCGATCTTCCTGGTTGAAGCGGACCTCGGCGATGGCGCGCAGTGCGGCGGTGGCGCGCGCGCCGAAGTAGTGGTCGAGCATCCGGCGCGGATGGCTCACGAATACCTTGTTCATGGGGCGTTCCTGGAAATCAGCGGTGCGCCGGCGGCGCGACCGATTCGCGCTCGACCAGCGCGATGTCCGTGAAGAGTGCGGGCGCGGCGGCGGGCGCGTCGCCCTGGCGCATCACGCGCTCGACCATCGCGGCGGCCATCGCGGGCACGGGCAACTGCACGGTGGTCAGCGCGGGGTTCGAAATCGCGCCGAGGAAATGGCCGTCCATGCCGACGATCGAGATGTCCTCCGGCACGCGCAGCCCCGATTCGCGCAGGCCGGCCATCAGCCCGAGCGCCATCAGGTCGTTCACGGCGACGATGCCGGTGGGCCGGTCGGCATCCGCGGCCAGCCGCTGCGCGAGCGCGCGGCCGTTCTGCGCGATCATCGAATCGCCGTATTCATTGACGGTGCCGCTGTCGAGCACGCGTGCGCTGCCGGCCAGGCCCGCTTCGTCGGCGGCGGCCAGGAAGCCCTCGATCTTGTCGCGACGGCTCATGGTCATGCCGGCCAGCGTGGCGTAGGCGAGTTGCGTGTGGCCGTGCGCGATCAGGTGCCGCGTGGCCATGCGCGCCGCGCCGAAGTTGTCGGGCGTGACGTGATCGATGCGGGTGTGTTCGCCATCGGTGGCGCGGCGGTCGTAGCTGACCACCACCATGCCGCGCTCGGCGGCGGTTTCGAGGTGCCGCTCGTCGGCCAGCGACGAGATCACGATCACGCGGCGCACGCCCTGCGAGAGCAGATCCTCGAAGAACGACGCTTCCTTGAGCGGATCGCGATAGGTGTTGCCGATCAGCACGCGGTGGCCGTAGCGCTCCTGCGCGAGCGTTTCCACCTCGCGCGCGATGTAGCCGTACATCGGGTTGGCGATCGACGGCACCAGCAGCCCGACCAGCGGCGTCTGGCCCGTCTTCAATTGCCGCGCGAGCGTGCTCGGGCGGTATTGCAGGGCGTCCATCGCGGCCTGCACGCGCGCCAGCGTGTCCTGGCGCATCTGGTCGGTGCGGCCGTTGAGCACGTTCGAGACGGTGCTGACGGACACGCCGGCGTGGCGGGCGACATCCTGAATGGTGCTCATGTCTGACAGTGAAATCCGGTTACAGGCCGAGCCGGGTCGGCAACCACAGGGAAAACGACGGCACCAGAATCAGTACCACGAGAGCCGCGCACAGTACCAGCAGATATTTGAGCATCGGCCGCGCCACCGCCTTGACGTCGGTGCCGGTGATCGCGCAGGTGGCGAACAGCCCCAGCCCGATCGGCGGCGCGAACAGGCCCAGGCCCATCGCCACCACGATCACGGTGCCGAAGTGCAGCGGATTGATGCCGAGCTGCATCGCGATCGGCGTGAGCAGCGGGCCGAAGATGATCAGCGCGGGCGCGCCTTCGAGCACCGCGCCGAACACGATCATCAGCAGCACCGACAGCAGGATGAACATGGTCGGGCCGTACTGATGCGCGAAGGCGATCATCGAATCGGACACCAGCGCGGGAATCTGCTCGATGGTCAGCGCGAACGACACGCTGGAGGCGGCCGCGACGATGAACAGGATGCTGCTCGCCATCGACGCCGAGCGCACGAATACGCGGGCGATCGAGCGCGGCGTCAGTTCGCGGAACGCCAGCCAGCCCACCAGCAGCGCATACACCACGGCGAACGCGGACACCTCGGTGGAGGTGGCGACGCCCGAGGTCACGCCCTTGCCGATCATCGCGATCATGATCAGCGCGACCAGCGCGCCGCCCAGCAGCGGCAGCCAGGTGCGCGGGTTCGGCAGCGCGGCGGCCAGGTCGATGCGGCGGCCCGCGATCACGGCCACCGCGGCCAGCGCCACCGCCAGCACCACCGCCGGCACCACGCCCGCCAGAAACAGCCCGGCGATCGAGATGTTGGCGACGAAGCCCATGATGATCATGTTCACGCACGGCGGGATCGTCTCGGCCATCACGGCGCTCGCGGCGAGCAGCGCGGCGGCCTCGTTCGGATCCTCGCGGCTCTGGCGCACGGCCGGCATCACCACGCCGCCCACCGCCGCGATGTCGGCCAGCTTCGAGCCGGACACGCCCGAGAAGAACGCGGTCGCGATGATGGTGATCAGGCCGAGCCCGCCGCGCACGCGGCCGAACAGGCGCAGCAGCAGCTCGATCAACCGCGACGACATGCCGTTGCTTTCCATCAGCAGGCCGGCCAGCACGAAGAACGGGATCGCCAGCAGCACGAAGTGATCGGTGCCGGCCACCACCTGCTGCGCGTACACCAGCATCGGCAGCGACGGCTCGGCGAGGAAGTAGAGCAGCGCGCTGAACGCCAGCACGAAGCCGATCGGCACGCCGAGCAGCAGCCCGCCGAAGAAGCCGATCGCCAGCAGCGCGCCGGGCCGCAGCGCGTGCGCGGGTACCAGCGCGTTCCAGGCCAGCACCGCGGCCACGCCCAGCACGCAGCCGGCCAGCGCCTGCAGCACCGCGCGGCGCGGGCCGTTCAGCGCGTTGACCAAGCCGAACAGCGCCATGAACGCGCTGCCCGCCACCAGCGGATAGACGTTGATCCAGGCGGGCAGGCCGCTCGGCGTCATCTGCCCGAACGAATCGAGCAGCAGCAGGTACGAGGACACGCACAGGTTGGCCGCCACGCCCGCGATCACCCAGTGGCCGGCCTGCACCAGCACCGGCTGCAAGCGCGCGGGCAGCATGCCGCGAAACAGGTCGACGCCCACGTGCTGGCTGCGCGCCAGCACCGTGGCCGCGCCGCAGAACACCAGCACGATCATCAGCGCCCCGGCCACTTCCTCGGCCCAGTCCACCGGATCGTGCAGGAAATAGCGGTACACGACCGAGATGAACACCACGGCCACATCGGCCGCCAGCACCGCCGCGCAGAAGTATTCGATCGCGTGCAGCAGGCGGCTCAGGCCGCGCGCGAGCCGCGTCGAGGGCGGAGCGTTGGCGGCATCGGTAGCGGTGGCGGCATCGGCGGCGACGCCGGCAGCCGTGGCCGCCGCCGTGGAATCGGTAGACAGGGCGCGCATGAACTCAGCTCCGCGCGGCCGCGATGGCCGGGAACAGCGGCGCGGTGGCCGGATACTGCTTCGCGAAGCTGGCGTAGAGCTTGGCCTGCATCTCGCCGCGCACGGTGGCGCGATCGGCCGCCGACATCGGCGAGAACTGCATGCCGCGCTGCTTGAGCGCGTCGGCGGCGCGCGCGGCCGTCTGGATCGCGGCCTGGCGCTGCTGCAGCGTGGCATTGCGGGCCGCGGCCTGGAACGCGGGCAGCAGGTCGGCCGGCAGCTTGGCCAGCGAGCGGCGGCCCATCACGGCCACGATCGGGCTGAACACGTGCTGGGTTTCCCAGCACGACTTGACCACCTCGTCGAACTTGCTGGCCAGCACCGTCGCGCAGTCGTGCTCGAAGCCGTCCACCACGCCGGTTTGCGCGGCCATGTACAGCTCGCCGACCGGAATCGGCGTGGGCACCGCGCCCATCAGCTTGAAGGTTTCCATGAACGCCGGCGTGGGCAGCACGCGCAACTTGAGGCCCTTGATGTCGGCCAGCGTGTGCACCGGCTTCTTGGTGAACACGTTGCGCCCGCCGAACGAATAGCCCCAGCCCACCACCGAGCAGCCGGCGCGCTGTTGCAGCAGCGTGTCGAACGAGGCGCCCACCGAGCGGTCCATCGCGCGGCCGACGTGATCGAAGCCGTCGAACAGGTAGCCCAGGTCGAGCATGCCCAACTCGGGCAGCACCGTCGCCCAGATCGACGAGCCGGACACCATCATGTCCACCGCGCCCACCTTGACCTGCTGCACCACGTCGCTTTCCTTGCCGAGCTGGTTGTTCGGGAAGAAATCGATGCGGATGCGATCGCCCACGCTCGCCTTCAGGTTGGCCGCCAGGTGCTGATACCAGACGTAGTGCGCGGCGTTGTCGTTGGCCGGCATCGACGACGACACGCGCAGCGCGATCGGCGCCTGCGCGCGCACGATGGCCGGCAGGCCGATGCCGGCCGCGGCCAGCGAGGCTGCCGAGGCGGTTTGAAGAAAGCGTCTGCGGGAATTCGACTGCATGGTGGTGTCTCCTGGGTGCCGCGCGCTGCGCGAGCCGGTTATTGGGTCGGCGCGACGGCCACGCGGCGACTGTATCGATTTAGTGTATCGATACAGTAAACGTCGAAACGCCTGCACGGCATTGGTGTTTTCCCGCGTTTGGGGCGGTTCGGAGACGGAGAAGGGCGGCGGCGCGTTCAGCGCCCGCGCGTGGCCCCATAGAGCGGCAGCACCTGCGCCTCGAGCATCGCGATCGCCTGCCGCGCCAGTTGCGGCAGCGGATGGCGGCGGCTGGTGGCGATCGCGAGGCGGCTGTACAGCGTCGGCTCGGTGATCCGCGTCAGGCGGAAATGGCCGGGCGGCAGGTCGGCCGGAATCGCGTTCAGCGACAGCACCGCGTGGCCGATCCCCTCGCTGACCAGATCGAGGATCGAGGCCACGCCGTCCACTTCCAGTTCGATGTTCAGGCGGATGCCCTGCTCGGCGGCGGCGGCCTCCACCATGTGCCGGATCGCGTGCATGCGGCCCGGGATCACCAGCGGGTAGCGCACGATCTCGCGCAGCGTGATCGATTCGACCGGCGCGGCGTGGCCCGGCCCGACCAGGAACAGCTCCTCGGTGTGGATCGTGCGCTTGTCGATCGAGGGCGTGTCGAACGTGTCGTACAGCACGGCCACGTCGATGCGGCCCATCATCAGCCACTCGGTCAGGTAGGTGGACAGCCCCTGCGCAACCGACAGCGTGGCACCCGGAAACGTGCCGCGGAAGTGCCGCACCAGTTCGAGCGTGCCGACCCGCGCGAAGCTCGGCGTGATGCCGATGCCGAAATGGCCGCCGAGCGTGCCGCGCAGTTCGTCGAGATCCTGCGAGGCGCGCTGCACCTGCTGCAACAGCCCCTTGGCGTGCGCCAGCATGCGCTGGCCGGCCGGCGTCAGCGTCACGCCGCGCCCGTTGCGCTCCAGCAGCGTGTGGCGCAGTTCCACCTCCAGTTGCCGCACCAGGCGGCTCAGGGCGGGTTGGTTGGTGTTCAGCGTGTTGGCGGCGCGCGTGAAGCTGCCGAGTTCCGCCACATGGACGAATGCGTCGAGTTGCCGGAGATCCATGATCGAGATATGTGGAATGTGTATAACAGCTAGTTTGGTATGGCGATTGTAGCGAGGCAGCGGAGCCACCACAATGCACACCATTCCCGAACGACGGCCGCCGCGAGCGGCCAGCCACGAGACAGCCGATGAAATCCTGCCTGCCCCCCGATCCCCATCCGGTGCGCCCCGCGCACGTGTTGCCCGCCGGCGCCTGGGATGCCCACTGCCACGTGTTCGGCCCGGCCGCCGCGTTCCCGTACGCGCCGGACCGCAGCTACACGCCGCCCGACGCGCCGTTCGAGCGCCTGGTCGAACTGCACGACTTCCTGGGCCTGGCGCGCGGCGTGATCGTGCAGGCAAGCTGCCACGGCACGAACAACGCCGCGATGCTCGACGCGATCGCCCGCAGCGAAGGCCGCTACATGGGCGTGGCGATCGTGGACGGCAGCGTGACCGACAACGAGCTGGCCGACCTCGACGCGGCCGGCGTGCGCGGCGTGCGCTTCAACTTCGTCGCGCACCTGGGCGGCGCGCCCGAT
This sequence comes from Burkholderia sp. 3C, assembly GCF_054589155.1. Classification (NCBI taxonomy): domain Bacteria; kingdom Pseudomonadati; phylum Pseudomonadota; class Betaproteobacteria; order Burkholderiales; family Burkholderiaceae; genus Burkholderia; species Burkholderia sp. 3C. Next base: position 78,774 of record NZ_BAAILN010000112.1, read on the forward strand.
CTGGACGTGTTCGATCGCGTGCTGGAGCGCATTCAGCATCTGGGCTGGCACGTCGTGCTGCACCTCGACGCGCAGGACATCGTCGCCTATGCCGATCGCATCGCGCGCATCCAGGTGCCGTTCGTGATCGACCACATGGGCCGCGTGCGCGCCGAGGCCGGCGTCGATCAGCAACCGTTCGCACAACTGCTCGAACTGATGCGCAACCCGCTCGCGTGGGTCAAGGTGTGCGGCGGCGAGCGCGTGTCGGCCGGCACGCGGCCGTTCGACGATGCGATTCCGTTCGCGCAGGCGCTGATCGAGGCCGCGCCCGACCGCGTGCTGTGGGGCACCGACTGGCCGCATCCGAACATCACGCGCGACATGCCGAACGACGGCGGCCTGGTGGACCTGATGTTCCGCTTCTGTCCCGATCCGGAACTGCGCCGCAAGCTGTTGGTCGATAATCCGCTCCGGCTGTACGGCCGGTAAGCCGAACGATTCACCCGTACGACCCCGTTTCAAGCAGATCCGCCGCGCCAGACGGCGGACGAGGCAAGGCCGGCGGCGCACGCGCGCCGCCGACGCATCCATGAAGGAGACAGGTATGACCCGCATCGACAAGCCGACGTCCCGCACGGGAGTGGCGTCATGAGCGAGAGCGCCACCATGACCGCCGCCACCCGCAGCCCCCGCAAGCCGTTCTATCGCGCGCTGTATTTCCAGGTGTTCGTGGCCATCGCGCTGGGCGTGCTGCTCGGCCATTTCGCGCCGTCGCTCGCCGTGCAGATGAAGCCGCTCGGCGACGCGTTCATCAAGCTGATCAAGATGGTGATCGGCCCGATCATCTTCTGCACCGTGGTGACCGGCATCGCCGGCATGGGCGACATGAAGAAGGTCGGCCGGGTGGGCGGCAAGGCGATGCTGTATTTCGAGGTGGTGTCCACGCTGTCGCTGGTGGTGGGCCTGATCGGCGGCCACCTGCTCAAGCCCGGCGCCGGCTTCGACCTGAACCCCGCCACGCTCGACACCAAGGCGTTGGCCGGCTACACCACCGCCGCGCATCACCAGAACACCGTCGATTTCCTGATGCACATCATTCCGGATTCGGTGATGGGCGCGTTCGTGACGGGCAACGTGCTGCAGGTGCTGCTGGTGTCGGTGCTGTTCGGCGCGGCGCTCGCCGCGCTCGGCGAACGCGGCCGCGGGCTCACGCAACTGATCGACCAGGTGGCGCATTCGTTCTTCGGCATCGTCCACATCATCATGAAGGTGGCGGCGCTCGGCGCGTTCGGCTCGATGGCGTTCACCATCGGCACCTACGGGATCGGCGCGGTGCTGCCGCTGCTGAAGCTGATCGGCGCGTTCTACCTGACGCTCGCGGTGTTCATCGTGGTGGTGCTCGGGCTGATCTCGCGCGCGCTCGGCTTCAGCATCTTCCGCTTCATGGGCTATATCCGCGAAGAGATCCTGATCGTGCTGGGCACCAGTTCGTCGGAGGCGGCGCTGCCGCAGATGCTGGAGAAGCTCGAACGGCTCGGCTGCTCGAAATCGGTGGTGGGCCTGGTGATTCCGGCCGGCTACTCGTTCAACCTGGACGGCACCAACATCTACCTGACGATGGCGGTGCTGTTCATCGCGCAGGCCTTCAACGTCGAACTGAGCCTGATCCAGCAGATCACGCTGATCGGCGTGGCGATGCTGACCTCGAAGGGCGCGAGCGGCGTGGCCGGCGCGGCGTTCGTGATGCTGACCTCCACGCTGCTGGTGTTCCCGCTGATTCCCGTGTCGGGCATGGTGCTGATCCTCGGCATCCACCGTTTCATGGGCACCGGCCTGGCGATCGTCAACACCATCGGCAACGGCGTCGCCACGCTGGCCGTGTCGGCCTGGGAGCGCGAGCTCGATCGCGACAAGCTCAACGCCGAGATGGCCCGCCGCCGATCGGCCTGAGCGGCCTGAGCGGCCGGTTCCTTCGATGTCCTGATGCATTGGCCCGGGCGCGACGCCCGGGCATCCCCTGAACGGCATGACCCGTCCGCCCGCGCTTGGCGCAGGTGGCGGCGCAACTCGCTTCATAAAAAACCATATTGGAGACTTTCGTCATGAACGCACCCCTGGCTGCGGCTGCCCGCCGCGCGCGCCACGCCCGCCCGCACCCGGCATGGTTCGGAATCCTGATCGCCGGCCTGAGCGGCGCGGCGCATGCCGAGGACTACAGCGCCGCGAAGGCCGCCGCGCTCGATACCGCCTCGGGCTCGGTGCAGATGTACGGCTTGATCGGCATGTACGTGGACACCTCGAAACTGAGCACCTCGAAGGCCAGCACCGCGCAGGTCGGCGGCGGCGGCATGACCACCTCGTTCTGGGGGATTCGCGGCCGCGAGGAACTGGGCGGCGGCAATGCGGCGATCTTCTCGCTGGAGAGCTTCTTCCGGCCGAACACCGGGCAGATGGGGCGCAACACCACCGACGGCCTGTTCTCGCGCAACGCCTACGTGGGGCTGAGTTCGGCGCGCTTCGGCACCGTCAAGCTCGGCGAGCAGACCAACCCCACCTACATCAACCAGCAACTGGTGAACCCGTTCGGCTCGTCGGTGGTGTTCTCGCCGCTGATCGTGCAGTCGTACACCACGACCTACGACAACACGGAAATCGGCGACACCGTGTGGGACAACGCGGTGGAATACGTCTCGCCGAACCTGGGCGGGCTGACTGCCACGGCGATCTACGGCGTGAGCAGCACCACCGGCCACCAGGGCAAGGACAACTTCGGCCTGCACCTGACCTACGCGAGCGGGCCGCTGACGGCCGTGTTCACGGCGCAGCGCGTGCGCACGGCGGTGGTGGCGCCGAGTTCGGATCAGTACCTGTACCTGGCCGGCGCGGCCTACGACACGAAATACGTGAAGCTGTACGCCGCCGCGCAAACCACCAGCAACGTCAGCGCGCAAACCGGTTCGCACACCTACGAACTGGGCGCCACGGTGCGGCTCACGCCCACCAACCTGATCCTCGCCGAATGGGCGCGCACCGCGCACAGCAAGCCGCTCGACCAGAGCGACGTGCGCAACACGGCGAGTCTGGCCTACGAATACGTGCTGTCGCGGCGCACCTTCGTGTATGCCGTGTATTCCTACGACAAACTCAGCGGCAACCCCACCGGCAACACGCTCGGCGTGGGCATGCAGCACACGTTTTGACGTGGGGGGCGGCGCAGCCAGGCATCCCGGCCGGTCCCGCCTTCCGAGCTGCTGTCCGGTTCGAAGGGCCGAAAAACAGCGTCAACGTGCTTTCTCTTGCGCTTCGCATGACGCGCGGTTATGCGAACGAGGCGGTGCTCAGGCGTCGCCGAAGGCCGGCAGCGACGACACCGCGCGCACGAAATCCTGCTGCCGGCGGTGGCCGCTTTTGGACAGCACGGCACGCAGTTGATTGCGGGCCGTGGTGACGGTGATCGCCGCCGACGCCGCGAATTCGTCGAGCGACAGCCCGCGCGCCAGCGCATGCGCGAGCCGCGCCTCGGCGGGCGTCAGCCCGAACAATTGCGCCAGTTGGCCCTCGCTGGCGGCGGCCTCGCGCTCGGCGTGCCGCACCGTGATCATCAGGTCGGCGCGCAGCGGCGCGAGCAGCGGCCGCGCGGCGAGCGGGTGCGGGGTGCGGCCGGCGTGGGGCATCGGCAGCACGCTCAGGTGCCAGACGTCCCGGCCGGTGCGCACCGTGAGGCTGACGGGGTGGTGGGCCAGCCGCACGCGGGCGATCGCGTCGCCGAGCGCCGGGCTCCACGCGCCGGTCGATTCGAGCCGGCGCCCGGCCGTCTCGACCTGGCGCTGCCTGCCGAGCCAGGCTTCCGCCCCGCGATTGCAGAACACGATGCCGTTGTGCGAATCGATTGCGATCACACCTTGCCCGAGCGCGTCGAGCGCGGCCTCGCCCGAAGCGATGCCGGCCCGCAACGACGCGTTGCGCATCATCAGGCGGATGGTCTGGCGCAGGTGCGGCATCAGGCGTCCGACCGCCTGCCGTTGCATCGGTGAAAACGACGGCTGCCCCACCGCGTGATTGAAGACCAGATAAACATCGAGTCCGCCTTCGCGATACACACAACTGCCGAGCACATAACGGACGCCGAATGGAATCAGTAAATCCTGATAAAACTCGTTGCGCGAGACGAAGCGCGCGTCGAAATAATCTTCGCAGCTGAATATTTCGCCCACTTGCCGCGCTTGCGCGAGCAGTCGGCGCGGATCGATATGGCCGTAGTAATTCGCATAAGCGTCGCCGGCCGGCAGGAATTCGGGCCGCGTCATGATGCTGATCGGCGCCGCGCCGGTCACGCGATCCCAGCCCACCATATGGGCCACGCTGCTGCCGATCCAGTTGTCGAACGCGGTGAGCGCGCCCAGCAAGGCATCCGGCTCCAGCACCGCGTCGTAAAACCCGGCCAGCAGCCCTTCGAGCGCGTCCGGCTTGCCCGTTTTCACTTCCCGTAATGCCATCGATCCCCCGACCCGGCCCGCATCCTGGCGTGCGTGGCGATTTCTCTGCTTTGTCATGACGCATTTTGATCATGCGTCTCGATTTGCGACTCCGCAGAATGCCACAACGTCGATGCCATGCGAAATAAATCAAATTCGGCGAAAACGATTCCGCAATGATTACGTATTGAAAGCAATGCGATTCAAAGCGGGCAATAGGAACGGCGAGTGAGCGCCACGGTTTTTAATCTGGAACGAAAGACCAATATGAAAAAGACTTGGATTTGCCTCGGGGTGTGCGCAGTGCTGACGGCCTGCGGGGGCGGGGGCGACGACAATTCGGGGGCGACTGCCAATTCGGGCGGCACGTCGGGCGTGACCTCGGGCTCGGGTGGCTCCACGGGCGGCACCGCCGCTACCGCGCAGCCGCTGGCCGCGCAGCAGACCTACATCGGCTCGGTCAGCTTCGGCGACACGATCTCGGTGCAGATCGACGCGCCCGCCAAGGGCCAGGTGACCACCACCTTCGTCAGCTCGCAGTTCGGCCTGTCGGGCAAGCTGGTGGGCAGCTACACCGTGACCAACGGCAACTACGTGGTGAGCGGCTTCCAGGCGAGCGGCACCGTGCCGGCCACGCTGTCGGCCGGCGCGAGCGCGGTGGGCATGCAGTTCACGGTGAGCGCCGATGCGGCCAATCACGGGGTATTGAGCGGCCAACTCAGCAACGTGCCGAACGTGTCGGCGGGCAGCGGCCTGCTGGCCGGCCAGGTGAGCGCCTCGAACAACGGCGTGACCACCGTGGCGGGCCTGGCCGGCACCTACAGCTTCATCAAGCTGTCGGGCGACTATGCGTCGAACGGCGTGCCGGTCGGCACGCAGGACGTGAATTCCGGCCAGATGCGCATCAACGCCGACGGCTCGCTGCGCGTCTGCCTGGGCGCGCCGTATTCGAACACCTGCATGGACGACGAGAACCCGAACGTGGCCGATACCGGCACCGTCAGCGTCGATCCGGACCAGACCACCTACCCGGGCGCGTTCGACATGGCCGTCAACGGCCTGCCGATCGGCCGCATGTTCGTCAGCACCAGCGGCGGCAACAACACCATCTTGCTCGACCAGGCCAACGTCAACAGCAGCGGCACCGTGCGCACCGGCTCGTGGGTGCTGCAAACCACCGCCGCGCTGACGAGCGGCAGCTACGACGGCCGCTGGGTGTGCTCGGAGCCGAACACCAACGACAACGATCAGTTGCTCGGCAACATCATCGCGTCGACGGTCACGATCTCGGGCACCACGCTCACGCCGTCGGGCACCAGCGCCAGCCCGATGACGCTGAACCTGAACAGCACGTTCAACGCCGCCGCCTCGACCACCACGCCGACCTATGCCGCCGGTGTGAACGGCCTGATGGCCGGCTTGCTGCCGAACGTGTCGAACGGCAAGCAGGTGCAGAGCACGATGGTGTTCCTGCCGGTGTCGTCCACCAATATCTATTACACCGACGAGCCGAACGGCGACGGGTTCTTCGTGCAGGGGCTGTGCACGAAGCAGCCGAATCCGGCGTAAGCGCCGCTGTTGCAAGCCGGACGTCGTGCCGCGAACGCCGTTGCGTAGCGGTGCGACACGGCACGAAGCGGCGCACAACAACCGGTTCGACGGCCGCTCAACGATGGCCGAGTTTCCCGACGATGTCCGGCATGCGCGCCACGGCCTGCTCGTGCAATTGCGCGTAGAGGCTGTTGCCGCGTGCGTCGATCGCGACCGTCGCCGGCCCCAGTTGCTCGACGTCGAGCGTGAGCAGGCGGAACTGCGAGATGTATTCGGTCCAGTGCATCGCCACCACGCGGCGCAACGCACGCGACAGCAGGTTCAGCCCGCCGCCCGGAAACGACAGGTAGGCGCAGCCGCATTCGCGCAGCGCCGCGGCGCTGGCGTCGTCGAGGCCGCCCTTGCCGCCGACCAGCCGCACGCCGAGGCCGCGAATCAGCGTCGGCATCCACGCGTTGTAGCGCGTGCTGGTGCTCGGATTCAGGTAGAGCGCTTCAGGGCCGTCGGCCGTTTCGTTCACGTAGGTGCTCAGATGAAAGAACGCGCTGCCGTGCAGATCGACCGGCAACGGCGTGCCATTGTCGATCGACTCGGCGAGCCGCTTGTGCGTCGGCAAACCGATGCTCACGGTGATCTCGCCCGACAGCCGCACCATGTCGCCGAGCTGGAGATCGAGCACCTGTTCGGCGCGCAGCGGCAGTGTCAGATCGTGCATGCGACTCATTGCCCGCCCTCCAGGAATTCCACGCGGCCGTCGCCGTGAATGCGCGCGGCCGTGCGGCGGTTGATCCAGCAGTTGAAGCAGACCGCGATCGGCACGAAGCCGTGGCTCGCCGCGTAATCGATATGCACGGCCATCGCGCTGGTGTCGCCGCCGGTGCCCATCGGCCCGAATCCCATCGCATTGACCGCATCGAGCAGGCGTTGCTCCATCTTCGCGAGCGTCGGCTCCGGGTTGGTCTGCCCGAACGGCCGCAGCATCTGCTCCTTCGCGAGACGCGCGGCGTAATCGAACGTGCCGCCGATGCCCACCCCGATCACCAGCGGCAGGCACGGCTGCGAGCCGGCGCGCAACATCGTGTCGAGCACGAAGCGCTCGATCTGATCGTGGGTCGGGTAGACGAACGCCTCGATCGCCTCCCAGCGTCCCGTGCCCATCGCCTTCGGCGAGCACACGATGTCGACGTAGTCGGCGTCGTCGATCAGGTCGAAGCTGACGATCGGCATGTCCTTGCCCGCGTAGCCGCGTTCGTGCGTCAGCGGGTTGGTGACCATCTTGAGGATCGGCGGCGAGATCGACGCCGCCAGGTCGGCAAAGCCGTCGCGGATCGCCGCGCGCACCGGGCCGTCGAATTGCACGCGCGTGCCGACCTTGACGCTGTAGGTGGGAATGCCGACGTCGCTGCACACCAGCGAATCGTCGCGGCGCGCGCCATCGGCGCTTTCGACGAGAATCTTCAGCGTCGCGCGGCCGGTGGGGTGGGTCTCCCGCTCGGACGCCTGTTGCAGGAACGCCCGCGTATCGGCGGGAATCGCCTTGAGCGAGCGCTCGTAGAGTTGCGCGGTGACGCGCCGGACTGTCGCACTGTCAATCGACATCGTCGGTATTCCTCATAAGTGATGCAGTCATGCGGAACGCTCGCGCCATCGGCAGCGGCGGATTCCGCCTGGAGAAAAGCTTGCAGAAAGCGAACTTGCGGCCAAAGGCCTGCGGCGACAATGAGCGAACGCCAACCCACCTGAAACGCTTGCCATGAACGTCCATTCCCACACCGCGCGCCGCATCGCCATCGTCGGCGCAGGCGCGATCGGGGGCCATCTCGCGGCCCGCCTCGCGCTCGCCGGCCATCGCGTGTCCGTGCTCGCGCGCGGCCAAACGCTCGACGCGATCGCCTCGCGCGGCCTGCGCTATACGTGCCCCGGCGAATCCGAACGCAGCGTCGCGGTGAGCGCGTGCGCGCACGCCGCCGAACTGGGCGCGCAAGAACTCGTCGTGATCGCGCTCAAGGCGCACGCGTTGCCCGCGCTCGCCGCGTCGCTCGCACCGCTGATCGGTCCTGACACCATCGTGCTGCCGGTCGGCAACGGCCTGCCGTGGTGGTACTGCCTCGCGCCCGGCCACCCGCTGCATGGGTTGCGGCTGGCGAGCGTCGATCCGCACGGCGGCATCGAAGCGGCGCTGCCGTTCGCCCAGGTGCTCGGCGGCAGCGTCATGGCGTCGTGCAGCGCGCCCGCGCCCGGCGTCGTGCACCATCACAGCGGCGGCCGCATCACGCTCGGCGAGCCGTGCGGCGGTGTCAGCGCGCGCGCCGCCGAGTGGGCCGAAGTCTTCACCGAGGCCGGCCTGCCCACCACCGCGAGCGATGACATCCGGCGCGACCTGTGGATCAAGCTGCTCGGCAACGCATGCTCGAATCCGCTGAGCGTGCTGACCCAGGCGAGCACCGACCGCCTGCTCGACGACGCGCATACGCGTCACGCTTACGAGCAGTTGATGAACGAGTGCCTGGCCATCGGCAAGGCGGCGGGGCTGGCCCTCGATATCGACGTTGCGCAGCGCATCGCGCAAACGCGCGCGCTCGGCGCGGTCAAGACCTCCATGCTGCAAGACCTCGAAGCCGGCCGCGCGCTCGAACTCGACGCGATACTCGGCGCGCCGCTCGAATGCGCGGTGCGGCTCGGCGTCGACGCGCCGCTGATGCGCGCCGTGCTGGCGCTCGCCCGGCTGCGCGCGACGCCCGCCGATGCTTGATGCACGCACGCCGTGGCTTGTCATGATTCGTCTTGCGAATCAATCGCGAACGTAGTCGCCCGCGTTCGCGACCCAGCCCTTGCCGATGAAGTCATGGCGCGGCGGCGAGAACACATCGATCAGCAGATGGCGGCCGTCGCCCACGCCTTCCGTGGTGTGAATCAGTTGCACCGGCACGGTGACCATCGAAGCGGGGCCGGCCGACAGATGCTCGTCGTCGCGCCACGCGTTCGCGTCGGGGCCCCATTGCACCCGCAGGTGATGGATGAAATGCCCTTCGATGGCGAGCGACCCCTGTTCGAAATCCGTGTGACTGTGCGGGCTCAGTTTCGAGCGGTCGCGCGCGTCCTGGTACTCGACCCAGTTGATGCTGAGCGTGTCGGTTTGCAGCATCTTGAGCCGGGGCTTGTCGGCGGGCGGCGTGATGCGGTCGATTTCGATCACCTGCAATTCGCCCGCGCCGTGCGTGCGCCGATAACCGGCTTCGCTGGCGGCGATGCGCGTATCGGGCACCGCGTAATCGGCCGCATTGCACGCGGCATCGGCCGCCAGGTCCGGCCGCGACGACGCGAGCAGCACCGCGCGGCCGCCGTTCGCGGGCCGCACGCTGACCGCGCCCGCCGGCACCACGCAGATGCTGCGCCCCGGCACGGCCTGCACCGGGCCACCGCCGACGCTGACTTCCGCGCCGTCCTCGGGAAGCAGCAGCATCATTTCACGCGGGCTGTTCGCGTCGAACGTCGCGCCGTCGCCTTGCAGCCATTGCACGAAGAAGTTCTGGCCGCGCGCCACAGCACCCGGCGAAAGATCGTAGACGGCGGTGCTGCGCACGCCGGCATCCGTGGAGAGAGTCATGTTGGAATCCTTATTGATCGAATATCAAGCATTGCGCGGGCTCGGGCGGCCCAGTTCGTCGAGTTTGCCGACCGTCGCGTAGCGATTGCCGTCGAGGCGCGTCAGCGGTTCGGCGAGCACGGTGTCGAAGCGGCCGTCCGCGCCCACGAAGCGCTCGTCCAGATGCACGCCCACGATGCGCCCGAACACCACCCGGCTGAAGGTCTCGCCGGGGCCGGTCGGCTCGATGTCCAGAATCTGCAACAGCCGGCACTCCATGCTGGCCGGCGAGGCGGCCACGCGCGGCGGCTTCACCATCACGCTCGGCGCTTTTTCCAGGCCCGCCAGCTCGAACTCGTCGGTGCCGTAGGGCGCGTCGATCGAACTCATGTTCATCGGTTCGCGCAACGCCCATGACACGAGATTCGTCACGAACTCGCCGGTCTCGCGAATGTTCGTGACGGTGTCCTTTTCGTGCCGGTCGGCCGGTGCGTTGCACGAAAACATCACGACGGGCGGCGCCGTCGAGACGAGATTGAAGTGCGAGAACGGCGCGAGATTGACTTGCCCCTGGCTGTTGATCGTACTGATCCAGCCGATCGGACGCGGCGCGACGATGGCATTGAACAGCGTGCGTTTGAAGCCGGGCGTGGTCGCCGGATCGATAAACATTGAGCTCTCCTTGTCCTTTCCGGCCCGCATCACGCGCGCAAGCCGCCCTTCACGAACACGGCCTTGCCGGTTTCGTACAACACCGCATGGCGTTCCGCTTCGGTGAGCAGCGCCGTGGCGTCGAGCATGCGTTGCACCATGTCCTGATAGGTGCCCGACGAGGTGCCGATATCGGAGCCCCACATGATCTTGTGCGCGCCGAACATGTCGACCGCGCTGCGCAGCGCCTGGTCGGCGGGCGTGCCGGTTTCCCGATAGATGTCGAGATTGATCGAGGTGAACTTGAAGTAGATGTTCGGCTCGGCGGCGAGCGGCACGAAGCGTTCGTCGAAACCGAAGTTCTCGTCCTCGGCTTCCGGTTCGAGCATGTGGTCGAGCACCACGCGCAAATTCGGGAAGCGCCGCGCCAGCGCGATGAGGGTCGGCACCGACGGGCCGCCGCCGCCCGCGGCGAGCACTTCGATATCCATGACGATCCCGCGTTCGTTCGCGGCGGCCCAGGTTTCCAGCGCGCGCGGCGATTCCAGCCACGGCATGGTGCCGTCGGGCTCGCGTCCGCCGAACAGGCGCACGCCGGCCAGGCCGTGCCGGTCGACGTAGCGGCGCACCAGCGCGGGCGTGCTTTCGTCCTCGGCATCGAGAATCACGACGGCGGAAAAGAGCTCCGGATGGGCATCCGACGAATCGAGGATGTAGCTGTTGTCGAAACGGTAAACCATGCGCTTCTGCACCGCGACGGCTTCGACCACGCCCGCCTCGCGCATCCACGGCAACATGCGCGAGACATCGGGCACTTCGTTGATCGGATTCGTGCCGTGATGGCCCCCCGGCAGGCCGATCACGCCCGGCAGGCGCGGCGGCGCATTGGGCGAGCGTTTCATCGGATTGCGCGGGTAGCGCGCAAGGTCGTCCGCCACGAGGTGCGCGTGCGAATCGAACAGCTTCACGGTCTGGCCGGATTGGCCGGGCTGGCCGGGCGTTGAGGGTTGCGTGGAACGCATGTCGTCTCCATTCAAATGCAAGGTGCTTCGTCACGCCCGGCCTGGCCGGGCTCTCAAACAGGAACCGCTAGAACATGTGGCGGATGCCGACCGTGAAGCCGGTTTGCGCGTCGCTGGCCGAGGCCGTGGTGCCGAACATGGCGGCCACGGCGCGGTGCCCGGTCGAATCGAAGCCGCCGGCTTTTTCATGCAGCAGCACGGCATAGAGGTCGGTCTGCTTCGACAGCGAGTAGTCTGCGCCGAGATTCCACTGCTGATAGCTCGCACCGCTTTGCCCGTTGAACGAACTGGCGCGGGTATACGCGTAAGCCACGCCGAGCAGCAGCGCCGGTGTCAGCCGGTACTTCAGGTTCGCCTCGCCGGTGTTGAACGTCACGCTCTTGCCGGCTTCGCCGGAGGGCAGGGCGGCACCCGCCACGGCCGTCGCGCCGAGGCCCGCGAACCGGGTATTCGTGTAGATCGCGCCGAGCGTGAACCGGCCGATGTCGTACGACGTGCCCGCGCCGAGCACCTGCTGCGAGCGCGCCGTGGCATAGCCGCTGAAGATCGGGCTCGTAAAGTTGTTCCCGGTCGCGCTGCTGGTGGCGTTGTTGCCGAACAGCGCGTAATTCGGATTCTTCACATACATCCAGGCGGCCGCCATCTTGAACGGCCCCTGCGCGTAGTCGGCGCCGGCCGACATGATCTCGTTGCGCGTCGCGGCGCCCGCGACGCCGCCCAGGCTGTACGTCGCGCCGACCTGCAGGCCGCGATAGCGCGGGCTGACGTACTTGATCGCGTTGTTCGCGCGCTCGGTGCCGTCCACATCGTCGAGCCCGGCCGGGTGATAGCCCCAGCCCGCGCCGCGCGCCGCCCAGTCGGTGCCGGCTTCGAACGGCCCGAGATAGCTCGACAGCGTCAGATACTGGCGGCCCAGCGTGATCGTGCCGAAAGGCGTGCCAAGCCCGACGTAAGCCTGGCGGCCGAACAACAGGCCGGCCTGCAGCGCGCCGGTGGTGGTCGTGAAGCCGTTTTCCAGCGTGAAGACCGCGCGATAGCCGCCGCCGAGATCCTCGCTGCCGGTCAGGCCGAAGCGCGACGCGCTCTCGTTGCCGCCCGCGATGGCGGATTGCGATTTGCCGCCCGCGTTGCTGAGATAGCGATAGCCGGCATCCACGATGCCGTACAGCGTCACGCTGCTCTGGGCGAACGCGCTGCATGCGACGCCGTACGCGGCGGCGCCCACCAACCACGTCATCGATTTCTTCATGATGTCTCCTCCTGTTATGCCGCCCCGTTCACGACGGGCGGTGCGGTAAGCGAGCCGGTGCGCGGTTTGCGGTTTGATGTACGGCCGGTTTTACGCGACGAATATTTTCATGCGCGCCGCGGCGAGCCAAGCGCGTTTCGACAACATTTCGCAGGGCGAAATGTCAGGAGCCGAAAGCCCGGCTCGCCGTTGCCGTGGTGCAGCAGGATTTCGCGGTGCGGAATCGGGGGATTTCACGCTGGTGGCCGAAATGGGCGGCGCGTAGTATTGCCCGCCGTGGGGAGAGCGCGCTGCGCAAACAGAACGCCCCGTTGGAGGAGACATGACTATTTCGCAGGCCGAGACGGCCAAACCCGTGGCCGAGTACGACGAGCGCCTGATCCGGCGAGTCTGGTGGCGGATCATGCCGCTGATCATGGTGACGTATCTGGTGTCGGTCGTCGACAAGATGAACGTCAGCTTCGCGAAGCTGCAGATGGTGCACCAGATCGGCCTGACCGAGACCGCCTACGGCCTTGCGTCGTCGCTGTTCTTTATCGGCTATCTGATCTTCGAAATTCCGAGCGCGCTCGGCGTGCATCGTTTCGGTGCGCCGAAATGGATCTTCCGCATCATGCTGAGTTGGGGGATCGCCACGGTGCTGCTGGCCTATACGAGTTCGGGTTCGATGTTCGCGGCGCTGCGCTTTCTGGTGGGCGCGGCGGAAGCGGGGCTGTATCCGGGCGTGGTCTATTACCTGACCGTGTGGCTGCCGCGCCGTTACCAGGTGCGCGCCGTCGCGCTGCTCACGCTGGGCAGCGCGCTCGGCAACATGCTCGGCTCCGCGTTCGGCGGCCTGCTGCTGTCGCTCGACGGCACGTTCAATCACGCGGGCTGGCAGTGGGTGTTCATCGTGACGGGCGTATTCGCCCTCGTGCTCGCGCCGATCGTGCTGCTGTGCCTGCCGCGCAGCATCGAGACCGCGCGTTTTCTCGAACCCGCCGATCGCAGCCGCCTGGCGAGGATGGTGCTCGACGAAGCGCCTTCCACGAACCATGAAGGCACGGTCCTGAGCGTGCTGGGCGATCGCATCGTGATGGTGTTCGCGCTCGGCTACACGCTGCTGCTGACCTCGCTCTATGGCGTCATCTACTGGCTTCCGACCGTGATTCGCGGCTTCGGCGTGTCCAGCTCGCTCAACGGCTTGCTGACGATGTTGCCGTGGGCGCTGACCTCGGTGCTGTTGCTGACCGTGCCGCGCCGGCTCAAGCGCGACAGCCAGGTGCGCCGGGCGGCCACCACGATCGGCGTGATCGGTTGCGTGGCGTTCTTCGTCAGCATGCTGGTGGACGATCCTGTGTATCGCTATATCGCGCTCGTGCTCGGCACGCCTTGCACTTCGCTGCTGCTGCCGTGCTTCTGGTCGCTGCCGTCGAAATACTTCAGCGGCCGGCGCGCCGCCACCAGCCTCGCCGCCATCAGCAGCATCGGAAACTTCGGCGGCTTTCTCGCGCAGAACGCGATGCCCTGGATCGGCAAGACGCTCGGCCACGCCGGCTACGCGATGCTGCTGCCCGCGCTGTGCCTGCTGCTGCTCGGCGCCACCGCCTACGCGATGGAACGCGCGAGCCGGCGCGGCGCCGTCGCGCCGGCCCTGCGCTGATCGCGGGCTGCGCTTCTTCACCTCTTTTTTCCAGGCCTTATCGTCATGCACGATTCCACGCATCAGATCGGCACGTTCGTCAAAACCGGCGCGCCGCAAATCGTCGAAATCCTCGGCGGAGCCGGCCTACATTTCGCGGTCGTCGACGCCGAGCACGCGCCGTTCGATCGCGCCACGCTCGACATCATGGTGATCGCCGCGCGCTCGGTCGGCTTGCCGCTGTTCGTTCGGATTCCAGACATTCAACCCGCGACCGTCCAGTCCGCGCTCGATCTGGGCGTGTCGGGCCTGCTCGTGCCGCACGTCGATTCCGCGGACGACGCGCGCCGCCTGGTCGCCCGCACCCGCTTCCTGAACGGCGAACGCGGTTTTTCCAGCTCGCCGCGCTTCGCGGGATACGGCTCGATGACGATGAAGAACGCCGTCGAGGCGGGCAACGGCACGGCCGTCATGTGTCAGATCGAGAGTCGCGCCGGTTGCGCGGCCGCGCAGGAGATTGCCGGGGTGGACGGGGTGGCCGGCCTGTTCGTCGGCCGCGCCGATCTCGCACTCTCGTTCGGCCTGACCGATGCGCGCGCGCCCGAAGTCATGCAGGCGACCGTCGACGTGCTCGCCATCACGCGCGCGGCGGGCAAGATCGGCGGCGTCGCGCTCGGCGACGCGCGCGAGCGCGAGGAATTCGCGCGGATGGGGGCGTCGTGGTTCGTGGTCGGCTCGGATCAGTCGCTGCTGCGCAAGGGCGCGCTCGGGCTGATGGCTTGACGGCGCGCGTGCCGGCAAACCGAGATCGTCCGGGCGTTTTCGCGGATAATCCCTCGCTTCATCAAGGCTCGCGCGCGAAAGCTGCCGGGCACACACCGGGTTGACACGATGGCGGAACGCGATTCGTCGATCCGCGCAGTAGAACGGGCCATCACCCTGCTGCGCGCGCTGAACCAGATGCCGATTTCGACGCTCGACGGCCTGCATCAGTCGACGTTGTTGCCGAAGCCGACGCTGGTGCGGCTGCTGCGCACCTTCGAAGAGCTGGGGCTGGTCGCGCGCGGCGCACGGCCCGGCGAATATCGCCTGCTCGATGGCGTCAACGCGCTGAACTCGGGGTATCACCACGTGCCGCGCGTGGTCGAGGTGGCCGGGCCGCTGGTGCGCGCGCTGACCGAGAAGATCAAATGGCCGATCGCCGTCGGCATGCTCGATGTCGATGCGCTGGTGGTGCGCTACAGCACGATTCCGTATTCGCCGCTCTCGTTGCTGCACTCGTCGATCAACATGCGCCTGAGCCTGGTTTCGCGCGCGCTCGGCCGCGCCTATCTCGCGTTCTGCTCGGCCGACGAGCAGGCCATGCTGCTGGAGATCGTGCGCCAGAGCCATCATCCCGAAGATCATCTCGCGCAGGACCGCGAAGCCGTGCAGGCGATGCTCGACGCCACCCGCCAGCGCGGCTATGCGCTGCGCGACGCCACGGTGCGCCCGGTGTCGGGCACGCTCGCGGTGCCGGTGATCGCGAACGATTTCGTGATCGCGTCGATCGGGCTGACGTGGTTTTCGTCGGCGTTGACGGTCGATCTGGTCGTGGAGCGGTATCTCGATCAACTGCGTGATGTGTCGCGGCAGATTTCCGCGCAGTTGCAGGCGTAGTTCGGCCACAACTCGACGCCGGGTTCGCCGGCCCTGATCGTTGCGAGCATGGCGGGAAGAGCGCTCCGTTCGTGCCTCGCAGCGTCGGGCAGGCGCCCCGCCCCGCGCGGGCCGGCCGATATACCGGCCCGCGATTGATCAGATGATTCCCCGCCAAAATCGCGCCCATCAAGGGTTTTCAGCGCATCTCTCAGGGAATTCCCGCCTGCGC
The DNA here is from genome assembly GCF_054589155.1 of Burkholderia sp. 3C. Classification (NCBI taxonomy): domain Bacteria; kingdom Pseudomonadati; phylum Pseudomonadota; class Betaproteobacteria; order Burkholderiales; family Burkholderiaceae; genus Burkholderia; species Burkholderia sp. 3C. Next base: position 94,781 of record NZ_BAAILN010000112.1, read on the forward strand.
CGGCGCGCCGCGTGTGCCGTCAAGACAGGAGCCGGCACGCGCACGCGGCCGGCGAAGACCACACGACGACCAGACGACCCGACGGCGGACATTCATCCCATGCATTCCTTCACCCTGAACCGGAAACTGACGTCGATGATCGGGATCCTCTGGATCGGCCTGCTGCTGATCGCGGGATTCGGCGCGTGGCACGCGCGCCAGACGATGCTCGACGGCCGCCGCGATGCGCTGGCTTCGCTGATCAGCGAGGCCTATGGCGTGGCCGACTATTACTACAAGCAGTCGCAGCAGCATGCGATCAGCGAGGACGAGGCCAAGCACCGCGCGCTCGACGCGATCGGCGCGATGCGCTACGGCAGCGACGGCTATATCTCGATCAACGATTCGCAGCCGGTGATGATCATGCATCCGATCAAGCCCAAGCTGAACGGCACGAATCTGTCGAGCTTCACCGATCCGAACGGCGCGCATTTGTTCGTGGACATCGTCAAGGCCGGCAACGGGCCGGGCGAGGTTGGCTATGTCGGCTACCTGTGGCCGAAGCCCGGCGCCGACGCGCCGGTCGAGAAATCGAGCGTGGTGCGCCGCTTCGCGCCGTGGGACTGGTACATCGTGACCGGCATGTACATGGACGACATCCGCGCGGCGATGATTCACGACGTGCTGCTCTGGCTCGCCGCCTCGGGCGCGCTCGGCATCGTGTCCACCGTGCTGATGGTGTTCGTGCTGCGCAGCGTGCGGCGCAGCCTCGGCGGCAACCTCGAATCGGCCGTCGATACGGCGCGCCGCATCGCGCAGGGCGACCTGACGGCGCACGTCACGCTGCAACGCGACGATCGCGCGAGCCTGCTGCATGCGCTGCACAGCATGCAGGCCGGGCTGATCGACATGGTGTCGCGCGTGCGGCTCGGCACCGAAAACATCAACGTGGGCGCGACCGAGATTTCCGCCGGCAATACCGACCTGTCGCAGCGCACCGAGCAGCAGGCCGCCGCGCTGGTGGAAACCGCATCGAGCATGGACGAGATCACCTCGCACGTGCGGCAGAGCGCCGAGAGCGCCTCGCAGGCCGCCGCGCTGGCGGGCCAGGCGGCCGAGGTGGCGACGCGCGGCAGCGACGTGGTGGGCGACGTGGTGCGCACCATGGACGAGATCACCGACAGCTCGCGCAAGATCGCCGACATCATCGGCGTGATCGACGGCATCGCGTTCCAGACCAACATCCTCGCGCTCAATGCGGCGGTGGAAGCGGCGCGCGCGGGCGAGCAGGGGCGCGGCTTCGCGGTGGTGGCCGCCGAGGTGCGCTCGCTGGCGCAGCGCTCGGCGTCGGCCGCCAAGGAGATCAAATCGCTGATCGACACCTCGACCACCACCGTCGAGCAAGGCGCGACGCTTGTGTCGCGCGCCGGCTCGACGATGCAGGAGATCGTGCAATCGGTGAAGCGCGTCAACGAGATCCTCGGCGAGATCAGCCAGGCCGCGACCGAGCAGAGCACCGGCATCGAGCAGGTCAACCGCGCGGTGGGCGAGATGGATCAGGTCACGCAGCAGAACGCGGCGCTGGTCGAGCAGGCCGCGGCGGCGGCACATTCGTTGAAGGATCAGGCGGAGGTGTTGCGGGAGGCGGTGACGCAGTTCGCGTTGCCGGCGTGAGGGGGCGGGGCGGTCGTGGTGTTGACCGCCTCCGAGCATCACGTCAACGCGGAGCCGGCGCCGGAGCAGCCGCTGCCGGAGCCTTCGGCAGCGCCAGCATCAGCGCGATCAAGCGCTTCTGATCGTCGAGCCCGGCGAGAAACGCCCAGTCGCGGGCCGGCTGGGGCGTCGCGACAAGCGCATTGCGATAGACGCGGGTTGCCTTGCACCAGGCCACGGGCGACATCGTGGCCTGCTTGCCGCTCATCAGCAACGCGAGATCGTTGGCGGCGTCGGGGTTCTGCTTCAGCGCCGCCGCGATCGACGCGGAAACGGCGAGCTGGCCCTGCAGGCGCTGGGCCGGCGTGATTTGCGGTGCGGGTGAGGTTTGCGTTGCCTCGTGCAGCATATGGCTGATCGCATCCAACTGCGCTCGCAGCGCGGCGTCGCTCTCCGAATTCAACGACAGGTAGCGCGCGATTACCGCGATGAGGTTCTTGCTGCCGCCGCAATCGGCCGGCGCATTGTCGATGGCGCGCTGCGAAATGCGCAGCAATTGTTCGCGATCGTCCGGCGAAATGCGTTCCATGCCGTTGAGCATGCCCAAGGCGCGCATCAAGGCCAGCCGGCGCGTGTCGCCGGGGTTGCCCGGGGCGTTCAGGAAGTAGGCCTTGATGGCCGGGTCGGCCACCAAGGCCTCGGCCCATGCCTTCACGATCCTGGCCTTCGACGGATCGAGGCCGGCGCCCAATCCGCTCAATCCGCTCGGGCCACCGGCGCCCGACGGCGGGCCGAGCACGAACGGCACGCCGGCCGACAGCGGCGTGGCCGGAGCAGGGGCGGTGGCGGCAGTCGGCGCTGCGGCCGGCGTTGCCGCATGGGTGGCGGGTTTGTCGAGATGCGCGCATCCGGCCAGGCCTGCCGTCAAGCAGGCGAGAAGCAAGGGGATTGTGTGTTTCATGTCGGTCAAGACGGTTGAACGCTTCGGGCGAAGCCGTGAGACACCGGATTGGCGCGTCGTGCCGCTGTACGTCGCGGGGCCGGATGAGGTGGACGATTCTCTGCTTTTTGGGCAGGCGTGTCGATGCGGCAATCATTTCCGTTCGTCACGAACCGCGCCGCTGCGCCGCCCGCGCGAATCGCACTCAAGCTCCCCACCGGATCTGCCGTAAACCCTGAGCGTTATCCCTAAATAAATCGACGCTCATCCGTCCCCCAAAATGTTCAGCAAAATCAAGGTTTCAACCGGGTTGCTCTGCGTGCTGATCGCATTCTGCGCATTCCAGCTCGTCACGGCCGCGCTCGGGTACTGGGCGCTCACGCGGACTCACGACAACGTCGGTGAACTGTCGAATATCGCCGTGCGGCAAATGAATGCCGTCAACGAGACGACTCAGCAGTTGATGGACGCCCGCATCAATCTCTCGCGCGCCGGCACGCGCATGGTCAAGGGCGGCGGCGAGCCGGCCCAGATCGTGCAGCACGCGCGCGAGCAGCTCGCCGCCGCCGATCAGAGCTTCGCGCGCTACGTGGCCGCGAGCCGCGAGGGCAGCACCTCGGCCAACGCCGCCGCGCTGGCCGATCGCTACGGCAAGCTGCACGGCGCGCTCGGCGAACTCGCGCAGTTCCTCGACGCCAACAACATCCAGGCCTTCCTCGATCAGCCGACGCAAGGCTTTCAGGATGCCTACTTAAAGGAAGTGCACGACTTCGAAGCGTTCGCCGTGACCTCGGGCCGCGCCTCGCTCGACGCGATCGACACGCGCGTGGAGGTGTTCAAGATGGTCGGCGCGGCGATCCTGCTGGTGCTCGCGGTGCTGACCGTGGTGATTCACCTGGGCCTGCGTCGCGGGCTGGTTGCGCCCCTGGAGGAAGCCGGGCGTCACTTCGACCGCATCGCGCAGGGCAAGCTCGACACGCCGATCGGCGCGCGCGGCAGCAACGAAATCGGCCACCTGTTCGCAGGCCTCGCCAACATGCAGGCCAGCGTGGCCGGCACGGTCAAGCTGGTGCGCGAATCGGCCGACGCCATCCACCTGGGCGCGAACGAGATCGCCACCGGCAATGCCGATCTGTCGGCGCGCACCGAGAGCCAGGCGGCGTCGCTGGAGGAAACCGCGTCGAGCATGGAGGAACTGACCTCCACCGTGCGTCAAAACGCCGATCACGCGCGCGAAGCGAACACGCTGGCCGCCAGCGCGCTGAGCGCCACGGCGCAGGGCAGCTCGGTGGTCAATCAGGTGGTCGACAAGATGCACAGCATCGCGCAAAGCTCGGACCGCATTGCCGAGATCATCGCGGTGATCGACGGCATCGCGTTTCAGACCAACATCCTGGCGTTGAACGCGGCCGTGGAAGCGGCGCGCGCGGGCGAGCAGGGGCGCGGCTTCGCGGTGGTGGCGGGCGAGGTGCGCGGGCTCGCGCAGCGCAGCGCGCAATCGGCCAAGGAGATCAAGGCGCTGATCAACGAATCGGTCGAGCTGATTCGCGGCGGCGCGGAGCTGGTGGAAAACGCCGGCGCGGCAATGGGCAACGTGTCCACCACGATCTCGCGCGTGGCGCAGACGATGGAGGAGATCAGCGCGTCGTCGCGCGAGCAGAGCACCGGCATCGAGCAGGTCAACCAGACCGTCACGCAGATGGACGAGATGACCCAGCAGAACGCGGCGCTCGTCGAGCAGGCCGCGGCGGCCGCCGCGTCGCTGCATCAGCAGACCGAGCATCTGAAGGCGGCGGTGTCGGTGTTCGAGGTGTCGGACGCGGTGATGCAGCCGGGCGGTGGGGTGGCGGCGTATGGCGGTGGCGCGATGCGCTTGTCGCCGCGATTGGGTTGAGCGGCGGGGCGGGCGGCGGCTGGAATTTGCTGCGTCCGATCCCGCACTGCCGACGATTCACGGGCCGAGCCCGTATCGCACGCTTCGGCCCGATATCGATCTCACCACATCGGGCGCTTCACCCCAATGCGGCCACACCCGCTCACCCCTCGAACGGCGGCGCGCCCAACGTCTTGCGCAACTGCATCAGGCTTTGATACGCCCGGTTGCGATACGCCGCCAGCGGCTTGGCCGCGTCCGGCGCGATGCCGAGGAAGCCGCCGCCGCTCTTGAGCCCGAAGTCGCCCGCCTCCACGCGCGCCTTGAGGCCGGCCGGCACCGTGAAGCGCGGGCCGTACTGCTTCTCGAGCGACGTATACGACGCCGCGTACACGTCCAGCCCGGCCATGTCGGCGATCGCGAACGGCCCGAACAGCGCGAGCCGGAAGCCAAACGAATTGCTGACCACCTTGTCGACATCCTCGGGCGTCGCCAGCCCTTCCTCGACCACCGCCACGGCTTCCTTGAACAGCGCGAACTGCAGGCGGTTCGCGACGAAGCCGGCCACGTCCGCCACGCGCGCGGTCACCTTGCCCGCTTCCTGCACCAGCGTTTCGGCCGCTTCGAGCATGGCCTCGGGCGTGTCCTTGCCGGGAATGATCTCCACGGCCGGCACGAACGGCGCCGGGTTCATCCAGTGCACGCCGAACAGGCGCTGCGGCGTTTCGAGCGCGCGGGCCATCTCGTGGATCGGGATCGCCGACGTGTTGCTCGCGATGATGCAGTCGGGCCGCACGGCCGCCTCGATGCGCTTGAGCACGCTCAGTTTCAGGTCGAGATTCTCGGGCACGACCTCGGCCACGTAATCGACTTCGTGGCCGACGGCCTCGATCGAATCGGCGGCTACCAGGTGGGTTTCGAGGAGGGCCGTGCTGCCTTCGGGAAACAGCGCGGCCTTCTCGAACGCGGCGCTCTCCTCCAGCAGCCGGGTGCGTGCCTGTTGCGCACGCAACGGGTCGGCGTCGGTCAGGTAGACCTTGCGGCCCGTCAGTGCGAGGCATTGTGCGATGCCGCCGCCCATGTAACCCGTGCCGACAACGGCGATGGTCTTGATGGTGCTTGTCTTCATCGGTCAGATCCGGTGTGTGGGGGGAGAAGCCTTACATGTCGATGTGCGAGCGGTCCGGCATCAGGCGCAGCGCGATGGCCGCGACGATCGCGCCGAACAGCAGGTAGGCGGCCACCGCGTAGCCGCTGCCGTACCAGGCGAGCAGGGCGGTGGCGACCAGCGGCGCGGGGCCGCCTGCCACCACCGAGGCGAGCTGGTAGCCGATGCCGGCGCCCGCGTAGCGGATGTTGGCGGGGAACTGCTCGGCGATCAGCGAGGCCTGCGCGCCGTATTGCAGCGAGTGCGGCAGCATCGACAGCGCGATCGCGAGGAACACCAGCGCGTGGTTGCCGGTGTTGATCAGCGCGAAATACGGGTAGGCCAGCAGCGCGAGCGCGGCGCAGCCGAGGTAATACATGCGGCGGCGGCCGACGCGATCCGACAGGATCGAGAAATACGGCAGCAGGAACATGTCGAGCACGGCCGCGGCCACGGTGCACCACAGCACGAACTGGCGGTCGAGGCCCACCTGGCGCGTGGCGTAGTCGAGCGTGAAGGCGGTGAACACGTAGAACGGCATCTGTTCCGACATGCGCAGGAATGCAGACAATACGATCTCCTTCGGAAACTTGCGGATCGCCTCGCGCACCGGGTTCGCGACCACGTTGCCGGTGCGCTGCTGCCTGGCGAACGCCGGCGTTTCCTGCACCTTCATGCGCACCACCAGGCCCACCACGATCAGCACGAAGCTGGCTAGGAACGGAATGCGCCAGCCCCAGGCGAGAAACGCGTCGCCGGCCACGGCGCTGCCGGCGATCATCGCGACGGTCGACAGGATCAGCCCGACCGAGGTGCCCATTTGCGGCCATGCGCCCGACATGCCGCGCTTCTTCTGGTCGCCCCATTCGATCGACAGCAGCGCCGAGCCGCCCCATTCGCCGCCCACGCCGATCCCCTGCAGCACGCGCAGGATCACCAGCGCGATCGGCCCGATGGCCCCGGCTTGCGCCGACGAAGGCAGGCAGCCCACCAGGAAGGTGGAAAGGCCGGTGATCAGCAACGTGATGACGAGCGTGCGCTTGCGGCCGATGCGATCGCCGAAATGGCCGAAGATCGCGCCGCCGATCGGGCGCACGATGAACGCCACCGCATAGGAAGCAAACGAATAAAGCAGGCCGAGCTGCGGGCTGACGTTCGGAAAGAACACATGCGGGAACACCAACGCGGCCGCCGCGCCGTAAATGTAGTACTCGTACCACTCGATCGACGTGCCGATCAGGCTCGCCAGCGCGGCATTGCGCCGGTGGCGGCGCAATGCGTCATCAGATTGGGAATCCTTAATATTTACGGCGCTTGTCTGGCTCACGGCCTATCTCCTGGTTGATTCGCCGGTTCTCTGCGTAACCGTGCGACGGGGGTACGGGGCGGCGCGCGGCCGCCCCGGGTGTATCAGATCGCGCTGGCGGGCAGGGCCGCGAGCGCTTCGATGCGTTCCTGCAGCGCCGCGCCGTCGGCGGGCGTCATGGTCTGCACCAGGCGGCGCGTCGCGCGCACCATGTGCTCGTGCATCGCGATGCGGGCTTGGCGGCCGTCGCGCGCGACGATCGCTTCGTAGATCGGCACGTGGTCGACATAGGCGGCTTGCGGCGTGGTGGCGCGCGACAGGTTGCGGCCGATCCAGCTCATCGTCAGCGAGCGGATGCCGCGCAGCACGTCGCGCAGCACGGCGTTGTGCGCGGCTTCGGCGATCGCGAAGTGGAACGTCAGGTCGGCCTCGCTGAACGCCTCGCCGCTTTGCGCGTCGCGCATCGCATCGAGCGCGGCCTTGATCGGTTCGAGATCCGCGTCGGTGCGGCGCTGCGCGGCCAGATCCACCAGCAGCATCTCGATGTGCCAGCGCGCCTCGACGAATTCGGTGATGTCCTTGGTGCCGAACAGCAGCGCCCATTCGACCGTCTTGAACAGCGCGCTCGGGTCATTGCCCTTGAAATAGCAGCCGCTGCTTTGCCGCACGTCGAGCACGCCGCGCGATTCGAGCAGCTTGACGGCCTCGCGCACCGACGAACGGGCGATGCCCAGTTGCTCGGACAGGCGCGTGACCGACGGAATCCGGTCGCCCGGCTCGACCGCGCCCGACAACAGGAAGTCGAGCAGGCGCTGGGCGATCCGTTCGACGGTCGATTCCGCGCGCACGCTGTCCAGTTTCGTCAATTCCATCGTCGCAGTCTTCATGGTCGGGCGGGCTTCGCTGGGTTCGGGATCGTTATCAGTTCAACCGGTCAACCGTTCGAACGGTTGACCGGTTTGCGAAGAATCGCACCACGGCCGGTGCGGCACAAGTCAGGGAAAACCAGGGGAGGGCGAAGCAATCGGCCGGCGGGCGCGGGGTTTTGTCGCGTTCTGTGTCGGCGGGCTCGCCGGAAAAACTGGCTTGCACGGCGTGGCTCGCCCGGAAACATCCGGGATACATCGGGCGGTTCAAATGCAGTCATGCCGGCGACGCACGAAACGCGACGCGGCACCGAACCCCACCCGATCCAGGAGAACACTGATGAATGCCGCCCGATTGCTCGCCGTTGCCGCGCTGCTTGCCGCCCCCGCCCTGTCGTTTGCCGCCGCGCCCCAGGCGCCGACCCGCGCCGATGTGCGCGCCGATCTGGTTCGCGTCGAACGGGCCGGCTATCAGCCGATCAGCGGCGACGCGCAATATCCGGCCGATCTGGAGGCCGCGCTCGTGCAGGTCCGCAGCGACCAGAACAGCGTGTCGCTGTCGCAGGCCGATGCGGATCGCGCCGCGCCGCTCAGGCCGCTTCGCTCGACCGGCTGGCGACCGTGGCCGGCTTGCTTTGCGCGAGGTAGCGCAGCAGCTTCCTGACCATCACCACCACGATCCCCGCGAGGATCACGAAGAACAGCGCGAGCGGCGTGAGCGTGTGGATCGACACGAAGCCGGCCAGGCCCATCATCAGCGACGACACCAGCAGCAGCGCGCAGCCGAGCAGCGCGCTGGTCAGCCCGGCGATGTGCGGGAACAGCGAATTGCCCTTGGCCATCAGCGTGGGGTACATCGCGCCGGCGCAGAAGCCCATCACCAGCACCGGCACGGCCAGCGTCCACACTTGCAGGCCGACGGTCAGCGCCAGCAGCAGCATCGCCACCGAAGCGCCGGCCATGGTGTAGGCACCCATCCGCACGCGCTGTTCCGAGGTCGGCAGCGCCGCGCTGTGGATGCGGTTCGACAGGCCGCCGCAGAAATACATCGCGCCGATGCCGAGCGCGAGGTAGCCGAAGTAGGTCGGCGGCTTGTGCAGCGTGGTCTGCACCATGAACGGCCCGACGATGTTGAAAACCAGCAGGATGCTGTAGCACACGCCCTGGGCGAGGAAGCAACAGCGGAACACTGGGCTCGACAGCACCTTGCCGGTATTGGCGATCAGCGTGCGCACCTCGAGCCTGACCGGCTTCGGCAGCGTCTCCTTGTAGCGAGACAGCACGGCCCACATGATCAGCGAATAGAGCAGCAGGAACACCAGGCAGGCCTTCCAGCCGAACCATTCCTGCAAGTGCGCGCCGATCACCGGCGCGATGATCGGCGCGAGCCCCCAGGCGGTGGCCATGTAGGTGAACGCGTGGACCAGCGCCTGGCCCTTGAACGTATCGGTGATGATCGCCTTGGCGAGCAGGTTGGTGGTGGCGATGCCGAAGCCTTGCAGGCAGCGCGCCAGCACGAAGGTTTCGAGGTTCGGCGCGCCGAGCGAGAGCACGCAGCCGATCGTGTAGATGATCAGGCCGAACGCGAGCACGGGCTTGCGGCCGTAGGCGTCGGCCACCGGCCCGAAGATCAGTTGGCCGAGCGCGAACGCGACCATGTAGCCCGACACGCTCGACTGGATCGCCTGCGGCGAGGCGCCGAACGCATGCGCCATGGCCGGCAGCGCGGGCACGTAGATATCGATCGCCAGTTGTCCGGCGGACGCCAGCAGGCAGATCAGGCACAGCAGGAAGCGCGGCGAATTGACGGCGCGTTCGGCGGGACGGCTCGGGGTTTCGTTGTTCATGACGGCATCGTGAGGGCGGGACCGGCGGGGCGCCGAGGCGGTTCGATATCCGAACGGCTTCGGCGCGAATGTCGCCGGGGCGTATTGTGCCTGTCGTTTCGAAACTCGATACGAATCCCCATTGCGAACCCGGGGTCGCGCGTGCTTGGCACGGTCGAATCGCAAGCCAAACGAAATATTCGGAATGAAAACGCGGAATGAAAAACGCGGGCGGGACCGGCGGCGGCTCGAAAGCCGCCGCCGGCGAGCGAGGCGGGGCGGCGCGCTTTAGCGGCCGGTTTCCTTCAGGTACT
>NZ_BAAILN010000112.1:104783-113512 GCF_054589155.1 Burkholderia sp. 3C
CGTGTTGGCGAAGTCCGAGAACACGCCGTCGATGCCGGCGCGGTAGGCATCGAGATACTCGCCGACCGGATCGCCCTTGTACTTGCCGGGCAGGTAGCGCGCTTCGTTGCGGAACGTGTACGCGTGCACGAACAGGCCGGCCTTGTGCGCATCGGCGATCAGGCTGGTCGGTTCGACCGAGTTCACGTCGGCGAGCGAGCCGGTGTAGGCCGTGCCGTCGGCGTTCTTGTCCTTCCACGGCGTGACCTTCCAGGCGAACACCTGCGGCTTCCACGGGCCGATGCCGTCGGCGTAGGTCTTGATCTCGGCGAGGCCGGCCGGCGTCAGCATGTCGCCGAACCAGCGCGAATCGCCGTTGAGGGTCCAGCTGTACGGGCGGCCGTCGACGAACGCGTAGTCGTCGTTGGTCTGGTAGATCATTGCGCCGGTCTGGTAGTTGACGGCGTTGCCGTCGATCAGCTGCACCATGCGCGTGAGCACGCCGCGCGAACGGAAGTACTTCAGGCTGGCCGGATCGAAGCTCTGCAGCAGGATCGGCGCGGTGCGGCTGTTCAGGTTGTTGTCGTTGAGGAACTTGATGATGGCTTCCTCGAACGGACGCGTGCCGGCCGCGCCGCAGCCGTTGGCGATCGCCTGCTCGTTATTCCAGATCGGGTTCTTCGATTCCGGATAGATCGTGAAGGTCTTGCCGGTGACGGCGGACTTCGCGCGCGCGATGTCGTACACCTCCTGCATCGTCAGGATCGGGTACTGGCCGTTCAGCGCCGTCGGACGCACGTCCTTGGCGTCGTACGTGGTGCCGCGAATCCATGCCTTCAGCTCGGCCACCGTGAAATCGGTGATCGACCAGTCGTTGGTGTGATCCTCGCCGTCGACGATCAGCGATTTCAGCACCGATTTCGGATCGGCCGGATCGGTCAGGTCGCTCAGGTAGCTCGACGGGCCGGTGGTGGCCGTGGTGGTCCAGCTGACCGGCACGCGCACGCCCGGCACGGTGCGCTTGCGCGCGGCCACGGTGGCGTTGGTCTTGGCCACGTCGGCCACGTTGGTGTTGTCGCTGAGCCAGGGGTTGTGACGCGCGACCAGCACGCAATCCTTGGTCAGGTGTAGGTCTTCTTCCAGCGAATCGGCGCCGGCGTTGGCGGCCCCTTCGTAGGACACCTGCGTTTCTTCCGGATACAGGCCCGGCAGGCCGCGGTGGCCGATCACGAGCGGCGCGTTGCCGTCGAGCGTCTTCAGCGCGCTCGGGGTGGACGCCTGCGTCGACGTGGCCGGTGCGGGATCGTCGTCGTTGCCGCAAGCGGCCAGGGTGATGCTGGCGACGAGCGCCAGCATCAGACACGAAATACCGGTCCTTGAAAGAGTCATGGTGGTGTTCTTCTTCATCAGTTTGAGTGGTTATCGAACGTCAACACGCGGTTTTGCTGCTACTAAACGGCAATCGGAATTCGGTAAACATTGAAAGCTGGAGATGCGGGGTGGTGCGTTTTCCTGACGGATAGGTTTTATCGGTGCGTTTTATGTAATTTTGCGAATGCTACTTTTGTAATATGACAGAACGTCGGAAGGCAACGTGCATCGGTGAAATCGTTTTCCAGCAAGCGTGATGGGAAGTTGCGTGGGTGCTCATGTCTTTCATTTGTATTTATTTTTCTGAATTGACGATTGCGTCGGGGTATTCCGGCGTTCGATTTTTCTTTCGTTTTCATTCAATCGCTGTGCGATCGATCGTGGCTGGCCGATCCGCAGGCGCGTATCGCCATGCGAAGCGGGGCAGGCGCATCGGGCGGCGCGTGGCCGTCAGCACACCGAATCGATGAAATAATCGCGGTCGCTTCACGACCGGACACGCCAAGGCATTGAAATCGACGGACTCTCTCGGCCGCCTTGCGCGGCCGTCAAGCCTGCGCGGCCTACGCAGCCTGAACAGGATGGTGTCTGGCGCGGTGACGCTCGCGATCGGCGTCGCCGCCTGCCTGCATGCGCCGGCCTCGCGCGCCGATGGCCTCGCGCTCAACCCGCCGCCGCTCGCCACGCAACTCGGCGAGCAGGTGCTGTTGCTGCCGGCGCGCAGCAACGGCGCGATCGTTCAACTGCAAACCACCCTGTTCAAACCGCCCGGCGCGGGGCCGTTCCCGTTGGTCGTGCTCAATCACGGCAAGGACCCCGGCGACGCGAGCCGGCAGCCGCGCTCGCGGCACTTGCGCGTGGCGGCCGTGTTCGTGCGGCGCGGCTATGCGGTGGCGATTCCGATGCGGGAAGGGTTTGCCGGTTCGGGCGGCTTCTATCACGGCGATGGTTGCGACAGCCGCCGTCACGGCATCGACGAGGCGGCCGATGTGGCCGGCGCGATCGCGGCGCTCGGCGCGCTGCCCTTTGTCGACCGCTCGCGGATCGTGGTCGCAGGCCAGTCCGACGGCGGCCTGGCGACTATCGCGTTCGGTGCGCGGGCGATGCCGGGCGTGCTCGGGCTGATCAATTTCTCGGGTGGCGTGCGCAAATCCGCCTGCCAGGGTTGGGACGACACGCTGGTGGCGGCCTACGCGAGCTATGGCCGCGCCGCGCGCTATCCGTCGCTCTGGTTCTACGGCGATAACGATTCGTTGTGGCCGCAACCACTGCCACGGCGCATGTTCGGCGCCTACCTCGCGCAGGCGCGCGGGCCGGCCGCCGCTGCGCGTTTTGTCGACATCGGCGTGTTCGGCCGGAGTTCGCACGACTTCTTCGATACCCCGGCCGGGGTAGCGATCTGGCTGCCGCAGGTCGCGGCGTTCTTCCGCGCGCTCGGCCTGCCGTTCGAGCCGGCCGGCGCGCGGCGCTAATCAGGACGGATCGTCGAGCTTGACGATCGTCGGCGTGCCGTTCAGGTTCTCGACGCGCACGCGCACCTTGTCCCCGGCATGCACGTGTTGCGTCATCGCGGCGTCGCCGGCCTTGTAGGCCATCGTCATCGCCGGCATGCCGATGTTGGCGAGCGTGCCGTGCTTCAGCGTGATCATGCCGGTGGCGGGGTCCACCTTGCGCACCACGGCGTCGGTCAGGCCGTCGTCGGCCTGCGCTTGCGGCTGAGATTTGGCCGGGGCGGCCATCTTCATGCCGGCCATGTCGTCGGCGAAGGCCGGCGCGGCGGCCAGGCTGCTTGCGGCGGCGAGCAGGAGGGCGGATCGGGCGAACAGCGTATTCATGGTCAGGCTCCGTCTGAAACAAGCAATGGGAATTGCGGCGCCGGCATGGCCGGCATGCGCATGACAGGCGACGACGCGCCCGCGCGGGCGGCGGGCCGGCGCGGTCGGTCGGGATTCAACAGGGGAGGAGGAAAGTCAGGCGGCGCGCGGCGGGCGCCACAGGCCGTTCGGATCGCGCACGGCGAGCGAGGCGGCGTAATGGAAGCGTATCGGGAGGATCAGCGCGGCGGGGCGGCGTACTTCGGCGAGCACGGCCGGGTGATGGAGGCTGCCGAACTGGCATTGCGCCGACATCCTGCAGGCGTGGTCGCAGCCTTTCGGCTTGCCGGGCGGCGGCGTGGCCATGCCGTCGCAATCGGACATGGCCGTCATCGCCGGCATCGCGCCGTGCATCGCCTGCCCGTCGTGCATCGGGCACGCGCCCGTCAGCCCGCTCGCGGCCAGCGCGTCGAGCGGCAGCGCGATGCAAAGCAGCAGGACGAGCAGGGTTCGGAGCAATCGCATGGGCCGGAGTATAGCGGCCGGGCCGGGCAGGCGGCCACGCAAAAAAAATGGCGGCGGGCGAAATCGCGCACGGTGGCGCGTGGGCGGCGATGTTCCGGCTTTTACATGCGTGTCACGTTACGTCGACGCAACGAAGCGGCCGCCGCGGTGGCCGCCTATGCGGCCGAGCGCACGTTGGCATCTCGCGCGGAGCCTTATCCTGACTGGACTTGCCGGATATCGCGCGGCGCGCGGGTACGCTCGCCGCAGGCTGGTACGAATTCTGCTGATAGCAGGCATGAGCGCGCCGCACGGCGACCCGTCCAAACGCAGAACGGAACGAATCATGAATACGCTGCCGAACCAGTCCGATGCCCAATTCCAGGCCTTCCTGACGAAGCTGCTGGCCCAGCCGCAGCCGGTCGAATGGAGCGAGAAGCAACAGATCGAACTCGACATGGCGCGCGCGCTGTCGACCCACATGCTGCGCGTGGCAGAACGGTTGCACGCGCAACCGGGCGACACCGAAAGCTGGCTGACGCTCTATCGCTACGGCCGGGCGCTCGATTTCATCCTGACGTCGCTGGCTGCCTGCCGCGATATTCATCCGCGCACGCTGCGCACGATCCTGAAGCTGGCGCGCTTCGAGGTGAATGCGAACTATCCCGAGTGAGCGGGCCAGGGCGGCCCGCCGGCTTGCTTAGTTGTACCCAAGGATCGCGCTGGTCGCGATGTCGGGACGATCGCCGGTGTGGGACGCCAGCGCGCAGGTCGGATTTTGCAGCGCGGCGCGATACGACGTGAACGCGGGCGCGGTGCGGGCGGCCGGTTGCGGCGAAGCTGCGGGAGCGGGAGCAGAATCGCGGTCGAGCGGCGGGAAGGCGAACATCGTGGTGTCTCCGGTGCGGGCTGGATGGAATGGCGCCCACTATCCCAGAACCGCGGCCCGCAACCAAGCGAGTAATTTTTATTCGAGCCTTCAGGTTTTCTGATTGCAGCGCCGGCGGCCGTCTGGCCCCGCCTTTTTGTGCTCACCTAACAATTGACTTAGATCAAATCTAGTTGGCCGGGCCGATTGCACAATCGCAGCACCATGGATTAACTGGGGAGTCGCCCCGGCGTGGCCGGAATACCGGCCGGTATGGGGCGTCATTCCGAGGGGCGGTGGGGCCGCCGGCGCATCGTGCAGGAGTCCGCACGATGCACCGGCGGCCCCGTTCGCGTGATGGCAGAGCCAGAAATCCATAATCGAGGCCGGCGATGAGAGGTATTACGGGGTACAAACTGAAGCTGCGGATCCAGGATCGTTTCCAGCAGTTGGGCGACAATTTGCCGGCGTCGCTCGACGACGCCGAGGCGCGCGACCGGGTGGTCGCCAAGACCCGCGCGCTCGGGCAGGGTTTTTTCGACATGTCCGAGGATGAATATCACGAATGGGCGGGCCTGCTGCCCGAGGACGAATTCGTCGAACTGATCGCGCTGATGATCTCGCTTGCCACCGAGCCGGCCGCGGCGCCCGCTGCGGCGCCCGCTGCGGCGCCCGCTGCGGCGCTGTCGCGCTGAGAGGTTGACGGTATCGCGGCGGGCCATCCAGGCCCGCCGTTGTTTTTCTTCCATGAAAAACGGGGTGGCGCGACGCCACCCCGTTTTCGTTACGGCCTGCCGAACCTCGGCGCGGCCGCTTATTGCACCTTGAAGGCCGGCGAGGTGGTGACCGTGCCGGTCACCGTGCAGTTCGGCGTCAGCACCGCGTTGTTGAACGTCAGCGACGACGCCGTGTTGTTCCAGGCGGTGACCACCGAGCTCGGGCCGCAGGTGCCGAGCAGCGATGCGCTGACCTGCGCATTGTTGATCGTCAATTGCGTCGGCGTGTCGGCCTGGCCCGTCCACGGGTTCATGCTGGTCGCACTGCCGGTGATCAGCGAGCAGAGGCCGCCACCCGCGAACGTCGTCGACGTGATGTTGACGATGCCGGTCGAGGTGATGGTGCCGTTGAAGGTGGCGGTACAACTGGTGTTGATCGATCCTTTGGATAGTGTGGTGCTGCCGGTGGCCGAGAACGGTTCGCCGTTGGGATTCATCGGGTTGCCGTTGGCCAGCGACACCGTGACGGCGAAAGCCGGCGCGGCGAGCGCCGACGAAACAGCGAGTGCAACGACAAGGGAAGCCACTTTTCGAATAGTCATGATGCGTGCCTCAATTGACGAATGGCGGCGAACCGCCGTGGGTAAGCGCAATGCGGGCGGCCCTCCGGCTACCGCGTTGCGCGTAAAACCGGGCGCCCCCTCAGGCTCGCCCGGTAGAAACCGCACCCCCGCAGGTCGGGTTGGCTGCTAAGCCGTCCGTGCGATGCACGGCCCTGCGTCTCTCAGGTTCTATTGAATCAATAGGTATCCTATTGATTTGTTCGCTCGGCGGACCGGCGGCAGGAATGCTGCCGCCGGTCGTTGCCGTCTTGCTGCGTGTCTGCCTGCCGCGCGTTCGACTGCCTTACTGCACGAACGCGCCCACCGTGAAGAACGGGTTGTACTGGTTGTTGTTCACCACCATCGCGTACACCTCGCCGATCTTGATCGCCCAGCCGGTGTCGCCCTTGTGGAAGATCGCGACCGGCCCGCTGCTGTTGCCGGCGTTGAAATCCTGCAGCGCCGTCACGCCGATCAGGCCCGGGGTGGCCTGCGTGTAGTCGAGCGAGAACGTGCTGGTGCCGGCCGAGGTTTGCGGATCGATGAAGCCGGCCGTTGCGCCGCTGAACAGCGTGGAGGTGTAGTTCGCGGCCAGCGTCGAGACGGCCGTGTTGTCCACGCAGTTGCCGGCGGTCGGCTCGAAGAACGTGCCGCTGTAGATGCCCGGCAGGTTCGGATGCGCCACCGACGCGTTGAAGCTCGCGTCGCCCACCGCCGGTGCGCCGGAGTTGCCCGCGTTCGCCACCACCCCGCACGCCGACGCGCTGGTCGCGCCGATGTAGCCGCCGGTGAACGAGTTCTTGGCCACGGCGGTGGCCGGCGCCAGCGCGGAGATGCCGATTTCCGCATCGGCCACCGTGTTCAGCAGGGCTGCCGGGTCGGTCGGCACGAACGCCTGCCCGACGCGAATCACGATCGGAATCAACGCCCCGCGCAGCCTGCCGACGATCATGATGCCCTGCGCCTGGCTCGGTGCGAGCAGCACGATCGGCTGGCCCTGGCCGGCGCTCGGATACGGCGAGCCCGACGAGGTCGGCTTGCTGACGAACACGTTGTCGGCCGAGCCGTCGGTGTTGGTGCGCAGCGCCCACGGCGTGCCGGTGGTGCGGCACGAGTAGTCGCTGCCCGGCGTGATGGTGCACGAGCCGTCGCCGTTCAGCGTCTCGTTCCAGTTGACCACATCGGGCTGCCAGCCTTCCGGCTTGGCCGTCTGATACGAGGTGCCGGTCGGCGACAAATGGATGCCGAGCTCGTTGTAGTTGCCCGCAACCTTGGTGAAGTCGGTTTCGGTGTCGGTGAAGCCGATGAACGGGAAGAAATCGAACGTGCGCGACGGCACCGCGCCGAGGTTGCCGAGCAGGGCCACGCCGTCGAACTCGATGGTGGCGCCCGGAATCCCGCCGCCCACCACGCCGTTGCCGACGAACAGCATCGGCGGATCGGCCGGATTGACCGTCACGGAGTACGAACCATCGGCCGACGCGCCGTTGTCGAGCACGAACGCGCAGCGGTTCTGTTCGGCCGTCGGCAGCGTGGTGGCGCGGTGGAACGTGCCGGTGATGGTCTGGCCGGCGCGCGTGGTGTTGACCTGGCCGGCGCTGGTCGGCACCGACGACAGGATGAACCGCATCTGATACGTGAGCTTGGTCGAATCGAATTGCAGCTTCACGTATTCGCCGCTGCCCGAGCCGCCGGTATAGACGGTGGTGTAGTCGAGCGTATCGGGGCAGAGCTTGTTGGTGACGGTCGGGGTCGTGGTCGACCCACTGGCCGGGCAACTGCTGCCCGAGCATTGCGGGACCTGGATCGCTGCCGGCGGATCGCCGCCATCGCCGCCGCCACAACCGGCGAAGAACGGAATCGCGAGCACGAAACAGGACAGCAGCGCGGTGCGCGGCTTGGTGATACGGGGCATACCCCCTCCTTGTTGATGATTCCGGGTGTCTCGATGTCGATCGGGGCGCGGGCCTTGGAATGACCCGTCGGTGCGGCGGTTCGATCGACGATGTCCGGGCGCGATGCCGGCGGCACGGGTGGTGCCGGACGGCGATCGCACTTGGAATTACGCAAGCATGAGTCGGGCGCCGTTCGCGTCGCGGGTAGCGGTGCGTCGGCTGAAAAGCGGAAAAGGATGCCGGGTCGGCGAAAGGGCGGACACGTTGCGCCTCGAGCGCGGTGTCCGATCCTGCGGGAATGACGAGCGACAAGCGCCCGGTTGGCCCCGTGTTGGCGTGCGTAACATCGATGTCTCCGTCGGTACGCGCTGCACGTTATTGGTGAAACTTGTTTCGCGAAACTATGATACGGACCGCATGGCAAGTAAATGGTCAGGCAATTCCAAACGGATCGATATTCTCGTTTCCCTTTAAATCGAAGGGCTTGGCGCGGAATTAAAACGAAGCCGGGGCGAGCTTGCGGGGGCACGAGGCGCGGGCGAGCGCCAATCGTTTCGACTGCCAATTAATCCGGCGCGATTGTGCAGTGAAGCAAAACACGGTGCGCGTCGGTTCAGCGCCGGACGAGTCGATTGCGCGACAGATCGGCAAAGACGCTTGACGCTGGATTCCGATGACGGTTTGATACCGTCATGGCAGCACGCTGGGCGCCACGGCAAATCTCGCGCCGCTTCCGGTTTTTGCCGCCGGCATGAACGGACACTCGCACAGTGGAGGACGCATGCAAGGATGCTCCGAACCCGCACTCGGCCGCACGAACGGTGCGCGCGGGCCGCGGCTCGCGCAAGATTGGCGCCCCGATTTTTCCCGGATTCGCGGCCACGTCGCGCTGGCGATTGCCGACCAGATCGAGGAAGCGATTCGCGCCGGCCTGTTTCGCCCCGGCGATCGCCTGCCGAGCCAGCAGGCGATCGCCGATT
>NZ_BAAILN010000112.1:113637-122460 GCF_054589155.1 Burkholderia sp. 3C
GCCTGATCAAGGGCTTCGCCGGCCGCGGCACGCTCGTGCTCGACCCTGCGCTGAGCTGACCACGCGCGCTCGCCGGTGCGCACCAACCGGCATCCCCGTCTTCCTGGTTTCCGGCACGCGTGAGTGATCACGGCGTGCCGGCTGCCGCCGTCATGCCTTTCGCGTCGCTCCCCCTGTTGTCCTTTCGGAATGCTTCCGCTCGGAAGTCTGGACGCCTCCGCGTAAACGCCTATATTTACTTGCAAAAGCAAATATATACTTCGACACATGTTTGCGTTTGCAAATAAATGTCGGCCGGCGGCGGCAAGCTGCCGGCCATTGCGTCAAGCTTCGCGCATCACCGCCAGACGAGTCGGACGATCACGATGAACACTTCTTCCCCGCAACACGCGCAGCCGGCGACGGCGATCGACATCCCGGCCCTGATCGATGCGCGCCCGGTCGGGCGCTTTCAGCTCGGCATCTTCCTGCTGGCCGGCGCGGCCATGATCATCGACGGCTTCGACGTGCAATCGATGGGCTTCGTCGCGCCCGAGTTGGTGCGCGACTGGGGCATCGAACGCGGCGCGCTCGGCTCGGTGTTCTCGGCGAGCCTGGTCGGCATGTTGCTGGGCTCGCTGGCGTTGAGCGTGCTGGCCGACCGGATCGGCCGGCGGCCCGTGCTGGTGGTGTCCATGTTGTTCGCCGGCGTGTGCATGCTCGGCACCGGGCACACGCACAGCGTTGCGCAACTGCTGGCGATGCGCACGCTGACCGGGGTAGGGGTGGGCGCGATCATGGGCAACGCGATGGCGCTGGTCAGCGAGTACAGCCCGGCGCGGCGGCGCGCGTCGACCATGATGCTGGTGTCGTGCGGCTTCACGGCCGGCGCGGTGCTCGGCGGCCTGGTGTCGGGTTGGCTGATTCCGCTGGCCGGGTGGCGCGCCGTGTTCCTGGCGGGCGGGGCGGTGTCGCTCGCGATCGGCATGCTGATGGCGGTGTGGTTGCCGGAATCGGTGCAGTTCCTGGTGTTGCGCGGCCGTCGGCCCGAACAGGTGGCGCGGCTGGTGGCGCGTATCGTCGGCGGTGCAGCGGTAGCGCCCGGCCTTGCGAGCGGCGGTTTCCTGCCCGGCACGCGCGCAGCGAAGCCGTCCGGCGCGCCCGTGGCCGAACTGTTTCGAGGCGGCCGCGCCGGCATCACGCTGCTGCTCTGGGGCCTCAACTTCGCGAACCTGCTGAACCTGTTCTTCCTGTCGAACTGGCTGCCGACCATCATCGTCGACCTCGGTCATACGCGCGGCGTCGCGATCGCGGTGGGCACGCTGCTGCAGGTGGGCGGCACGCTCGGCACCATCGGCATGGGCCTGCTGATCGATCGCGCCGGCTATGCGCGCGTGCTGGTGCCGGCGTTCGTCGTGGCGGCCGCGACCATCGTGTCGATCGGCCTGCCCGGGCTGCCGCTCGTGCCGCTGCTGGCCGTGGTGACGATCAGCGGCCTGTGCATCGTCGGCGGCCAGCCCGCGATCAATGCGCTGACGGCTTCGGTCTATCCCACCCACATTCGCGCTACCGGCATCGGCTGGGGGCTCGGCATCGGCCGCGCCGGTTCGATCCTCGGCCCGATGGCGGCCGGGCAACTGGCGGTGCTCGGCGGTTCGGACCGCATCATGTTCGTGGCCTCGGCCGTCATCGCGCTGGCCTCGTGCGCGATGACGCTGGCGCTGGCGCGCCGCCGCCGCGCGCTCCGTTCCGACGATGCGGCGGATGCCTCGCCGGCTGCCGCGCGTGAGGGCGTCGCGGCTTCGTCATGCAGTTCGTGACGGCACGCGTGCGGCGCTGATCCGGACGTTGTTACGGATCTCGATGCATCACGCTTGAAATTCGTTGTACTGATGATTTATCGCGTCGCCACCGAGCCGGAGGCCCGGCGGCGACACCGGCTGCTTGAACTTGGAGAGAATGGCATGGCTTTCAGCAAGGTAGGAAAAATCGCGCTCGAGGAACATTTCGCAATCGCCGAAACGATCGAGGATTCGGCCGGCTTCGTGCCGCACGATGATTGGGTCGAACTTCGCCACCGGCTGCTCGACATCCACGAACGCCGCATCGCCGAGATGGACCGTGGCGGCATCGAGATGATGGTGCTGTCGCTGAATGCGCCGGCCGTGCAGGCGATTCGCGATTCGAAACGTGCCGACGAGCTGGCGCGCCGCGCCAACGATTTCCTGGCCGAGCAGGTCGCCAAGCGCCCCGACCGCTTCCGCGCGTTTGCCGCGCTGCCGATGCAGGAGCCGGAGCTGGCGATTCGCGAGGCCGAGCGCTGCGTGCGCGAGCTGGGCTTCGTGGGGGCGCTCGTCAACGGCTTCACCGATTCGGACGAAGGCGGCGAGCTGTACTACGACCTGCCGCGCTATCGCCCGTTCTGGGCCGCGCTCGAAGCGCTCGACGTGCCGTTCTACCTGCACCCGCGCAACCCGCTACCGGGCCGCGCGCCGATCTACGACGGCCATCCGTGGCTGATGGGGCCGACCTGGGCGTTCGGTCAGGAAACCGCCGTGCATGCGTTGCGCCTGATGGGCTCCGGCCTGTTCGATGCGCACCCGGGCCTGAAGATCATCCTCGGGCACCTCGGCGAGGGCCTGCCCTACAGCATGTGGCGCATCGACAATCGCAACGCCTGGGTGTCGGCGCGGCCGAACTACCCGGCCGAGAAGCCGATCGCCGAATATTTCCGCAAGCATTTCTGGCTGACCACGTCCGGCAATTTCCGCACCCAGACGCTGATCGACGCAATGCTCGAAATCGGTTCGGACCGCATCCTGTTCTCGGCCGACTGGCCGTTCGAGAACATCGATCACGCAGCCGACTGGTTCGATGCGGCCTCGATCAGCGAGAACGACCGCGTCAAGATCGGCCGCACCAACGCCGAGCAACTGCTGAAGCTGGCGCGATGAGTACACCGAACTATGTGGCCGTGAACGCGCGGCTGCCGTTCGTCTACGAGAGCCTGCCGGGCAGCGTGAGCTTCGGCCACGGCACGCGCGCCCTGGTGGGCGAGGCGGCCGCCCGGTTCGGCATCTCGCGCGCGCTGCTGCTTTACGGGCCGCCGCACGCGCAACTGGCCGACGAGCTGGCCGAGCGGCTCGGCACGCGCTATGCGGCCCGTTTCGACGGTGCGCGCATGCATACGCCGGTGGACGTGACGGATGCCGCGATGGCGATCGTCGAGGCGCACGACATCGACGGCATCGTGTCGGTGGGCGGCGGTTCGGCCACCGGCTTGTCGAAGGCGCTCGCGCTGCGCACCGACCTGCCGCAGATCGTGTTGCCCACCACCTATGCCGGCTCGGAGATGACGCCGATCCTCGGCGAGACGTGCGACGGCATCAAGACCACCCAGCGCAGCCCGCGCATCCTGCCCGAGTGCGTGCTGTACGACGTGGATCTGACGCTGGACCTGCCGGCGTCGATGTCGGGCGTGAGCGGCATGAACGCGATCGCGCACGCGGTCGAGGCGCTCTATGCGCGCGACACCAACCCGGTCATCGCCGCGCTCGCGCTCGACAGCGTGCGCGCGTTGTTCACGGCGCTGCCGGTCATCGCGGCCGAGCCGGGCCACCGCGCGGCGCGCGCCGATGCGCTCTACGGCGCATGGCTGGCCGGCGTCTGCCTGGGCTCGGTCGGCATGGCGCTGCACCACAAGCTGTGCCACGTGCTCGGCGGTGCGTTCGACCTGCCGCATGCGCAAACCCACGCGCTGGTATTGCCGCATGCGCTGGCCTACAACGCGCCGGCGATTCCCGACGTGACCGCGCGGCTGGCGGCGGCGCTCGGCGTGGACGACGCCGGCCGCGCGCTGCACCGGCTCAATGCGGCGATCGGCGCGCCGCGTTCGCTGGCCGAGATCGGCATGCCCGAATCCGGCATTGCGCACGCGGTCGAACTGACGCTCGCGAACCCCTATTGGAATCCGCAACCGCTCGACGCGGCCGGCCTGCACGGGCTGCTCGATCGCGCCTGGCGCGGCACCGAGCCGCTCGCGATTCCCCGCAACGATGGACCCGCATCATGACCGATATCTCTCAACGTTCCGACCGCCATTACCCGTTGTTTTCCGAAGAACATTCGGCCGAGGCCGTCAACGCCCGGATCGGCCCCGATGTCGAGCCGCGCACCGCCCGCATCGCGGCCGCGATCGTGCGGCATCTGCATGCGGCCGTGAAGGAGATCGAGCCGACCCACGAGGAGTGGTTCGCCGCGATCCGCTTCCTGACCGAGACGGGGCAGATGTGCACCGACTGGCGCCAGGAATTCATTCTGTTGTCCGATGTACTGGGCGTGTCGATGCTGGTCGATGCGATCAACCACCGCCGCCCCGGCAATGCCACCGAGAACACCATCCTCGGGCCGTTCTACGTGGATGGCCTGCCGGTGCTGCCGGCCGGCGCGAACATCTGCCTCGACGGCAAGGGCGAGCCGCTGGTCGTGACGGGCACGGTGACCGATACCGACGGGCAGCCGGTGGCCGGCGCGACGATCGATGTCTGGCAGACCAACGACGACGGCTACTACGACGTGCAGCAGCAGGGCGTGCAGCCCGACGGCAACCTGCGCGGCAAGTTCGAGAGCGGGCCGGACGGCGCGTTCTGGTTCCGCAGCGTGCGCCCGCGCGATTACCCGATTCCCGACGACGGGCCGGTGGGCAAGCTGCTCGCCACGCTGGGCCGCCATCCGAACCGCGCCGCACACATTCATTTCATGATCCGCGCGGCGGGCTATGAAACCGTCATCACGCACATCTTCTCTCCCGATTGCCCGTGGCTCGCCGAGGACACCGTGTTCGGCGTGAAGGAAAGCCTGATCGGCGAGTTCGAGCGGATCGAGCGCGCCGAGGAAGCGGCCGCCTACGGCTTCGACGCCGGTGCGCCGTGCTGGCGCACCTCGCGCCCGTTCGTCCTGCAACGCAAGGCGGATTGATGCTCGATTGACGCCGCCGCCATGACCTGACCATGCCCGCAAGGAGGTGATCGAACCGATACTCGCCCATCGCATCGCCCTGGCAAGACCGTAATACTCAATACAACTAATTATTAAGATGAAGACGGAGACAACTGGTCATGAAGCATTGCATTGCGGGCGCCGTCGCTGCGCTCTTTGCCGTCTGCGCGCAGGCGCAAGGCAGCGTGACGCTGTACGGCATCATCGACGCCGGCGTGGCGTACACCAACGACGTGCAGACGGCGAAGCCGGGCGGCCGGCCGACGGGCGCGAGCAGCGTGGCGTTCGCGGACGGCCTGACGGCCGGCCTGTCGGGTAGCCGCTGGGGCTTTCGCGGCGTGGAGGATCTCGGTGGCGGCCTGAAGACGATCTTCACGCTGGAGAACGGTTTCACCATCAACAACGGCGCATTGACCCAGGGCGGCGCGGAGTTCGGCCGGCAGGCCTTCGTCGGGCTGGCGTCGTCGCACCTCGGCACGCTGACGTTCGGGCGCCAGTACGACACGCTGCTCGATTCGATCCAGCGTTTCTCGGCGCCCGCGTGGGCCGGATGGATGTCGTCGCACGTGGGCGACGTCGACGACCTCGGCCTGCTGTACCGCATCAACAACGCCGTGAAGTACGTCACGCCGGTGTTCGGCGGGTTGCGCGTGAGCGCGCTCTACAGCTTCGGCGGCGTGCCCGGCGCGTCGGGCCAGAACCAGGTGTGGTCGCTCGGCGCGAGCTACGAGCACGGCCCGTTCGGGTTCGGCGCCGGCTACCTGAACGCTCGCAATCCCAACGTGTCGTTCTACGGCAATACGCCGAACAAGGGGCTGACCTCCGCCAACAACATCGGCTCGGCCGGCTCCGCCAGCGCGCCCGAATCGATGCCGGCCTTCGCCGGCTATGCATCGGCCAATACGCTCGAAATCATGGGGCTGGGCGGCAGCTACACGTTCGGCACGACCACCGTGAGTGGGGTGCTGACGCGCACGCGCTTCGATTCGCTCGGCTCGGCTTCCGGGCCGAACCCGTTCGGCTATACCGGCAATGCGGTGTTTACGAGCGCCGAACTCGGCGTGCGCACCCTGATCACGCCCGCGCTGCAAACCGGCATCGCGTTCGACTACACGCGCCGCAGCTCGGTGGACGGCGACGGCGGCGCGAAATATCTGCAACTCGACGCGATTGCCGATTACGCGTTCTCGGGCCGCACCGATGTGTATCTGGCCGCGATCCTGCAACGCGCGAGCGGGCGAGATTCGCTCAATCAACCGGCCGTGGCGACGATCGGCGGCTTCACGCCATCGGCCACCAACAAGCAGGTGGTGGTGCGCGTGGGCTTGCGGCAGCGGTTCTGAGCGTGGTGCGTCGGGGCATGCAATAACCGCCTTACATTTGCAATTGCAACTATTGTGATTGCTGGGTAAGATGCCCCGGACCGATTTGCCGATTCACGGAATCACCGAAGCTGAGGAGTGCAGTGCAATGGAAATTGACAAGCAACAGGGCGGTGCGCCGATCGAGGCACGCCATTGGATCGACGGCGAATGGGTGGGTTCGGCCCGCACCGGCGAGAGCGTGAACCCGGCCACGGGCCGGCCGATCGGCATCTATCACGATGGCGGCGCCGAGGAAGCGGCGCGCGCCGTGGCCGCCGCCGCTCGTGCGTTCCGGGACCCAAGCTGGACGGCCGACCCGCAGCGTCGCGCGGTGGCGCTGATGCGCCTGGCCGACGCGTATGAAGCGCGCCGCGACGACATCGTCGACACCTTGTGCCGCGAGAACGGCAAGCTGCGCTACGAGGCCGGTTTCGAAGCGGGCCTGATCGTGCGCGGGCTGCGCTTCGCGGCCGGCCTGGCGCTGCAGAACTTCGGGCGCGTGATGGACCCTTACCCGGGTTTCCAGGGCATGAGCATCGTCCAGCCGATCGGCGTGGCGGGACTGATCGTGCCGTGGAATTCGCCGGCTTATCTATCGGTGCGTTCGCTCGCGCCTGCGCTGGCGGCCGGCTGCACGGCGGTCGTCAAGATGCCGATGCAGGCCGCGCAAACGGCCGCGTTGATGAGCGAGATCATCGGCTCGGTGGCGGAACTGCCGCGCGGCGCGGTCAACGTGTTCATCGAATCGGGCGCCGACGGGGCGCGGCATCTGGTGGAGGCGCCCGAGGTGCAAACGGTCAGCTTTACCGGCAGCACGCGTACCGGCCGCGCCATCGGCGTGGCCGCCGCCGAGCGGCTGAAGCGGGTGGGCCTCGAACTGGGTGGCAAGACCCCGCATCTGATTTTCGACGACGCCGATCTCGATGCGCTGCTGCCGGTGCTGGAGAAATCGTCCACGGTGTTCGCCGGGCAGTTCTGCATGTGCGGCAGCCGCATCCTGGTGCAACGCGGCATCGCGGAGCGCGTGCGCGAAGGCCTCGCGGCACGGCTGCGCGCCGTGCGGCCGGGGCCGGCCGCCGACCCGGCGAGCGACATGGGGCCGTTGATCGACCGCGCCTCGCTGGCGCGCATCGACGCGATGGTCGAGGCTGCGCTGGCGGCCGGCGCCAAGGCCATCGTGCGCGGCGGGATCGTGACCGAGCCGCCGCTGGCCGACGGCAACTTCTATCGTCCGGCGCTGCTGGAAATCAGCGACGCCTCGATCGCCATCGCGCAACAGGAAGTGTTCGGCCCGGTGCAGACGCTGCAGGTATTCGATACGGAGGACGAAGCAGTCGCGCTGGCGAACGACAGCGAGTACGGCTTGAGCGCCTGCGTATGGAGCCGCGACGTCGATCGGCCGGTGCGCGTCTCGCGGCGGCTGGAGGCGGGCTTCATCTCGATCAACGGCTGGGCCAACATCGCCGTGGAATTCGAGGAAGGCGGCTACAAGTCGAGCGGGCTGGGCCGGCTGGGCGGCGTGGCGTCGCTGGAGGATTTCGTCGAGCGCAAGCAGATCACGCAGACGTACGCGGCTTCGGCCTGAGGCGCAGGCCACGAACCGCGCCTGACGTGGCCTGAGGCGGCCTGAGGCGCGCGCCTCAGCCGCGCGTCTTGCGCGCAGCCGGGCTTGCGCGCTTGCGCGCCGGCGCGGCCGGTTCGGGCTCGGGCAGCGACGTGCCGATCTCGACGCTGTGCAGGTTCGTGAAGATGTGATCCATCAGCCGCTTCAGTTGCTTGAGCTGCGCGCCCTCGAGCCCGGCCGTGGCGAGTTGCTCGTAGTAGATCGCGCGCGGAATCCAGCGCTCGACCAGCGCGCGGCCGGCCGGCGTCAGTGCGATGCACACCGTGCGGCCGTCGTCGGTCAGCCGTTTGCGCGTGACGTGACGCATCGTGATCATCTTGCCGACCAGCCGCGACAACGTGGACAGTTCGCTCGACACCATTTCGGCCAGATCGATGAGCCGCTGGTCTTCCTGCTCGCGCAGGGCGGCCATCACGCGATACATCGGCAGCGTCAGGCCGGCCTCGCGCAGTTCGGCGGTGAACAGTTGTTCCATGCGCACGCCGACCTTGGCCAGCAGGTACGGAAACGCTTCGGTGAACCGGTAGTGATCGAAATCGGGCATGTCGGGATATCGGCGTGCGTCAAGCGGAGTGATGCGCGTCGGCGGGTGCCGGGCGCCGAGCAGGAATAGGGACGAGGGTGCGACGCGCAGCGAGCCGCCGTCTGTTTGCAAATTCAATTATTGCGCGTGGCGATTATATAGGAGGAGAAATCATGTCTCAACCGCGATACCCCGGCGGCGCACGGCTGTTTCACTGGCTGATGGCGGCCATCATCGTTACCGTCTGGTTCATCGGCTTCGGCTCCTCGCACTGGCGCGGCGATGCCGCGCGGGGCGGCACGCCGTTGCTGGTGCACAAGGCGATTGCCTCGACC
>NZ_BAAILN010000112.1:122547-128122 GCF_054589155.1 Burkholderia sp. 3C
GGTAGTGGCGCGGCTCGTCTATCGCTGGCTCAGGCGCCGCGCCTATCCCGCGCTGCCGCCGACCCTCTCGCCGCCGATGCGTGCGGTGGCCACCGGCGTGCACATCGTGCTGTATGCCAGCGTGATGATGGCCACGCCGCTGTCGGGCTGGATCTGGAGTTCGGTGGCGGGGCACCCGGTGCCGGTGCTCGGCCTGTTCAACCTGCCGCCGCTCGCGGCCGTCGATCACGCGAGCTACGACCGCTGGATGTGGATTCACCGCGCGTTCGCCTGGAGCGCCGGCGCGGTGATCGTCGTGCATGTGCTGGCCGCGCTCAAGCATCATTTCATCGATCGCGACGAGATCCTGGTGCGGATGCTGCCGGGGCGGGGGCGCGCTTCGCCGCAGGCGTTCGGCACGGCCGTGCGCGACGGCGACTGACCGGCGACCCGCCGGCATCGGCCCGGCGGCTCCTGCCGTGCGAACCGCACGACGGCGGGGCGAAGCGCACGAAGCGGCGCATGACGAGGCGCTGCCCGAGAAACGCGGGTCTCTTGTATCATGGTCGCCCGCATCCGGCGCCAGGCCCTTGCCGGAGCGACGCTTCGGATCGCGAAGCGTTTCGCGCAGCCGGATTTCCCGCCCCTTCATTCCCAGCTTTCAATTCCATGCCGATTACCACTCATCGCACCGACAACGACATCGCGATCACGCTGCGCCGCCCGGAAACCGCGGGCGACGCGCCCGTCATCGTGCTGTGTCACGGGTTCTGCGGCATCCAGGAGGTGCTGCTGCCGCGCTTCGCCGAGGCGTTCGTCGCGGCCGGCTATGCCGCCGTCACGTTCGACTATCGCGGCTTCGGCGCGAGCGGCGGCGAGCAGGGGCGCCTGGTGCCGGCGATGCAGATCGAGGACATCGCCACGGTGCTGGCGTTCGTGCGCGCGCAGCCCGGCATCGATGCGGCGCGTATCGGCCTGTGGGGCACCTCGCTCGGCGGCGGCCACGTGCTGGCCGCGGCGGCGGCCGATCCGGCCGTCAAGGCGGTGGTGAGCCAGTTGAGCTTCGCCGACGGCGAGCAGGTCGTCACGCGCAGCATGAGCGCCGAGGAAAAGCAGGCGTTCGTGTCGACGCTTGCGCGCATGCACGAGAAGAAGGCGGCCACCGGCCGCGAGATGTTCGTGGCCATCACCAAGGTGCTGACCGACCCGCAATCGAAGGCGTTCGTCGAGGATGCGCGCCAGCGCTATCCGCAGATGGACATCAAGATCCCGTTCCTGACGGTGCGCGAGATGCTGAACTACCGGCCGGCCGCGCATGCGGCCCAGGTGGCGTGCCCGGTGCTGGTGGTGGTGGCCGGCGACGACGGCGTCAACCCGCCCGAGCAGGGCACGGCGCTGTACGAAGCGGTGGGCGCGGCGAACAAGGCGCTGCACGTGGAGGCCGGTGCGGGCCACTACGACATGTACGACGGCGCGCATTTCGACAGCAGCATCGCGCGCCAGCTCGAATGGTTCGGCGCGCATATCTGAAGCACGCCTGAGCATTCGAGCCAGCGGGGGCGCGCCGGGTCATGCCGGCGCGCCCCCGTTTTCATGCGACGCTCAATAGACGAAGCGCCCCTGCACGTACACCGTGCGCGGCGCGCCGACCATCCGGCCCGCGTTGCCGTCGACGTTGCGCGTGTAGTAGCGCGCGTCGCCCACGTTGTTGATGCCGGCCGTCAGCGTGCTGCCCTTCATCTTCGGAATCTTCCAGTCGGCCTGCAGGTTCCAGACGCGGAAGCCCGGCACGCGCCCGACGCTGCCGTCGGCCGATTCGGCCACCGTGTTCGCCGTGTCCGAGTATTGCGCGCTCTGGTGCGTGCTCGATACGTTGAAGGTCCACGCGCCGGTTTTGTAGCGCATGCCGAGGGTGTCGGTGAAGCGCGAATAGAACGGCACGTCGAGGCCCGCGAACTGCCCCGATTCCTGGATCGCCTTCGTGTAGGTGAAGTTGAAGTAGGCGTCGAGGCCGCGCAGCGGGCCGTCATCGGCGAATTCGTAATCGAACGCCGTTTCGATGCCCTGGTGATGCGTCGCGCCGATGTTCTGGAACGTCGCGGGCACCGAACCCACCACCTGCAGGATCTGGTTGTCGAAGCGCATGTTGAACGCGGTCACCTCGGCATGCACCTGGCGGCTGGTCCAGCGCGCGCCCACTTCGAACGTCCTGGCGGTTTCCGGCTGCAACGGGTTGCCGGACGACTGCGAATTGAGCTGCAGGTTCTGCACCGGGCCGAACGAGGTGCTGTAGTCGGTAAACAGCGTCAGCGTCGGCGTCAGCAGGTACGACAAATTCACGGCCGGCAGCGGCTTGTTGTTCTTCGAACCGAAGCTCTGGTTCAGGATGTCGTCGCGGCGCGTCGATTCGATGTGCTCGTAGCGGATGCCCGGCGTCAGGCGCCAGCGGCCGAACGCGATGCGGTCGTCGATATAGACGGCGTTCGCATCGGTCGAATTGTCGAAGCGCGTGGGGCTGCTGATCAGGCCGGTCAGGATCGACTGGTTGAAGCTGTTGTCGGTGCCGCGCTCGCGAATGTAGCGGTAGCCGACCGTCACGTCGTGCGCGGTCGGGCCGAGCGTCAGGCGCTGCGTGTAGCGCGGCTCGATGCCGTAGACCGAATACGTGCGCGGCTGGTCCTGCAATTGCGTGCGCGCCGCATTGATCAGCGAACTGGTGCGGTAGCTCTCGTTGTAGAAGGTTCGGACTTCGAATTCCTGGGTGGCCGAGATGGTGTTCAGGTAGCCGACGTCGAAGCCCTTGCGGTCGCCGTACCAGAAGTCGGTGGGCCGCGTGTTCTGGAACGGATCGGCGTTGTATTGCGCCACCGTCAGGCCGCCCGGCGTGTGCGATTTGACGTCGTAGTACGAGAACTTGCCGTACAGCTCGGAGCTGGGCGTCAGCTCGAAGCGCCATTTCAATTGCAGATCGTTGACGCTCTCGTCGCTGCCGACGCGCCAGTCGCGCCCGGCCATCCCCGAATACAGCAGCGCCACGCCGAGGCCGTTGTCGAGCTGCGTGCCGAGGAACGTGCTGTATTGGGTGCTCGCGCCGCCATGCGTGTAGACGTTCTCGCGCATCGTGGCGTCGGCGGTCAGGCCCGGCGTGTTCGGGATCTCGCGGGTGCGGAAGTTGATCACGCCGCCCACGTTCTGCGGGCCATAGCGCACCGAGCCGCCGCTGCGCACCACGTCGATCGATTCGATGTTGCCGAGGCTGATCGGCGCGAACGACATCTGCGGCTGGCCGTACGGCGCGAACGCGAGCGGGATGCCGTCGAGCAGGATCGTCGAGCGCGGCGCATAGCGGCCCGTCAGGCCGCGCACGCCGATGTTCAGCGAGATCGCGCTGCCGGCCGAGCCGGAGTTGTCGGTGGCCTGCACGCCGGGCACGCGGCGCAGCACGTCGCCGATGCTGGACGCGCCGCTCTGTTCGATCGTGTCGTGGTTCACCACGGTGCGCGCGCCCGCGAAGGTCTTCACGCTGTTCTGCAAGCCGCTGCCGAGCCAGTCGCCCGACACGTTGATGGCGTCGAGCGTGGTGTTCTTCAGCGCTTCCTTCAACGCTTCCTTCGGGGCTTCCTTGCGTGCTTCCCGAGGCGTGTCCTGCGACGTCGTGTCGGATTCCTGAGCAAATGCCGGATCGACCAGCGCCGCGCAGGCGAGTGCGGCGAGCGCCGCGCAGCGGGTCAGCCGGGTGGTGTCGGTGAAATGGCGGCCAGTCCTTGCCATGATGCGGTGTGTCCTGTTGTTGTGTTTCGAAACGGTGTTGCCGCCGGCTTCGCGGGTAGCGAACCTGCCGGGCCGCGCATCGTTCGCCGGGCTTGACGGCGAATGATCGGCGTTATTGGAATGAGAATCATGTCTATTTGCAGACGAATTGCGGCCGGTCGGACGAGTGTGAAGCGATGACGGGTCAGGGATCCGGGCACCACCGGGTTCGAGCGACCGGCGCAGGCCGGCAGGTACTACGGCTCGGCACGACGCCGCGGGCGCGACGGTCGTGGCGTCGTTCGCGGGTCGGGCTGAATGGGTCGATGCGTGGCTGTCGTACGGTGACGAACTGGCTGGGCGTTCCCGGCGGTCGAGCGACCGGGGAGAAATCGAGGCATCGGCACTATGCCATCGATTTTATTTCGGTATATGAAATATTTTGATGACTGCCATCTACCCGGTGGATGAATCGGGCGGGGCCGCCGGGCATGGGGCCGGGCGGCCTGTTGACAGGCGGATCAGGCCTCGGGCGGGAAGCCGACTTTCTGCGGATACAGGTTGCTGAACGGGAGGACGCTGCGCGAGCCATACACGCCTGCCCGCGTGTACGGCTCGCCGTCGAGCCAGGTGTGCACGGCTTCGCGCGAGTCGAAATCCATCACCAGCAGGCTGCCGGCGGGGGTCTTGCCGTCGTCGCCGAACAGCGGGCCGGCAAACGCGATGCGCTCGCCGGCGGCCGACAAATAGGCCTTGTGGGCGGGGCGGGTTTCAGTGCGGAGTTCGAACGAATTCGGACGGTCGAGCAGCGTGATGGCGAAGAGCATGGGCGGCCTTGGGGCGAAAGGGGGACGAAGGCCCCAAGCCTAGCACCGCGGGCTGCTCGGCGCAGCACCGCGATGCGCCGCCGCGCTCAGATCATCGAGGCGCCGGGCGTCTTGCCCTTGCTCTTGGCCGGTGCGGCCGGCGCCGCGGTGGCGTCGACCTTGCCGCTGCCGGCCTGGAACGACTCCAGTTCCGAAGTCATGCGTTGCGAGTGCTTGCCGTTGGGGTTGTCGAACTGCTCGATCGACTTCACCCAGCGGTTGATCTTCGGCACGTACCAGAACGCCTTGTAGAGCTTGCCCGACACATCGGTCGGCTTGCCGTTCGGCTGGGCCGGCGCGGTGTGGTTGGTCCACTGGCCGTTGCCTTCGATCTTGATCGCGTCGAAATGGCCGGCCGGCACGTCCACCGCCTCGTGGCCGACCACGCGCAGCGTGGTGTCGTAGGTGCGCGTGACCGCTTGCCCGTTCGGTTGCGCTTCGGTGTACTTGATACGCCATTGCTTGCCGGCCGTCAGCGGGAACGACAGCGGCTCGCTGATCACCGTCTCGACGCCGTTCAGCTCGCGCGAGCGGCTCCAGTTCGCACCGGCCACCGATTGGAGCGGCGGTTGCGTGGAGCCGGCCGTCTTGATCTCGAAGTAGATGTGATCGGCATCGGTGCGCAGGGCGACGATGCTGTCATGCGATTGCTTGGAGGTGTCCGCGCCGGTTTGCAGCGTGTTCAGGTAGGCCCACGTATCGCCGGCCTTGATGGCGGGGGCGGCGATCGTTTCGGCGTGGGAGAGCATCGGTGCGGCCAGCAGCGCCAGCATCCAGCAAGTCTTCAATTTCATTGTTTCGGGCATCCCGGGTTGGTCCGGCGCCGATTCTATTGAGGCCAGCTTTCGACTGGCCTTCGATCGGGCGGAACTGTGGCGCGGGTGCTCGGCGTGCGCCGCCGACATGACAACGTCATATTGCAGGGCGGCGGCGCAGGCCGGTGTCGCGCCGCGGGGCGCCCGGCCGGCCCGATCTGATCC
>NZ_BAAILN010000112.1:128207-131384 GCF_054589155.1 Burkholderia sp. 3C
CTCCGATCCGCTCAGGCGGAAATCCGGTGCCGCAGCTCCTGATAGCTGCGCAAGCCGGCCACGCCCAGTTCGCGCCCGATGCCGCTGAGGCCGAGGCCGCCCCAGCAGACCTGCGGAAAGATCAGTTGCGGCGTGTTGATCCACGCCAGCCCCGCGCGCAGCGCCTGGGTCATGCGCCGGCCGGCCGCCTCGTCGCGCGTGACGACCGTGGCGACCAATCCGTAGTCCGTATCGTTGGCCAGGGCGACGGCTTCGTCGTCGTGGTCGAACGACTTCACGCAGGCCACCGGGCCGAACACCTCGTCGGTCCACAGCAGGTTGTCCGTGGCCGGCTCGGCCACCACCATCGGCGCGCGGAAGAAGCCGCTCTCGCAGGCCGCATCGAGTTGCCCCGAGAACGCCACGCGCGCGCCGGCCGCCAGGCCGGCCTCGACGGTGGCGTCCACGCGCGCGCGGTGCGCGGCAGAAATCAGCGGCCCCATCGCCACGCCGCCCACGTGCGGTGGCGCGACCACCAGCGCTTTCACGGCCGCCTCGAACGCCGTCATGAACGCGGCGCTCACGTTGCGATGCACCAGGATGCGCGCCGTGGCCGAGCACATCTGGCCGGCGTTCGTGAACGCGCCGCCCACCGCGAGCGAGACGGCCAGCGATAGATCGGCATCCTCACGAACGATCAGCGCCGACTTGCCGCCGAGTTCGAGCGTGACGCGCGTCATCCGTTCGGCGGCGGCGCGCATGACGTGCCGCCCGGCGGCGGTGCTGCCGGTAAACGAGATCTTGTCGATGCCGGGATGGGTGCTCAGTTGCGCACCGACCTCGGCGCCGCCGTTCACCACGTTGACCACGCCCGCCGGCACGCCGGCCGCGTGCACCAGCGCGATCAGGCGATGCTCGACTGGCGAGGTCAGCTCGGACGGCTTCAGCACGGCCGTGCAGCCGGCCGCCAGCGCGGGCGCGAGCTTCCAGGCGGTGGTCACCATCGGGAAATTCCACGGCACGATCAGCGCGGCCACGCCGAGCGCGTCGTAGCTGCGTTCGGCCGATACGTCCGCGCCGTCCAGCGCGATCGGCTCGGGCGCGAACATCGTCGCGTCGTCGCACAGCCCGGCGTAATAGCGGAACGTTGCCGCCGCGTCGCTGGCGTCGATCTCGGCTTCCACGGGCGGCTTGCCGCTGATCCGGCATTGCAGCCCGGCCAGGGCCTCGCGATCGGCGTCGATGCCGTCGGCGATCGCGCGCAGCAAGCGGCCGCGCTCGGCGGCCGGCGTGGCGCGCCAGCCCGGCAAGGCAGCGCGCGCGGTGCTGACGGCCTCGCCGATCAGTGCCGCGTTCGCGTGCTCCTGCCAGCCGGCGGCCGCGCCCGTGGCCGCGTGATGCAGCGGCGTGCGCGCCTCGCTCGCCTCGCTGGCATCGGTGCTCAGAAAGCGCGGCGTGCCGGCGATGGTGGCGGCGGGATAGACGGTGAGCCCATCGTGGGCGCGACGGGTCGGAACAAGGCTCATCGGGATGTCTCCGTGGTTCGATGCACGGGGCGAGCGCCCGCGTCGCGACGATGGTAGGGGAGTTCGCGCGGCGGACGAATCGTGAAATGACAATGTCCACATCGATATGGATCGATGCAAGTGTTCGGGAATGCTAAACGGTGGAGCGACGGGCAAGGCCGCGTCAGCGTTCGAGCTGGCCCCAGGTCACCAGCTCGCGCTTGGTTCGCACGCCGAGCTTGGCGAACGCGCGTTTCACATAGGATTCGGCCGTCACCACGCGCACGCTCAGGATGTCGGCCGCCTCGGGCACCGTCTTGCCGCCGATCAGGTGCGCGCAGATCTCGTATTCGCGCTTCGAGAGCCGCAAGCCGTCGCGCGCGATGCGCGCATCGAACTGCGCGAGCGGGTGCAGATGCGGCGTGAAATGTGCGATGCGTCGCGCGGCCGTGGTCGAGGCGTGCAATTCGAGCAGCGGGAACAGGCAATCGCTGACGGTGCGAAAGCGCTGCATTTCGGCGAGCGAGAAGGCCGGCTGCCGCGTGTCGCGTTCGAGCGCGATCGAGTGCTGGGCGTGGCGCGTGCCGCGCGCCAGCACGCATTCGTGCGCGATCTGCACCTCGTCGTAAAGCCGCTGGCGGAATTCGCCGGGCGGAATCGCGCCCACGTCGCGTACCACCAGCAGCGTGCCCACCTCGCCGCGAATCCCGGCGAACAGCGGATCGCGATCGTAGAAGCGGTCGTAGTAGAGCGTCATCACGTCGGCGATCGTGCTGGTGTCCATGCCCACGCCGCCGCTGCCGACCCATTCGGCGCGAAACCCGCTCGGCATGGCCGAATCGGTGCGCGAGCGCTCGATATGGACCACGTTGACCGGCACGATCTCGTTGAGCAGCACGGTCAGGCGCGGCACGAATTCAGGTGTCCCGACGGAATCGATGACGCGCCCGAGCGTCTGGAACGAGATCGGGATCGGGGCGGAATCGGCGGGAGAAGAAAGGGCTTGAACGGCCATGATGCGTGCCGGAATGGAGGCGAACCGATTATAGAGCACGCTCCGGTGGCACCGGCAAGCAGGGTTTTCCAATGCATTCGCCGCGCCCCGCGCGCACCGACGAAACACGGCTTGCCCCCCCTGAGGGGGGGCATACCGGCCCGCGCCCCGTGGGTACAGTCCTCACCACACTTCATTCACGGAATCACGCAAATGAGCAAACTGGTTCAGGACATCGTTCCCCTCGGCGCGGGCCTCGGCGATTTCACGCGGCTCGACTACGGCATGGACGAATGCGACTGGCGCGCGAGCGCCGGCAAGAGCGGCGGCCATGTGGTCGGCTGGTGGGAGGGCAAGGTTGGCGCGGTCGATTTCCCCGCCACCGAAGCGGACGAGGCGGTGTGGCTGGTGGAAGGGCGCATCGCGCTGACCGATGCCGAAGGCACGCGCAAGGAATTCGCGGCGGGGCAGGGTTATCTGCTGCCGGCCGGCTTCGCGGGCCGCTGGGAAACGCTGGAAGACGCGAAGAAGTTCTACGTCGTGCTCGAAAAGGCCTGAGCGCGGCGGTGCGGCGCATCGCTCGCCGCGCCACGCGATCCCGTTCCACCCGCGCCGCCGGCGGCGGCGTTTTTCGTCAGGAGGCTCGCGATGCTCGACACTGCGAACCATCGTGAAGCCGGCCTCGGGGCCGGCGCCGAA
>NZ_BAAILN010000113.1:0-1159 GCF_054589155.1 Burkholderia sp. 3C
CGACGTCTCCCCACCCTTGAGTAGCGCGACGCTTTAGAGTCCAATCACGTAGTCAGGAGATTGGGCATGAAGAAACGATTCACCGAAGAGCAGATCATTGGTTTCCTGCGCGAGGCGGAGGCCGGCTTGCCGGTCAAGGAGCTCTGCCGTCAGCATGGCTTTTCCGAAGCGAGCTACTACCTGTGGCGTAGCAAGTTCGGCGGAATGAGCGTGTCCGATGCGAAACGGCTGAAGGAACTGGAAGCCGAAAACAACCGGCTGAAGAAGCTGCTCGCTGAATCGATGCTGGAGAACGAGGTGACGCGCGAGGCGCTGCGAAAAAAGTGGTGAGCGCACCGTCACGCCGGGACTTGGTGCGCTATATGACTCACGGCGGTTTGAGCGAGAGACGCGCACTACGGCTGATCGGCATGAGCGCGAGCGCTTATCGCTATCAACCGGCGCCGGATCGCAACCACGCGCTGCGAGCGCAGATCGTCGCACTGGCGCAGCGGCACCGTCGCTATGGCTCGGGCATGATTTATCTGAAGCTGCGGCAATCGGGCATGATCGTGAACCACAAGCGCGTAGAGCGGTTGTACGCGCAAGAGAAACTGCAAGTGCGTCGCCGCAAGCGCAAGAAGGTGCCCGTTGCGCAACGTCAGCCACTGGGCAGGCCGTCGGCGGCCAACCAGGTATGGTCGATGGATTTTGTATTTGACCGGACGGCTGAAGGCCGTGTGATCAAGAGCTTGACCGTGGTCGACGACGCCACGCACGAAGCGGTGGCCATTGTGCCGGAGCGGGCAATTGGCGGAAATTTACTCACACGCATTCTCGATCGCGTTGCATTGCTTCGCGGCTTGCCGAAGGCCATTCGGACCGACAACGGCAAGGAGTTCTGTGGTCGGGCGATGTTGACCTGGGCACATCGGAGAGGTGTGAAGCTGTTTCTGATTGAGCCCGGCAAGCCGAATCAAAATGCCTACATCGAATCGTTCAACGGTCGATTCCGCGACGAATGCCTCAACGAGCACTGGTTCACGAGTCTGTCTCATGCCAAGGTGCTGATAGATGCATGGCGACGAGAGTACAACGAGGAACGGCCGAAGAAATCGCTGGGCGGGCTGACGCCTGCAAACTACGCCCGTCAGTTGATGGCAAACGCAGCTAAATTAAC
>NZ_BAAILN010000114.1:0-16393 GCF_054589155.1 Burkholderia sp. 3C
CCTTCGTGCTGATGCACGAAGGCCGCGTCGATCCGCACCGTCGTCAGTCTCGCGGCATGAACGCCGCGCTTACACCATCTCGTCGCCGGTCGGCTCCGCTGCGGGGCCGCGATGGCGCGACCGCGCGAGCCGGCTGACCGCGTCGGTGCCGCTCGCCACCGCCTGGCCGACCAGGCGCGCACCGGCGCCCGGCGCGCGCACCACGCCGTCGACGGCCATCGCCGTGGCGTTGGCGGTCGGCTTGACCACATAGGTGCCGGCCGCCGCCGCGCCCGCCAGCATCGCTCGGCCGGCCGGCGTGAGCACCGGCGCGAGCGCCTCGCCCGTCTTCTGCGCCGTCCACGCGATGCCCTGCCCCACGGGCTTCAGCGCATGTTCGTAGGCCGCGCCCGGCAGCGCCTGCACGCCCTGGCCGACCGCGCCGGCGTAATGCATGCCGTATTCCGCGCTTTTCTCGACCAGCCCCATCGCGCTGCCCAGTGCCACCGTGACGGCGTAGCCGAGTTGCGCGTTGCGCTCGCCGTACGGCCGCGCGATATGGTCGAGGTCGGCCAGCGATGTCTGGTCCGATTTCGCGATCTGGCCGAGCATGCCGCTTTGCTTGGCGGCGTCGGTGGTGATGCGCGCATCTTCCTGGCTCGAATCCGCGCCCACCCATTTTTCGGCTGCCATCGTCGACACCATGCTGATGACTTCGGTCGGCGTGGAGTACATCAGCGTGATCAACTGCTCGACCGTGCCCGGCAGCACGCCCGCGTGCGACAGCAGTGACAGCATCAGGCCGAGCGTCGCGGCGATTTCGCCGCCGGTGGCCATCGAGCGGATCGCCGAGCCGGTGCCGCGCCCGGCGCGCAACGTGGCGAGCGCTTCGTCGCTGACGTGCTTGAGCACGTCGTCCACTTGCGGGCGCGGCAGGGTGCCGGCCTCGATCATCGCCATCTTCTGCTCGACCAGCGCCTGGTGATCCTCCATCACTTCGAGCGGCACCATCGCGCCGGAGGTCCAGGTGGCGAGCAGGTTGGTGACCTGCTTGGCCACCAGCAGGCCGACCGCCAGCTTGTCGTGGCCGCTTTCCTTTGCGGCCTTCGCCAGCTCGCGCACGAAGTTGTTCGGCAGCGAGCCGACCGCCGCGATCGAGCCGGAGAATGCCGCGCCCTTGAGGTCGCCGAGCGCTTCGGACAACTGAGCGGGCATGAAGCTGCCGCCCTTCATCACTTCCATGAGCCGCTTGATGACCATCGAGTCGAAGGTTTCGGCGAACAGCGGCGTGAGCGAATCGAGCAGCGGGCCGTACTTGGCGGCAGCGGCCGGGCCGATCGCCGTCTTCACGCTGGCCCAGACGCCGTAGTCGAACGTCGCGCCGATCGCGCCGGTGCCGACCAGGCTCGCGCCGAGGCCGTAGGCCAGCTCCTTGTTGAAATCCTTGTTGGTGGCGAGCGACAGCATCGACATCGCGCCGAAATCGCCCCGGAATTTCGCGAGCCGTGCCTGCTTGGCCGGATCGTTCGGCTGGTGCGTGAGTGCGGCCTGCAGGCGCGCGCTCGCGCCGTGGTCGGGCGTCACGCGGATCTGGATGCCGACCTCGCGCAGGAAGGCGCTCGGATGCTGATCGGTGCCCGGCATGCGCGCCTCGGGCGTGAACGCGTTGTCGCCCTTGGCGATCGCGTCGCGCAGCAGATCGGTGGCCACCAGCATGTTGCCGCCGCAAAGCTTGCGGAAGCTGCCCATCTTCTCCATCAACTGCGCATCCCACTCGACATGAATCTGCGCGCCGGGCGCGATGTTCAGATGCTTGAGCGCTTCGGGATCGAGTTCACCGATCAGGTTCAGCACGCTCTGCACGCCGTGATCTTCCTTGCAGACGGGCGTGCCGTCGCTGCCGACGGTCAGTGCGCCGCCGCACGGCGACGGCAGCTTCAGCGTGATTTCGTCATCCTCATCGTTGCTCGATGCGATGCTCGGCGCCGCGCTGGCATGCGTGCCGGCCGCCGAGTGCGTGCGCGACAGGCGCGCCAGTTCGATCGATGGGTTGTCGCCGTGCGCGCGCGAGCTGGTCGGCGAGCCGGGGCGGTGCGGCGGCAGCGCGCCCTTGCGCAGGCGAGAGGCGGTCTTGCTTGCGGTGGAGGCGGCATCGGAGCCGGCGCTTTCGCTCGGGCGGCGCGATTTCAGGGCCGAGAACTGGGCCGATGCGGCTTCCGCGTGCTTGCCCGTGGGGCGGCCGGCATCGGGCGTGGACGCGGTGTCGGGCGAGGGGGCATCGGTTTGGGCGGCGTGGGTGGACGGGGCGGGAGAGCCGGAACGAATCGATGAGGGCATGGTGAATGCGCGTTAAGCGAAGGACGAACGTGGCCCGAACACTACGCGCGCCTCGCCGCGGTGCGCGGCGAGGGGGCGAAACGAGAGGTGGGTTTGCGAAGTGTTGAGGATTGGTCAGGATCGGGCGGGCAGGTGCCTCATCCCTGATCGTTGCGCAGTGAAAATATGAAAGGAATACTGACTTTCTCCCGCATCGCCCGGCCGTTCACGAGATACGGCTTGCAGGTCATGGCCAGCACGGCCTGGCGGGCGGCCTCGTCGAGGTCGTCGTGCTGGCTGCTCTGCACGATCGAGACGGATTCCGGCAGGCCCTGGGGCGACAGCACCGCGCGAATCACCACGCGGCCGCTCAGGCCGTGGCGGCGCGCGGAGGCCGGATACTCGGGCGCCGGAACGTGGCAGTCGGGGCGGTTCAGCGCGGCGGCGGCGGGCAGGTCGATCACGCTCGATGCGGCGGCCGGCGAGGCGCGGCTCGTGAGGGTGTTCGCGGTGTCCGTCGCGGCCGGATGCAGCAACAGCATGTCGAGCTTCTGCGTGGGCTGCGTCACATTCGATGTGTCGAGGCGTGCGGGCCGGTGAGCGTTGGCATCGGGCTTGAACGACGCGTAGCCGAGATTGAACGAGACGAAGGCGGTCAGCGTCCAGAGCACGATGAAGGTCAGCAGGGTCACCCCGAGGCGCAGCCGCATCGAGGTGACGGGGCGATGCCAGCCGCTGCGTATCCGATACCGATAAGGGCGGCCGGCCAGCCATTTGGCGCGGAGTTCGGCGGCGTGCTCGGCCGAGCCGCGTGCAAGCGCATACGTCACGCTGATGGCCGCCACGATGGGCCACGCGAACAGCACGCCGAATTCGACCGGACCCAGCAGGTTCAACGGAATCAGCGCCGCGAACAGCAACCACTGCTTGCGGGGCCGGCCCCACTCGACGATGGAGATGCTGGTCAGCGCGGCCGCCACGAGGAGCGGCAGGGCGAACGGCGCGGCGGCGTGAACCACCGCAGCCATGCCGAGCATCGATGCGGCCGCGCCCAGCAGCCCGGCCACGATCCACCACGCTGCCGCCGCCAGTTTCATGGTGTGGCGGTTGGTCCTGAGCGCGAGCGACAGCGAGGTTTGCACCGGCAGGAGCGCGAGGATCAACGGGCCGTTGATCAGGCTCCAGAGCAGGCTGCGCGCGCCGAACACCTCTGCATGAAACGCCTGCGTGCCCAGCACCGGCGCCAGCATCAGGCTGCAGACGAGCGACATCGAATAGAGCGAAGCGGGCACGGCGGCCATCGCCCAACCGAGCGCGGCGATCAGGCCGAACAGGCCGCCAAGCTGGATGCCCTGCAGGTCGTGCAGCCGCCCTTCCATGAGCGTGATCGAGGCGATCGTCCAGAGTCCTATCCATCCATAGCGGAACGGCGGGCGATCCTCGACGCGCCGATACCATCGACGGGCACGGTCGGGCCAGAACAGCAGGGCGAGGGCCGGCACCAAGAGCGCCGTGGTGGCGAAAATCGGCAGCGCGGCGAAGGTCACCCAGGGCGGCGCCCACATCAGCAGCCGGAACGGGCCGGCGGCCACCCACACGATCGCCGCAAACCAGCTGGCCAATACGACGCCGGCCTGCCAGGCGGGTGCCTTCAGGCGCGAGTCGTATTGCGCTTCCCAGAACGCGAGCGTGGCCAAGTCGAAGCGATGCGCCACGACATGCCGCGGATGGCCGCGCAGTGCCGCGAGTGCCTTGTTCAACTGGGTGGCGCGTCGGCTCGACAGCAGCATGAGCCGGGCGCGTTGCGGCGACACGGGCGCGTTGATCAGGAGTGCGAATGCCTTGGGCAGATCGTGTTCGATGCGGCGGGACAGGCGATCGGCCTGCACGCGCGCCATCGCGAGGTGACCGACAGTCTGCAGCGCGCGCAGGATGAAGCTCGAATCGCGCTCCCATTGCATGATGTCGGCGATTTCGATGCGCAGCGCGGGGTCGGCGTTGTCGCGGGCGCAGTACTGCGCGCACAACAGTTCGAACGCGTCGCGGGCCGCCAGATGGGTCAGGGCGTCGTCGCGGAGCATGGCGGCCAGCGCGATGGGTTGCGCTGGCGGGCCGCGTCGCGAGGCGATGAAGCGCTGCCACGCGGCCGTGGCGATCTCGTTGGGGGAGACCGGGGGCGTGGGTGGCGGCTCTGGCGGCTCGAACCGGGGTGGCGAGGGTGGGCTCGGGTCGGCCGGGATGGCGGGCGTCGTGGGCGGTGGAACGACTGCCGGCACCACCGGTGCCGCAGGCGGTTGAATCGCGTCCGGAATGACC
The DNA here is from genome assembly GCF_054589155.1 of Burkholderia sp. 3C. Taxonomy (NCBI): domain Bacteria; kingdom Pseudomonadati; phylum Pseudomonadota; class Betaproteobacteria; order Burkholderiales; family Burkholderiaceae; genus Burkholderia; species Burkholderia sp. 3C. The sequence goes on from NZ_BAAILN010000114.1 coordinate 4,612, forward strand.
GGTGCCGCAGGCGGTTGAATTGCCTCCGGGATGACCAGAGCCGCAGGCGGTTGAATCGCTTCGGGGATGGCCGATGCCACAGGCGGCTGAACCGCCTCCGGCACGATCGGAGCCACGGGCGGCCGATTCGCTTCGGGATCGTCCGCCACGTCAGGCGCTTGAACCTCATCCGTGCCTACCGGCCGTACCGGCTCCGCAGCCGCCCGAACCTCGACGTCATCCCTGCGCGGTTCATCACGCGCTTCCCGCGCCGCCCGCGCCTGCGCGATCTGCCGCGCCCGCTCGTAGGCTTCGCGCAGCGCCTGGAACGCGACCGGATCGTCGTCGGGCCGGGTGGTCTTGAGCCGTTGGGCATAGGCGCGCCGGATGTCGGTTTCGGTCGCGTGGGCGGGCACGCCGAGCGTGTCCCAGATCGATGGTACGGAGGAATTCATGCGCGCCGGGTCAGAAGATCTGGCGGGTTTCGAAGTGCTCCAGCACCCGCTTCAGCGCGGCCTGCGCCTGGACGATCGTTTCGGGGTCCTGGGTTTCGAGCACGGACTGGAACGTCACGATCTGCTGCCCGATGAAATGGCGCGGATCGCCCAGCAATTCCTGGAACAGGCGATCGGCGCGCGCCAGCAGCGTGCGGTTCTCGGTGGTTTCGCGCGGATGAATCTTCATCTTGTTCAACGCCTGCAAGCGCGCGGCGATCTCGTCCGGGCTCAACACGCCCGGGTTTTCCTCGATCACCAGCGTGTGCGCCTGGCCGTCGGGCAATTGCCGGGCGATCACTTCGAGCAGCCCGTTGACGTCGTACGTGAAGCGCACCTCGATCTTCACCGAGCCCGCCGGGGCGGCCGGCACATCGATCGGCAGGCGGCCCAGCAGGATGTTGTCGGCCACCGCGTGCGATTCGCCCTGATACACCTTCAGGTTCACGCGCGTCTGGTTGTCGTGCATCGTGTAGACCGTCTTCGCGCGGCTGGCCGGCACGGTGGTGTTGCGCTCGATGAGCGGCAGGAAGCTGCCTTCGCTGACGTGATTCGGCGTGACCTGCGTGGCGACCTCGACGCCGAGGCTGTACGGCGCCACGTCGGTCATCACGATTTCCTCCAGCGCCGCGTCGCGTTGCTTGAGCCCGGCCTGCACCGCCGCGCCCAGCGCCACGGCCTCGTCAGGATTCAGCGAACCCGCCGGCAGCCGGCCAAACAGCAGGCTCGCCATGCGCCGCACCACCGGCATGCGCGTGGCGCCGCCCACCAGGATCACGTCGTTGAGTTCGGCCAGCGGAATCCGGGCGTCGCGCAGGGCGCGCGTCACCGGTTGGCGCAGCCGGTCGAGCAGCGACGTGCACAGCGTTTCGAATTCGGCCGACGTGACGGCCATCTCGTAGGCGGTGCCGTCGAGCGTCGCGCGCATCTGCGCGCTGCCGCCCGCCGTGAGTGCGCGCTTGGCGCTTTCGGCTTCGTGCAGCAGGCGCTGCAGGTCGACGGGGTGCGCGCGCAGCCGTTCCGCATCGAGCCGGTGCCGCGCGAGGAACGCGTCCACCAGCACGCCGGTGAAATCCTCGCCGCCGAGCATGTTGTCGCCGGCGCTGGCGCGGATCTCCATCACGCCTTCGAAGATGTCGATGATCGAGACGTCGAACGTGCCGCCGCCCAGGTCGAAGATCAGGAATTTGCGCTCGGCGTCGCGCTCGTGCACGCCGTAGGCCAGCGCGGCGGCGGTCGGCTCGTTGATGAGCCGCGCGACGTTCAGGCCGGCCAGGTCGCCGGCCGTGCGCGTGGCCTTGCGCTGGGTGTCGTTGAAATAGGCCGGCACGGTGATCACGGCCTGCTCGACGGGGTGGCCGAGATACGCCTGCGCGTCGGCCTTCAGCGCGCGCAGCACGAATGAGGACAATTCCTCGGGCCGGTAGCTGGCCTGCCCGAGCCGCAGCTTGCGGGCCGTGCCCATGTAGCGCTTGAAGTTGGCGGCGGTCAGATCGGGGTGCGTATGCAGCCGGTGCAAGGCGGCGCGGCCGACCAGCACGCTGCCGTCGTCGTCGATGCCGACGCAGGACGGCGTGAGAAACTCGCCGAGCGCATTGGGAATCAGAACCGGCGCGCCGTCTTTCCATACGGCGGCCAGACTATGCGTCGTACCGAGATCGATACCGATAATCGTATTCACCCCATTCCCTCGCACGATGTTCTCTCATTCACGGCATGGCCTGTGGCGGCACGCGCGTATTCGGCCTGACGCGCGAGGCTACCATGGAATGCGAAAGGCTTAATCTTCAATTTGATCGATTGTTTCGCGATTCAAACAAGGTTGAAGCCATTTGTAAAAATATTCTCTGCCTGTCATTAAGACGAAGCGTGTCGCGCGTCATGCCGGTCATTTATAGTCGAACGCGCGCGGGCCGACGTTGCGCCGTCTACGGGGATGCACCGACGGCCGTCACGGCGGCTCCGCGTATCGGCAGGCTGGACACATGCGCGCCGTGGGCCGGAGCGCATCGATCGTCGTTGGCCTGATTCGATGGGATTTTATTCGATCGTTATAAAACAGAACGTAAAAGGAAACGAATCATGTCGGAAACCGTTCATTTTGGCTGCGCATGCTGCAGTCCGCATATCATGCCGTCGTTCGATCACGCCTCACCGGAATGGAAAACGCATATCGCCGGTTTGCCGCCATTGCGTGATGGCGATGGCCGGGAGCCGGTTATCTTTTACGGCGGCGCCATTTATCCGGACCCCGAGCGGCCGGAATGGCGTGTCGAGGCGATCGGTATCGCCGACCGCAAGGTCATCGCCGTCGACAGCCTCGAGGCAGTGCGTGCGCAGATGCACGACCAGCAGTTCGCCGAGCCGGTGACCGAGTACGCGCTCGCCGCCGGCCAGGCCCTGCTGCCGGGCCTGATCGATCCGCACGCGCACCTGATGACGAGTGCGCTCGTCAAATCGTGGACCGACCTGAGCCCGTTCAAGGGCCAGGAACTGCTGCACCCGTACAACAAGGACGTGATCGGCACGCGGCTTGTCGATGCGGTGAAGGCCGCGAAGGAGGTGACCCCGCCGGCCAATGTCCAGCGCTGGGTGTGCGGCTTCGGCGTGGACCCGTCGCTGATGCAGACGTGGGAGGAGCCCGATGCCGAATGGCTCGACGGCTTCGCGCCGGATACCGGTTTGCCCGACGATGTCGGCATCTTCCTGCTCAACGCGTCCGGCCACATCAGCTATGTCAACACGGTCGCGCTGAAGCGGGCGGGCATCGACAAGATCTATCCGACAGGTGTCCTGACCGAAGAGCATTCCAAGCTCGTGTCGAATCTGCTGCCGGTCGATCCGAAGGTCATGTTGGCGAACCTGCTGAAGGTGTTCGCGGAGGCCAATCAGCGCGGCATCACCACGATCTTCGACGCGGGCCTCGGCATGTTGAGCGGGCCTGCCGAGGTCGATACGATGCGCGCCCTGGCCAATACGGCCGCGCTGACGGTGCGGGTGGGCGCCGCGTTGTACGGCAACGATCCCGACGCGCTGGGCGGATGGCTCGCGTTCTACCGGCCGGAACTCGACAGCCATCCGGAGGTGTTGTTCAGCCTGCGTGCGATCAAGCTGATCGCCGACGGGTCGAATCAGGGTTTGACGGGCCTGCAGAGCGCCCCGTATCGATGCTGCAACGAGCATGCGGTGCCGGGCGTCGGCAAGTACGGCCTGTTCAATTTCACGCCCATGCGGGGCCTGGCGAAACAGATGGCGCGGGCGGCCGATGCGGGATGGCCGATCCTCACCCACGCCAACGGCGACGACGGGATCGTCAATGTGCTGGCCGCCTATCAACTGGCGCTCGACAAGGTGCCGCCGCCGGGCGCCGATCGCGACCCGGCGCCCATCAAGGCGCGCCACCGCATCGAACATGCCTCGCTGCTGCACGACAACGCGTTGCAGACCATGAAGCGCATGTCGATTTCGCCGAGCTTCCTGATCGGCCACGTCGGTTATTGGGGCAAGGCGTTCTGCGACACGATCCTGGGCTACGAGCGCGCGCAATTGCTGGATCGCTGCGCGTCGGCGCTGGCGGCCGGCATGCGCATCAGCCTGCACAGCGATCACTTCGTCTCGCCGTTCGGGCCGCTGCGATACATGGAGCAGGCGGTCGGCCGCGTGATGGAAGCCACGCGCGTGCCGCCCACGGGCGACGCCGCGACCGGGCCGGTGGAAGTGCTGAACCCGTCGGAGCGCCTGAGCATCGCGCAGGCGCTGCGCGCCGTCACGATCGACGCGGCCTGGCAATGTCACCTCGACACGCAGATCGGTTCGCTGCTGCCGGGCAAGCAGGCCGACCTGGTGATCCTCGACCAGGACCCGCTGACATGGCAGGCGCTCGACGCGGCAGGCATGCGCGACATCGTGGTGCGGGAAACCTGGGTGAGCGGGCGGCGCGTGTATCCGGCCGCGCAGTAAGCGCGCCGGCGGCGGCCGATCGAACGAGCGGCCGGCGCGGCGTGCGAAATGCGCCGGGCCGGCCGCCCGCGCTGTATCGAATCGCAGCGGGCGCGTCCGGCCGAAGCCCCGCTATACTCGCGTCGTCGCGCGCTGCGAGGCACCGTGCCTCGGCCCGCCGGAACCAACAATCGAAAGCGATGTGGAATCTTACTGTCGTCAGGCGGCTCGCCGGGGCCGCCGCTTTGGTCGTATCGGGCGTGGCGGCCGCGCACCCGCATGTGTGGATTCGCTATGCGGCGCGCGTGCAGATGCAGGGCACGGCCGTCACCGCCATTGCCGAAAGCTGGCGCTTCTCGGAAGGGTTCCCGGTGCAGATCGTCGGCATCGATTCCCTGCCCGAGAACGGGCCGCTCGATGCCAAGCAAACTGAAATCTTCCGCAAGCAGGCGTTTTCCTCGCTCGCGGGCGCGCAATATTTCAGTCACCTTTACGTCAATGGCGAAGCGCAACCGTTCGGCGAGCCGACCGGGTTCCGCGTGTCGATCGATCACGGCAAGCTGGTCTACACCTTCATGCTGCCGCTCAAGGCGCCGGTGGATGCCGGCAGTGCGCGCAAGGTGTCGCTCGGCATCTGGGACGAATCGTTCTTCGTGGACTACGAACCGAATGGCGCGACGCCCGTGACGCTCGAAGGCCATCCCGCCGCCGCCTGCACCGCGAAGGCGTTCCAGGATCGCACGCACCCCATCTTCAACGGCCTCTATCTGCCGCAGGCATTTGCTTTGTCATGCTGAGACTCTCACGGCCCGCGATGGCCTTTTTCCTGGCATGTTGCATGGCGTTGGCGGGCTTCGGCTTGGCCGTGCCGTGTTACGCCGCTGCGCCCACCGTCGATGTATTCGGCCAGCCGATCCGGCCGGCGTCGTCGGCGTCCTCCACGCAAGCTGCCGCGCCGGCTCCGGTTCCGGAGCCGCAGCACACGGTGGTGTTGCCGGAATTCGCGCGCACGCTGCTGGTCACCACGCTGATCTGGCAGGGCAAGCTCAATGCGCATATCGCCGACGTCGCCGCGCAATTGCGGCGCGACGCGTCGCCGTTGGCCTGGCTGACGCTGCTCGCTGTATCGTTCGCCTACGGCATGCTGCATGCGGTCGGGCCGGGGCACGGCAAGCTCGTGGCCGGCGCTTACCTGGGTTCGCGGCGCACGCGGGTGGCGCAGGCCATCGGCCTGGCAAGCTGGGGCGCGGCCGTGCAGGCGATGAGCGCCATCGTGCTGGTGTTCGGTGCGGCGTGGTTCGCGCAGGCGGGCATGTCGAACGTGCTGTCCAACGCGGCCTCGCTCGATGTCGTCAGCTACCTGCTGCTGTGCGTGGCCGGCATCTTCACGCTTTACAACACGCTGACGCGCCGCGATTGCTGCGTGGACCCGGTCGCGATCAAGCTCGTGCCCGACGCGCGCGACACCCCGGACGACGCGCCCGCCTATCTTGGCGCGAAGCTGCGGGTGCATGCCCGTTCGTCGCGCCGCGCGATGGTGGCCAACCCGTCGAGGTGGACGGTGACACTGCAGATCCTCGCGACCGGTTTCGCATCGGGCGTGCGGCCCTGCGTCGGCTCGATCTTCGTGTTGATCGCGTCGGTGGCGGCGCGCGCGCCGTGGATCGGCATCGCGGCCGCGTTCGCGATTGCTGCTGGCGTGGCCGTGACGGTGACGCTGTTCGGCCTCGGCGCGATCGGCGCGAACCGCTTCATCATGGGGCGCGGCATCCGCCTGCGGGCGCGGTTGCAGACGGCGCAGCGCGTGGTGGGGATTGCGGGGGCGGCGGCGATCGTGTTGTTCGGGGCGGTGCAGGCGGCGTTGATTTTGACGGGTTATGTGCAACCCGAGTTGACCTGAATTTTTTACGATTGCGCGCCGTCGCAAATCATCACGGCCGTTTCTTCCCACCGCTACAAAGCCGCACCGAAGCTCTGTGCGACTAGAACTCAAGCGCGATCGCACGCGCCTCTTCGATTGCACCGATTCGATCGGCCTTCCCTTCCGCGCCGAGCAACGTGCGCTCGACGACAATCCCGACGACGTCCTCCACCCCCACGAACTTGAGCCAGGTTTCCATGTAGGGCCGCTGGAGATCAAACTCGCTGGCCGGCGTGAATGAACCGGGAGACGTAAAGTTGAGCCCGCGCGCGTAGACGACCGCCGCCTTTTTCCCACGCAACATGCCGGTAAAACCCGAGCTGTCGAACGAGAAGAGCACGTCCTTCTGCGAGATGGCATCGATCAGATGTTTCAGCTTGTAGGGAATGCTGAAGTTCCACAGAGGCACCCCGAACAGCAGCTTGTCCGCCGCGAGAAAGGGGGCAGCGAGTTCCTTGATGCCTTGCCATGCCTCGGCTTGTGCCGGCGTCAGGGCCACCCCGTTCAGCCCGGCGTATTTCGCGGCCAGGGCGTCGGCGTCGAATTCAGGAATCCTCAGATTCCAGATGTCGAGCTTCTCTATTACATGATCGGGATGCGCCAGCCGGTACGCATCCAGAAAGGCATTGCACACTTCGATCGACGCCGAATGGGCCTTGTTGGGTGAACCTTCGATATAGAGCACGCGAGTCATGTAACCGGTCCTTGTCAGGGGGCGGCGACGGGCGGAATGCGCGGTCGCTCACCGTGATTCGCAGCGTACCGGGCGACGATATAATTTGGAAACGCTATTAATTTGTCGAATTAACCTGATTTGGTGATCAATGGGCCATCCGCTCGATACCGCGCTCCTCCACACGTTCGTCGCCGTTGCGGAGGCTCGGAGCTTTACCGGGGCCGGTCGTCGGCTGCATCTGAGTCAGTCGGCGGTCAGTGCCCAGGTGGTTCGGCTGGAACAGCAAATCGCGCGCACGCTTTTCGTCCGCAACACGCGCAGCGTCGCGCTCACCGAGCATGGCCAGACGCTGCTCGGATACGCGCGCGCCATGCTCAATCTCAGCGAGGAAGCCAGAGCCCGATTGGGAACGGGCAATATCTACAGCGGCAAGCTTCGGATCGCCGCTTCGGAGGACATTGCGGGGGATTGGCTGCCTGACGCGATGCGCCGCTTTCGCGCCGCGCGCCGTGGGTTGCAACTGGATCTGACGGTCGACATCGGCGACAGCTTGTTTCGACGACACGCCAAGGGCGATTTCGATCTCGTGATCGGCAGCCGGTGTTCCGCCTCGAACAAGGGCGCGACCTTGTGGCGAGAACCGCTCGCCTGGGCGTTTGCGCGTCATGAGCCGCTTCCCGAAGGCGAGCTGGCGTTGGCGTGTTTTCCGGACCCGTGCCCGTTTAGAGAGGCGGCCGTCAAGGCGCTCGCGTTGGCCGACACCCCCTATCGAATTGCGTGCGAAAGCCCGAGTGTCACGGGTATCAGGGCGTTCGCGCGAGCCGGCATTGCCGTGGCGCCCGTGCCGCGCAGCGCGATCGACGGCGAGCTGCGCGAACTCGGCCCGGCAGACGGCTTGCCGGTGCTCCCGGATATCGAATTCGTCATGATGTACGACGCCGAGATTCCGGCTGCGGTGGAATTCGCCGAGACGATTTTCGACGAAATCGCACATCGCACGGGCAGCGTCAAACGCTGAGCGCTGCTCGATCAGCCGATAGAGAGATTCGCGCTTCCGCACGCCACGGTAATCAGGACTGCCGGATACATTCCAGCAACGAAACCCCGCCGACCAGCACAAGGCTCGAGGCCCACACGGCATCCAGATTGAACCAACTGCGCGCGACGAAGCGCAGCCCGAGATAGCGGTAGACGAGCCACGCCAACAGGCCACCGGCGCCGATCATCGCGAGCGCATGCACCAGCGACACCAGCAGCGCCATCCGCAAATCGAAGCCGATCAGGGTTTGCGCCGCCCGATGCGCGGTGTCCATGGGCGCGGCGCGGCACAGGCCCAGATAGATCGGCAGCAGCATCAGCGCGGCGCCATGGCCCAGTGCGACCAGACACGACCACAACGCAAGCCGCGCAGGCGGAATGCGCGCAAGCACGCGCAGATGACGGCGCCGGATCAACAGCATCGCGCCAAACGCCATCACCAGCAGGCTCGCCCCGATCTGGATGCGGGTTTGCCAGCCGGCCAGCATCGTCAACAACGCGAACGGCACCATCACCATCAGCATCGCCGAAAGATGCCCCGCTGCAAGATACGCCAGCGCCGAAAGCAAGGCACGCGGCCGTCGCGCCATCAGCCCGTTCGACACCGCAAGCGGCCAGCCCATCGCCGGATTGATGCCGTGATAGACGCCGCTTGCGAGCACTGCCAGCCACAGGCCGTCCTGCACGCTCACCGGCAGCATCAGGCTGCCGATGGATAGCAGAACGAATCGGTCGAGCAGTCGCCGCCTTCGAGGCGGATCTGATGCGCGCGATAACCGTCGGGAAACTCGACGAAATAGTCGCTCGCAAGCCTCAGGCCGCCATCGGCGCCGGCGTACGCCATGACTTGTGCGCCGGGCACGCCGTCCGGGTAGAACTGATCGTCCCACGTGGAATACAGGGAGTTGGTCCAATACACGCGCTTGCCATCGCGGCTGATCTCGACCATTTGCGGGCCGCCCGCGAACGGCTTGCCGTTCGGATGGCCTTTGCGTTCGACAATGCCGCCGATTCGCACGGACCCGGCCAGCCGAGGCTTGCGCGGGTCGCTGACGTCGTATTGGCGCATTTCGCCGGTGCCCCAACACGCAACGTAGAGAAAGCGGTCGTCGAGTGACAGGTCGATGTCGGTGACGAGCGGCGGCACCGCGCCGAACGCTTTCAGTATCGGCGGCAATTGATCTGCCGCGGCGGGCTCCGCGGGGATCGTGATGGTCTTTTCGATGTGGAAGCGGCCGCCTTCGCGCCACCAGGTCCAGATCGACCCTTCGAGGTTCGTGGTGTCGACGACCACGCCGACGAACCCGTACTCGCGCACGGGATCATGCGCGGGCCGCACTTCGAGCGCCATTTGATGCCGGGGGCCGAGGTCGATCGTCTGCACGTTGCGGCGCGCGCGCAGATCCCAGAAATGCAGCTTGTGCCCGTATCGGTTCGCCAGCAGTTCTTCCGGCACGATGCCGTTCTCATACTGCGGCGGCAGCGCCCACTCGCTCGACACCATGTAGTTGCGCGGCAGATTCCACCAGAAATCGTAGTGCTTCTCCTGCGCGCCGCGTTCCATCTCCCAACGGCCGAGCACCTCGAACGTTTCGCAATCGATGATGAAGATGCCCGGCGGGCCGTCGGTGCCGTCCTTGCCGCCGCCTCCGAGCGTGCTCACGTAAATGCCCTCCGGCCCGCAGTGCACCGTGTGCGGACGCGAATAGCCCGTTTTGGCGAATACCTCTTTCGGCTCGATGATCTTGTGAATGCGCGCCTGCGTCGGCTCGGGCTTCGTATCGATGATGTAGATGCGGGACGAACGCAGGCCGGGGATGATCAGGAAACGCCGCTCGAGAAACGCGTGCCCCGAGAGCGGCGACAACGACGACGAACAGGCATTCCAGCCGAAGTGATGAAATTCGTCGCCGGCTTCGGGCATGGTGACCGTGTGCACGACCTGGCCGTAGGTGGGCGATTCAGGCTTCACGTCGATCACGGCGAGCGCGTCGGGCTTCGAAAAATCCGGACTGAGCAACAGCGTGTACGCAAAGTTCTCCGTCGGCGCCTCCATCGCGAGTTTTGGCGATGCGTGAAAAGTGGGGTCTGGACGCATACCCATGGTGCATTCTCCTTGGTCATGACGTTGATCACGCGGCTCGACGACGAGCCAGCGCACCGTGGGCAAGCGGCAATTGCGGCCGTAGCCATGCCTGCATTCCGTGCCTGCAACAGTACGGATCGACCGGGTATGTGTCCAGTCGTGCGGGTGGTTCCGGCCGTGTCATCGAGTCGCAAAACCGGGTGGCTCGTCGCACGGACTTCGTCGCGCTGCTGGCCCCTGGGGCGAATCGTGTCGTGAATCGGCAAATGAGTTTTCTTGTCAGCAGGGTGCGTGCGCAAACCCGGAAACATGACGGCCGTGCCCACGCATCTTCAGGCACACATGCCGGGTCGGCGCTTGACCATGCACCGGCATGCTCATCGATAGGACGAGCGCGCCCGATCAGAACGAATGGCGCATCCCGACCATCAGGCCCAGTTGTCCCATGCCGGGCGCGGGCGTGGTGCCGCCGCCGCCCTGGCTGATCGTGTAGGCCGCATGCGCGCTGTTGAACAGATAGCCGCCCTGCAGGTAGACGGCGGTCTGCTTCGACAGCGCGTAGGTGGTGCGCCCCATCACGATGGTGCCGCGCGTGTCGTGCGCGGCATTGACGATGCGGTACACGCCACCGTCGAAGGAGAGGTCGGGCAGCAGCGAGTACGAGGCGGTCAGATAGAACAGGTTCGAGCGCACCGTCGACGGCGCCGGCCCCTGGAATTCGACGTGTCGTCCGAGCCAGCCGCCGCCCACTTTCACCGGGCCGAGATTGGCATAGCCGGTCAGTTGCGCGCGCGCATCGACATCGCCGGGCGCGGTGAGCGCGGCCGGCGCGACGCCGTCGAAGAAGTTCGCAGCCGCGCCGGTGCCGCCGTGCTGCTCGTCGTAGGAGGCCGCCACGCCGAATCCGTTGGCGTCGTAACGGAGCATCGCCGACCACTGGCGGCATGGCTCGAAGCTGCCGGCCACCTGGCCGGCGCAGGTGCCTTGCCCCGGCGAGTTGCCGGTGCCGCCGGAATCGCGCCCGAACGAATAGGTCGCGCCGGCCGTAACGCCGCGATACGTGCCTTTCCAGGCGACGGTGTTGTCGCTGCGCGCGTTGGGAATGTAGAGGTCCAACGAACTGAGGCCGCCGTAGATGTCGGGGCCGAGCAGGTCGGAATCCTGTATCGCCCAGAGCGTCATGGTGTATTGCCGACCGAAGCTCAAGGTGCCGAACGGCCCCTTGATGCCCACCCAGGCCTGCCGGCCGAACAGGCGTCCGCCCTGGTTCGAGGAGCCCGAGGCGACGTTGAAGCCGCTCTCGAGATCGAATACCGCGGACAGGCCGCCGCCGAGCCCTTCCTCGCCGCGCATGCCCCACCGCGAGGGCAGCTCGCCGGTGATCGACGGCATCCGCACCACGCGGTCGCCGTTCCTGTCGGCATGCGTGACGAGTTCGACGCCGGTATCGAGAATGCCGTACAACGTGACGCTGCTTTGCGCGACGGCCGCCGAACAGCCGGCCATGCCGATCAAGGCGCCCGTCAGGGCGTGTTTTGCTTTCATCGTCTCCTCCTGGGTTGTCGTTGTGGGTTGGGGCGTGCATCGCCCCGCTCTGGCGGCGGGTGCGACGCGCCCCACGCCGCGATCGATCGCGGCGTGCGTGCAAG
>NZ_BAAILN010000115.1:0-344 GCF_054589155.1 Burkholderia sp. 3C
GCTGCGAGAACGTGGACGTGGTCGAGCAACTGGCGATCGACCGCGTGAAGGCGCTGTTCGGCGCGGAAGCGGCGAACGTGCAGCCGAACTCGGGCTCGCAGGCGAACCAGGGCGTGTTCTTCGCGGTGCTGAAGCCGGGCGACACGATCATGGGCCTGAGCCTGGCCGAAGGCGGCCACCTGACCCACGGCATGGCGCTGAACATGTCGGGCAAGTGGTTCAACGTGGTCAGCTACGGCCTGGACGCGAACGAAGACATCGATTACGAAGCACTGGAAAAGCGCGCGCACGAAACCAAGCCGAAGCTGATCATCGCGGGCGCCTCGGCGTTCTCGCTGAAGATC
>NZ_BAAILN010000116.1:0-411 GCF_054589155.1 Burkholderia sp. 3C
TGCTGTGTCTGCCGTGGTTTCTCGACATGATCCCGGCGGGCCCGCGCGGAACCGGCAAGAAGTCGGGCAGCGTTGCCGAGTTTCATCCGGTGCCGGCGTCCTACAAGCCGCTCGTCAATGGAGAGGAGGCTTTCGGCGCGCTGTACGACGCGATTCTGGCTGCCAGGCATTCGATCGACTACATCTGCTGGGGTTTTCAGCCATCGATGTATTTCCGGCGGGGCGGCGGCGATTCGCTCTGCATTGGTGACCTGCTGATCCAGAAGGCTGGCGAAGGCGTGAAGGTCCGCATTCTGTGCTGGGCCGATACGTTTGCAGTGGCGCAGAAGCTGGAAAATCCGAACCCGGGATATGACCTGGTGCGCAGCGCGTTCACGCAAAACGAGAACACGACCCAGCTCGAATATGACC
>NZ_BAAILN010000117.1:0-210 GCF_054589155.1 Burkholderia sp. 3C
ACGACACGTCGGTCAGCATCGCCGTCGAGGTCTTCAGCACGACCGCCGTGCTGTCCCCGCTCCGGGTGCCTGCGCCATTCATCACGCGCGTCTGAATCGTCCAGTTGCCGGTGTGCGCATTCGGATCGATCGCCACCCATTTGCCGTTCGACTGCATCAACGCGTCTTGCCACGTACGCCCGCCGTCGGTCGAGGTTTGCACCCGGTCGC
>NZ_BAAILN010000118.1:0-296 GCF_054589155.1 Burkholderia sp. 3C
GCATCGGCGACACACCGCCGGCATTCTTTCCCGACGTACTGCCGTGCGTGCTGTAGTTCATCCCGCCATCACCGGTTGTCCCACCCGCGCTGAAGCCGCTCGATTTCGCGTCGTAGTGCGACTGATTCTGCATGTCCGCGAAAGACAGCGAACCCGTCGTCAACGTGTTCTTCGATGCATCCGCGTCGCTCGCAATCAGCCCGCCTTTCAGATCGGTATTGCCGCCGACGTTGATATTGAACCCGCTGTCTCCCGCCTGAATCCCGGCCTGCTCATTGACGCCAGCATAGCTGCCC
>NZ_BAAILN010000119.1:0-92008 GCF_054589155.1 Burkholderia sp. 3C
AGGCAGTATCCCGACGCAGGCCTGGTTCCCGCCGACCCGCTCGAGGAAGCCCGTTGCCACGAACTGCTCAACTGGATCGCCGGCTGGGTGCACGGCATGGGCTGGACGGAACTGTGGCGTCCTCACCGTTTCATCGGCGATGCGTCGCAGTACGAAGCGGTGAAGGAGAACGGCCGGCGCATTATCGACGAATCGTCCGAGACGATCGAGGCGATGTTGTCCGCGACGAACGGCTATGGCACGGGCGACCGCTTCACGATCGCGGATCCGTATTTGCTGGCGGTCTACCGCTGGGTGGTCCGGATCGGCATCGACGGCCGGAACCTGTATCCGGCATGGCACGCGCACGCCGAGCGGCTCGGTCAGCGGCCGGCCGTGCAGCGCGCACTCGATCAGGAAGGGTTGACGCTGTTCGGCGTGAAGTCTTGAGTGTGACGCGTCGCTTTCATTATCAGCACGCTCGATGGTTTGATTTCGCCAAGCATCTATATCTGTTCTTCTAATTTTCTCTCTCTCCGTTCCGCTGCATCTTCAGCGGAACTCGCAATTTCGATTCCTGAACGAACGGCGTGATCCATGCCGCATCGTCGGTTCATGCGCGCTGCTTCGTAGTGTGTGCTGGCTATCGTCGTTCCAACATCGGGATGTAATTTTTCGGTGTTAATAGGGCGACGTTCCTGGCCGAGCCTCATTTGAGGAATGATTCTTCTTCGCCTGTAACCAACGAGTTGAACTCCACGAATAGATGGATAGCTGGTGCGGCTGGCGACCACCGTGTCGTCCGCGACCGCTTGTGAATCCGTCGCGAGCTCAACCGGCCAAGCAGGATGCGCTTCCTCAATGAACAGTCGTCGCACACAGGAGTTTTGAAAATGAATTTTTCGCAAGCTCTCGAATTGTTACAACGTACTCCACTGGAAGAGCTCGGTCGTTTGGCCTTCGAGGCGAAACGTTTGCGTCACGGAGACATTGTCACCTACACCGTAAATCGTCACATCAACCCGACTAATCTCTGTATACATGCGTGTAAATTTTGTGATTTTGCAGCGAAGCCGAAAGCGGCACATGCTTATTCGCTCGATGAAGCCGGAATATTGGATTCGGTTCAAAACCTGGAGTTGGACGAGGTGCATGTCGTGGGTGGTTTGTGGCCGACATGGGGGTTCGGAAGATCACTGAATCTTATTCGGAGCTTGCGTGCCGAAATGCCCGATGTATGGATCAAGGCATTCACTGCCGTCGAGGTGGCGTTTTTCGCAAAACTGGAACAAATGTCCATCGAGTCTGTCCTGGCGAGCCTGAAGGAAGCAGGAGTCAATGCTTTACCCGGCGGCGGCGCGGAAGTGCTGAGCGATCGAATCCACAAAATTCTTTATGCGGACAAGATTGGCCCTGATGAATATCTTCGAATACATCGAATCAGCCATTCACTCGGTTTGCCGACGAACAGCACGCTTCTTTTTGGCCATATAGAAACCGATGAAGAGATTATCCATCACCTCTTCAAGCTGAGAGACCTGCAGGCAGAGACGGCAGGATTCGATGCCATGATCCCGCTTGCCTACCAACCCGGCACGACACGCCTCGTGGACCGTGTCGCCTCGCCCGAACGTTGTCTTCGGATCATTGCCCTGTCGAGGCTGGTATTGGGCAACATTCCTCATATCAAGGCCTACTGGCCGACGTTGCAGTTGGAAACAGCATCCGCAGCGTTGACATTCGGTGCCGACGATATGGACGGCACACTCGGATTGGAGCGCATTATGCAGCTGGCCAGGACGGAAGCGCCAGCTCGAATGCAGGCTGCGAATATGGACACCCTGATCAAGGCAGCAGGGCAAATTCCACAGCGGCGAAGCGGCTCATTCGGCGTTTCGAGGTACGACCGCACATCGGAGGGAAACACTTCAATTCTCGACAGGACCTGAGGCCATGACTACAGTGATGTTGGTCAACAATCTCTCGGCCGAGCCTTATCGGTTGATCCCCCCGCAATTTGCGTCGGAAGTTCGAGAGTTGGCGCCATCTCGAACATGGCGAGCAGCGCAACAACGGCATGCCGATATCGTACTGATTTCACTGGCAAGGTGCGGCGATGTGGCGGATGTGATGGAGCCGCTGGGGAATTTCGGCATTGCTTGCACTGGTGCAGTCGGGAGCGTGCTCTGTGTATCGCGGCAACGCTTGGCCGAGGTGGCGCTTGCTCGGTATCCGGTTTTCTTGACGGCGGATTCGGAGACATCGGTACTTCTTTTCAAGTATTTGTGGGCTGAGGAATTTTCGGTTTCACCAACTATAACTGAGAATGAAAGCGAGGCATTGGCTAAAGTATATATCGGCAATGAGGCGCGAGAGTTCAAGGTGACGGACGAGTGGCCCTTTGTTGCGGATCTCGGTGCTTGGTGGTATCGCCAAACTGGCCTGCCATTTGTATTCGCAAGATGGATGGTTCGTCGTTCCATCGACAAGGAAATCAAAACGGCCGCGCTGGATTGGCTGGCTCAGTCAAATGTTTTCGCTCGCACCGATGCTGGTCGACAGCAGATGGCATGTCGAGCAGTACAACAACGGCTATTCTCTGATATCGGCACGGCCGGAAAATATTTCGATAAACTTGTCGGGAGTTTTTCTGATGCAGAGATTTTGGGAGAGGCTTTGTTTCTCAAATCAATCAAATCGGATGGTCAACCGTAGTATTTTAAGATAATTATCAAGAGCCTGAAGGGCAGCCACGGAAAAAGCCTGCAGCCGCGAGCTGCCCTCCAACATCAAGCTATTGCTTCATGAAGTCGAGAATATAAGCCGCGATTTGGTCATTTTGCTCATCGAGAGCGAAGTGTCCGGCATCGAGAAGATGGATCTCGGCGTCGGGCAAATCTGTCTTGAATGCGCTTCCGCCTGCCGCGATGAATGAAGGGTCATTCGCGCCCCAGACCACCAGCGTTGCGGGATGGTGTTTGCGAAGCCAATTTTGCCATTGCGGATATGAGGCTACGTTGTTCCGATAATCGTACAGAAGGTCACCTTGTATCTCTCGCTGACCGGGTTTGGATAGATGCGAAAACTCGTCAGTCCAGGTATCGGGATTGTAGCGTTCAGGATGGGAAGTGCCTGCGGTATGTCGTTGCTGTGCTGCGCCGAGTGAAATAAATGCGTCCAGTACTTCGGGATGATCGGAGCGATTTTCCCAGAATTTGGCGATGGCAGCCCATTTGGGCCCCAATCCGGCCGTGTATGCATTTGCGTTTTGGATAATCAAATTTTTCACTCGCTCGGGATGCGCGAGCATGATACGGAATCCAACCGGGCCACCATAATCATGCAGGTACAACGAGTAAGTTTCGAGGTGTAACTGCTCAAGCAGATGATCGGTGGTTTTTGCCAGGTTATCGAAAGTGTAGCGATATGTAGCCGGCGACGGGGCGTCGCTTTGCCCGAAACCAGGAAAATCTGGTGCGATGATGTGATATCGCGTCGCCAGGAGAGGAAT
This sequence comes from Burkholderia sp. 3C, assembly GCF_054589155.1. Lineage (NCBI taxonomy): Bacteria > Pseudomonadati > Pseudomonadota > Betaproteobacteria > Burkholderiales > Burkholderiaceae > Burkholderia > Burkholderia sp. 3C. Next base: position 3,491 of record NZ_BAAILN010000119.1, read on the forward strand.
AAGTGTGTCGAACTCTCTGGACGATGATGGAAATCCGTGCAGGAGAACGATGGTGGGTGCGTCGGCTGGGCCGGCCTCGCGATAGAATATTGAAATATTGTCTACCGTGGCTCGGTGATAAGTCGTGGTTGAAGCGACCGACGGAATCGGGGCAGCCGTAGAAACGTGGCTGACTGATATTAATGCCGCTGCCGCGAGCAACATGCGAATTATTTTCACAACATCTCCCTTGTTGAATCTGGATTGACTGAAAGGCGCGCTGCGCAGCACGTAAGCAGCAGCGCCTTGAGATGAACCCTGCTGCTGTAGTGCATGCGGATAGGTAGGCGGTCGAGTTCGTGCTGTCGGCAAGCGAGATGGTTGAGCGCTTCGTTTATCTACGATTGTGTGAAGATCATCCAGGACGCTTTAATCGATGACGTCTGACTGCCGTATCGGATGTTATTTTGTATTTCGCGCCCTGAAGCTCCAGGTGAAGAAGAATTCCGCCACCTGGTCGCCCTGCTGATCGACCCCGACGCTGCGCATCCGAAGTGTCCGTGCTTCGTTCGAATCGCCAGCCTGCTTCAGCACCGCATCGACTTGCTGGCCTTGGTCGCAACTGAACGTGATGATGCCGACTGCCTTCTTGGAAAAATTGGCTTCGAGCCCGACCAACAGCAACGAAATACGCTGATTGGATTGGCGGATCTTGGAAATGCACAAGGCGCCAGTCGAGAATTCAGCTGCCATTCCCTCTACGGCCCAAAACATGCTTTTGAATGGATTTCGATTGATCCATCCGTAGCGAACTTCCATTTGGCAGTGGTTGCTGTCGAGGTGGCGAAGCTTGACGCCGGAAATCCTGGCAATCGGCACCTTCGCGAGGATGAAGGCATTGAATAAGAATCGGTTCATATGGAGTAGGCGTATTGTGCGGTGCCGCGTGCGATGATACGACCGCTGCCCGCGGCGATCGCCGGGCCCGCGAGCTTCGAATATTCGACGAGCTGTTCCGGTTTGTCGACCTGTCGAATCGAATCGACCCAATACGCTTTCGGCATGCTGTTCTCCACACTGTCTCAATTGATGGGGCCGTCACGGCTCCACAGTCTCCGCAGGTATCATGCCGCGCGTTGCGCCGTCGTTGAATAGTCAGAAATCGAGGTGCGCCTCGTCAGAAAGTGGAGAGGTGAACCCGTCTTGAGAAATTGACTTCGGAATACGTGATCTTAATTTCTTGCGGCCTGGTTCTTGGTGCACAGGAAGACGATCAGGGCCAGGACTTCGATGCATGCCGCTGCCAGATTGATGCCGGCGACCGAGCCATGTTCCACGATTTGCGAGCCGATTGCACTACCCAGGGAGAAGCCCGCGTACATGACGGAGTAATTCAGTGAAAGTGAAATCGGCGCCTCTTCGACCCCGCCGACTTTGGCAAGACGTGCCATGAGCGCGGGGACCAGGCCCCATGCCGAAACACCCCAGCAAACCAGGCCAATGGCAACGGGAAAGACGGGATGGGCGGGTGAGACCAGTGCAACACTTGTGAGCAGGAGGAACGCAAGCGTTCCTGCGATCAATGAGCCGGTGATGACTTTCGTCGAGCCCAGACGATCGGTGAATCTGCCGCTGGTTAGCATGCCGACGGCCGCAGACACGCCCCATAGCGAGAGCAGCGCGGTGATCTTCCAACCGTCCACTTTCGCGACCTCATGCAGAAACGGCGCAATCATCGGGTAGGAGGTGTAGACCGCCGTTGCCCAAAGCAACGTGACGATCAAGGTGAGCCAGATGCCCGGCTTTGTCGCCGTGGTGATTCGTTCGCGGAATCCCGGCACGCGCAGGTTGTTGCCGGCGTTCGACGGGACACCGATTGCGATTCCGATCGTTGCGATCACCGCCATCACGCCAACCGCAAGGAACGTCGTGCGCCAGCCGAAAGCGTTGCCCACCAATGACCCTAGCGGCAGCCCCAGCGCGACCGCAATCGTGGTGCCGCTGTTGACGATGGCAAACGCTGTTGCACGGTGATTCGGTGCGACGGTCGCTCCGGCCAGTGCGCTCGCATTCGGCACATACAGGCCAGCGGAAATTGCAAGGATGATTCGGGCAACCAGGATGCCGGCGAAGCTGGTCGAGGCCCATGCAACGATATTGCCGGCGGCGAAAACACCCAGTGCCGCAAGGAGCAGCTTGCGTCGGTTGACGCGCGCCCCAAAGACGGTCAGGACAGGGGAACTGACCGCCAACGTGATCGTGAAGATCGTAATCAGCCAAGCGACCGACGAGATCGAGCGTCCGAAATCCACTGCCATTCGTGGCAGCAACGGCGCGATCATGTAGACCTCGGTGCCGATCGCGAAGGTGCCGAGCGCCATGCAGTACACCGGCATCAACCCGTTCTTCGACGCGTCTTGGCCGCTGTCGGCTGAAATATTCTGCTTGATACCTTGCATTGTTATTGGTTTTTTCCGATGAAAGTTGGCGCCGGCCAGCGGCTGCCGCGAGCTTCATGTCATTCCCAGGTGGAACGCATTGCGGCGTATTGAGTGAACGGCGTGCTAGTCGTCGGGTGACGCCACGGTGATATCCGATATGGGCTGTGCGCAGCAGGCCAGGAAATGCCCGTCTCGAACGGTGTATGTGGGGGCGATGGCATAACCCACGCCACCGCACACGAGTTTTTGCTCGCAACTGCCGCACACGCCCGAGCGGCACGAATTCATGATTTCCACGCCTGCCCGCTCCGCCAGATCGAGCACGCTGGTCGAATCGCTCGACCATACCGCGACGGTTTGCGTATCACGGAACGTGATCTTGGCCCCGTTCAGGCCGATGTTCTGGATGTGGGCCGGCAATGGCCCGCCGAACGATTCGAACATGATCTGCTCGGCCGGCATTCCCCATTCTTTCAGGCCATCGCGGATACTTGTCATGAACTCGTTCGGCCCGCACAGGTAGACATCGAAATCGGTCGTGATGTGCTGCGTGATCAGCTCGAGATCGATTCGGCCAAGGCTGTCGTAGTCGCGTCCATGGAATTCGCCGGGCCGGGGTTGGGTGAAGCGAACGTGCGAACTGGCGGTTTGCGATCGATCCGTCAGACGACGCACCTCCGATGCATAAGCGTGTTCGAGCGCGTGGCGTGTTCCATGTGCAAACCACACTGTTCTCGATGGGTTCTCGCGGGCCAGCGCCTTGAGCATGCAGAGCATTGGCGTGATGCCCACGCCGGCGCTGATCAGCGCAACCGGTCGGTCACCGGCAGTATCGAGCGTAAAGTCGCCGCGCGGGTCGCTTGCCAGAATGACGTTGCCAGGTCGAATGCTGTCATGGATGTAGCGCGATATCGAACCGGGGTAGTCCTCGCTGCTCCTCCTGATACCCAACCGATATTCGTTTCGCTCCGGGTTGTAGTCCGACAGGCTGTAGTGTCGGATCGACGCCTGTTTTGCTCCAGGCAAGGTGAAACGAAGCTTCAGGTGCTGACCCGGCTTGAACGCCGCCACTTTCCCGTCCAGGGGTTTCAGGTACAGCGACCGTATGTTTTCTCCTTCTTCAACCACGGCGGCCACCAGCATTTTGTGGAACCCGGCGACGTCGTCTTCGTGCCGCAAATCGTCGATCTCGGTTGCAGCGGTGTCGATTGCTTTGTAGCGACGCAGATCCGGAGCCGGCTGAATCGATGTCCAGGCCAGGTTGGCGGAGGCGGCTCCCCACACCATCTCTTCGATCGTGACGTCGACGATCCGCTGCGCGCCAGCAGTTTGGCTCGTTCTCTCGATACTCCAGTCGACTTCCGCCGTGCCGGTCAGATGAAGCGTTCTGCCGCTTTCGAAATCGATAAACAACATTCCGCAACGCGGGAAGCGCGCGAGGTTGCCGACGGAATTGAACATGTAGTTTCCCGGATAGTCGGGAAACGACAGCCGTTTGCCATCCTCACTGATTTGAACGAACCCCGGGTTGCCGCCACGATGGTTGACGTCGGCGCCGAGCTTGGGGTCGCCCGAGGCAGTTCCGCTTCCGTGCGTGGCAAGGAAGAACACATCGGATCGCGCGATGAGATCGATGGCATCGGGATCCAGCGAATGGCGGCGCGGCGCGGGTGGAGGGTTGTTTCGTGCACGGGTGTCGACCTTGTAGCTTGCCGCTCTGGCGTGCATGTATTGCGGGCAGTTGCGATAGCACTGGTTGACCTCGACCGAGAAATAACCATCCCGTGTCGCGACTTTGCCGTTCACGCGATAACGAATTCTCTCGGCCAGATTGACCGTCAGCATACCGACGTCGCCGCCTTGCGTGAGCGTGTGGTAAAGCGGGTCGCTTTCAGCGGGCACGGCGCGGACGTTCATCACACCAGCGTCGACCGAAGCGAATCCCGGTAAGCCACTGACGATCGATGCCCACGGCCGGCCTGTGTCATCGAGGGCGCCAAGCACCAGGTAAGGCATCGAGGTAAGAATGGCGATCGCGTCGGGAAGCAAGCTGTCGGAGATTCGCGTCGCCAGAGAGTCCGCAAACGACTTCCGTCCGCTGCGCTGTTGCGCAACGATTTCCGCATCGTGATACCGGGTCGTCTCCATGATTTACCTTGCGGACGTTCGTTTTTCCACTGCTCGGAGAGCGATCGGATTCGATTGCTCCCCAGTGTTCGGATCAGACTAGCCGACGCTGATCACTCTATGTCGCGTTTTCTCGATCCGGTATCGATAATTCCTCCAAGCTCATGAAAAGGCGGTATTTTTTCTGTATGGAGGTGGCGGACGACATGAGCTTGTCTCGTGGTTCATGGGGCGATATTTCGATTGGGGGCGGTATCTGGCTATCTCTTGAAGTGATATCCCTATCTGATCTTTTCATTGGATGCCAATCGCGATCGATGCGAATGTGATAACGGCGTCATACAGACGTCGTTCTCGGCTCCCGACGGATGTCGTTGCGTGCTCGAGGATGGATCGTGATAACGATAAGGAGGCAGCACGGCATGAGTGAACTCTCGACCGTCGAACGTATCGGCAGATTCGCCGTTACGGCGCATGCAGAGCATTTGTCTGTTGACGCCAGACGACTTTTCAAACGCAACATTCTTGACAGTCTTGGTTGTGCGATGGCGGCACTCCCAGGAAAGCCGTTTGTGGAACTGCGGGCGCAATTCGAGGAGTATCGCGGCGTCGGCGGGACGTGTTCCCTGATAGGTGGTGGCAGCACCTCGCCCGATCAGGCCGCGCTTTACAATTCGGCCCTCGTGCGATACGTCGACCTGCTGGACAGCTACATGTCGCCCGGAGGGCTATGCCATCCCAGCGATAATTTCGGCGCAATTCTCGCTGCCGCAGAGCACGCCAATGCGAACGGCGAGGATTTTCTGCTCGCGCTGGCGGTTGCTTATGAAATTCAGGCCCGGATTACGGCCATTGTTCCCGTAATGGGCAAGGGCTTTAACCATGCGATTCAACTGGCGATATCCGCTGCGGCGGGCGCCGGTAGATTGTTTGGCCTGACAGCTCAACAATCGGCCCACGCAGCAGCAATTGCCACGGTGGACAACGTCTCACTGACGTGTGTGCATTCCGAGCCGGTTTCGCAATGGAAAGGTTTTTCTCCCGGCATCACCGGGATGCGAGCAGTGTATGCCGCTTCGCTCGCAAAGCGGGGGTTCACCGGGCCGCTTCGCCTCTTCGAGGGGCCGAACGGGCTGGAGCGCATGTTTGCACAGCCGATCGATATCGACTGGGAAGATCCCGGTTTGGAAATCATTCACCAGACGGTGATGAAAAAATACTGTTCGTTGATCCACGGGCAACCGGTGTTGGAAGCAACGCTGGCGCTCAAGCGGGCAAACGGCATTCAGGCGGAAGACGTCGAGGCGGTGGTGTGCGACATTTTCCAAATGGGCTACGACATTGCGGGTGGAGGCGGTTTCGGTGCGAAGGATGAGCCGCAAACCAAGGAGCAGGCAGACTACAACCTCAAGTACCTGATCGCTGCGGCGCTGCTCGACGATGTGGTTGGGCCGGCGCAGCTCGAGCCCGAGCGAATTCGCGCCGACGATGCGCAGCGCCTGCTTGCACGTGTGACCGTGCGGCCCGACGAGGCCTTCAGCGCTCAGTACCCTCAGGCGCTCAATACTCGCGTGACGATCCGCTGTAAGGACGGCCGGGTCGTATCGAAGGAACACGTGGGATTCGAAGGCGGCCTGGACAATCCATTCACATGGGAACGTACCGTCGAGAAATTCCATTGGCTTGCCGAGCCTTATGTTTCCAGCAGCCTTCGTGACGAGATTATCGGTATGGTCCTCGACATTGAGCATTGCTCGATTCGCCAGCTGATGGCACTTCTGGTGCAGGCGAGTCCTACTCAACGATTCCCGGCAGTTCATCCAGGAATTCAATAACCACGATACGTCAGGAGAGAAACATGGCACTTATTTCATGCGACATGCGTTTTGGTCGAACCGATCAACAGAAGCGCGATCTTGCCGAGGGGCTGCTGCGGGTGGTCAGCGCCGCAACGGGAGAGACGCGCGATGACATTTTCCTGGTTTTTCGCGAAGGCCGAGGGATCAACTTTGTTGAGCATGGCCAGCATCTTCCTGAATATGTCGAAGGCGCCGCCAACGACAAGGAACTCATCGACCGGCTCAAATAATTGATAGGTAACGGAAAGGACGACGGCCATGCCATTTATCGAATGCCATATTAAACAAGGTCTCACGCTCGAACGCCGTGAGCAATTGATGCGTGACATCATTCAGGTGACGCACGACACCATCGGCTCGGACCCGAAAATCATCAACGTGATTATCCACGAGCATCCGGCCAGCAACATCAGTATTTCCAGTCGCATCAATGGTGAGGAATATCGGCGGGATGCTCCGTCGTCAAACGGATCGTAGTACCGGTGCGTGCACGGCTGTTCCGAGTCGGAGTGGTCGTGCGCGTGACCGCGCCGATCTGCGAATTCAGGCGATGGACGTGGTTGCAGAAGGGTGACGCGGCGGCTCGGCAGTTCTTCAAAGTGGTCCGCAGATGTTTCGCTTGCTTCGCCTCATCGGAAAGCGGAGAGGCGAAGCAGCATGGCGGGGCTTACTTCGATGTGCTCGATGAGCGCGCGTGCCGGTCGCCAAGCAGGTAATCGATCGAGATCTTGCCCGGCCCCCACGCGGCAACGCCGAGCGCCATGGCGGCCCAAGTCAGGTGGATCGGCCAGCCGTCCGGCACCGTCAGTTCGACCACGCAGGTCATCAGCAGCAGGCCGAGCCCGGCGAAGCGGGTGCCGAGACCGAGCACCAGCAGCACGGGAAACGCCACCTCACCGCATCCCGAGAGAAACGCGAACACGGCGGGTGCGGGGAACGGGTACGGGCCGCCCGGCAGGTGCAGCTTGAAGACATCCGTGAACAGGTCGATCGCCGTGTCGTTGAGTTGCAGGAACCCGCTCCATTTGAGGATGCCCGACTTCCAGAACGGCACCGCCAGCGCGATGCGCAATACGAGTTGTACGAGTGACGGCTGCGCGACGCGCTCGACCATCCGGCGAGCGCATCCGATGCCGCGGGCGAGCGTGGCGAGCGGCGTGCGCGGTTGGCTCCGTGAATCCGAGATCATGGTCAAGCTCCTGAGCGAATCGAGGTAAAGGCCGGCGGCAAACACGCTGGCAAGGTTGGCGGGCAGATGGAAGGCTGGTGCGTCCGTCCACGCCGAATGGGAACACGGCCGCAGGCCAATGAAGACTCGGCTTCCGCGGCGGCCGTACTGGAGTTCGGAAATCAGGAGCGGCGCTTGGCAGGCAAGATGGCGCACATCGAGCGGCCAGGGGCGGCTGATCATGATGCCGACGTCATGCACGGCCAACGGAGCGTGGCGGTGAATCGCACCGATCGTGCGGTGCGATGCGCCGCCTTCTGCTATATCACGACTTCATCGGCGTGAGCGAGCCGTGGCCACCGCCCGGCACTTGAATGCTGGCGCAGGTGCCGCCTTGCACGAACTTCCACGAGTTGCCCTGGAAATCGGTCGTCGACGTGCCTTGGCACGTCGTGCCGGGGCCGGCTGCGCAATCGTTCTGGCCTTTGAGTGCGACGCCGTAGCATTTTTCCTTGTGCGCGGCCACAGCTGCGCCGGCTTCGGCCTTGGTCAGCGGGGCGGCATGCGCAACGGAGGCGAGCAGGCTGGCGACGGCGCCGGCGAGCAGGGCGGACGTGATTTTGGTATTCGACGACATGAAGTTCTCCGGATTGAGTGGGCGCACCCACATTGGGTACGCTCATCAATTCGTTGCCTTTCTGCCGTCAGTTACAGCCAAGGCGAATTTTTTTCAGTGCAAATCGCGCCTCCTCATTTTTTGGAGAGGAGCTCTTCATTTTTTGCATATTCAATGCTCGGAATTGGACGAGCGGCGAGATGAGTCCATGGTTGCCGCCGGCCAAATTGATAAGCTCTTGGATGGTTGTGATTTCGGGCATACTGGTTTATTCGCGGATCCCCACCGCGCAGCAATAGAAGCAAAAAAAATAGCGTGAGACCAATATGAACATCGATTTTCATTATGGCGTGGTGTATGCCATGGCTCGGCTCGGTGGTTTGCCACCTGGCGACGCGACGACAGTCGCACACTCATGCCAGTACATCGACGATTCGACGACACCGAGCCTGCTTGAGTTCAAAGGCGGCGAGCTATTCGAGCGATTCGCCGCCGCGCACGCCATGGACGACTATCGCAACTTGGTCAATCGGGGGAATCGGCTCACATGGGTGCCGTTTCACTTCCTCCCGGCCGGCCAAGGCGACACCCTTGAAGAACGCGCGATTTGCCGTCCTAACAGCGAGGTAGCCAAGGAGCTCGTGCGTCGGACCTTGGAGCGTGATCGCGAAACGGACAACGTCCTTCACCGCCTTGGCACCACGCTGCACACCTACGTTGATACTTGGGCACATCAAGGTTTCTCGGGTATCGATTCCGACTACAACCGTGTCAGCCATCTCGAATCGCACGATTGCACGCACGAGAGTTGGCTGGAACAGCTCGGGCGCTTCACCGAGAAGTTGGAGGGTGCTTTGGAGACGGAGGTCATCTCGCGCGCGTTACCCCTTGGCCACGGTGCGGCGCTGCATTATCCGGATCAGCCGTGGGCGGTTTGGTCTTACACCAACGGGAAGGGTGAAGTTGTAGCGCGAAACAACCTTCCCGACTTTGTAGCGGCGGCCAACATGGCGTGTCGTATCGTGCAAGCGTTCGTAAGAGGCAGGCTCGATTTCGAAGCGGAACAGGGGCTTACGGTTGCACAGGAAAGCGCGCTAACCGACTTGTTCAAGACCAACACGAGCACCGATGTGGACGCGCGTCTTGCAGGCGTTGGCGCCGCGATTGCTGGTGGGCGGCTGCCAGGGCTCAAGGAGCCGCTCCCGACATACATCGCAAAGGGCGCGGGTTCATGGAAGCACCTTGCGACCGGAATCGAAACGGACGACGACGGTAAGCAGAAACCGATCTGGACGCCCGAATTCGAATCGAGCGATTATCGCAAGTTCCACGATGCGGTGAAGGAGCATCGTTTCATTGTCACGCAGCAGATTTTACCAAGAATCGGGCTGCGTCTCGCGTGATATTGCGCGACGGTGGTGCGTGTGCGAGTGCCTGGCTGAACAGATTCATTTGCGCAGAGCTCGGCCCGCACACGACGAAAACGTAGGACGACCGCGAGGCAATGCCAATGCTGTCGATACTGAGGAAGCCAGGGAAAAACTGATCCTTCACTGAATCAGTTTCTCCCCGGCTTTCTCGAATGCCTGTCAGGCGCAGTCCAGGCTAATACAATTTAGCGTCTGGCCTCGCCGACTGATGCCCGCGTCATTCTTCTAAAAACTGTATCAACTCCGCCGAGAATTTTTCCGGTTCTTCGATCCACGGCATGTGGCCACTTTCTTCGAACATAACCAGTCGGGCGTTGCCGATGCCCGCATGCAAGCGTTCCGAAACCGGCACGGGACAGATCCAGTCATGTCTCCCCACCATCACCAAGGTCGAAGCACGCACCTGATCGAGCAGGGCGGCTTGGTCGCTGCCGGCCGCTTTGTCTGCTGCGTTCTGCGCTTGGAATGCATAAAGCGAGATTTGCTCGACCAGTAATTGCTCTTGAGCCGACGCTAGATTTTTTTCCGGATTTCGAAGGTACAACGGCAGAATCTCTGCGACAAACGCTGATAGCTCCGCATCGCTCGTAAGCGGTTTGGCTTTGCCGGAAAACAGACCGATTGCTGCCTGAACCGCCGTCTTGTACTGGGGATCGTCAGATCTTGCTTCGAGGAATACCTGCGTGTCATGGCTCGCACTGAAGCCAAGCATCTGACTGTCGACAAGCACAAGCTTGTAGACGTGATTCGTGTACCTTTCGGCGTACGAGAGCGCGATGGCTCCGGAGTTCGAATGGCCTAGAATTTGAAGGGTGGAAAGCCCCAGATGCTCTCGTAACGCCTCAAGATCGTCCGCCATGTCGTTGCTGCTCATCTTCATGGGATCCGTCGGGCGACCCGACAAGCCACTTCCCCGAGTGTCAATGAAAATTAAACGAAATCTTTCCTGCAGGAATTGAAAGCCCCTTTGTAAATAACTGCTGCCAACTCCCCATCCAGGAGAAATTAAAAACAAGAGAGGTCCTTCGCCGCGCACGTGGTAGTGGAGATCAACACCATTCAGATGGACGGTGTGGTCGCCCGTACCTAATACATCTTTTAAATTTTCGGACCCTGTATGTTGCGTTACTGCGACCATGGTTCGCTGTTCCTTGGAGTTTCGATAGGGTGGTTGGCTCGGAATGTCTCGAGCCAACGATGGTTTGCTCTGACCATTCATCGATATTTCATTCGGTGATCGGTTTTGAGTAGACACTTGCGTTCGTTATTGAAGAAAAAATTCATATCGGTGGTGAACAGGCGAATTGGCCACTTTATTCCCTGCCCTGACTAATTTTGGTGTCTGCGCAGATTCAAGACGCGCGTAGCGCGCCTGTCTGTCCGTGGCGACGTCGAGCGAATACGGGTCCTTCCAGCCGAGCTGGTTCCGGTAGGTCACGTGAAACGCGAGCGGCAGCACATCAACTGGCGTATCGCTGAGCTCGGAGAGGAAGCGGTCGGCCGGCGGGCACGACGAGCAACCTTGCGACGTATACGGTTTGACGACAACAGGGCGCGGCGCGGCGGCGAACCCGTGGGGACTGGCGAGCACGACGGAACCGGTGCACAGGGCGAGAGGCAAACGGAGCAGCATGCCGAATTCCAGTGACGAACGTGATGGGTAGTTCGTCGTCTGGTGCCGGCGGGTTACAACCGCTTCGTCGAAGCGGACTTGAAAATATGTGGCTGCGCGAAGAGATCGTGACGCCGCTCGGGATGGCCAGCCGCAGGTTTCTCGCAGGCGTCGTGACCCACGGCAGAATTTGTGGCCACTCAAGCCGTGAGTTGGTTGTCGATTCCTAGTTGCCCCTAACGTGACGACCGTTCGCTTGAACTTGGTCCGCTCGCATTCTTAAAAAACCGTTGTCGAAATGCGACAATCTCAGGCCAGATTGGTGTCGCCGAGAAGGGAGGAATCGTCCGATCGGAGTTGACTTGGCAGTTCACTACAAGCAAAAAATCTGGGGGCAACATTGGGGGCAACTTTTCATCGTCTCCCCCAACGATCCTTATCGTGTAAAGGATCGGCCGGCGAATTCGATTGCCGCCGGGCCCACCATACCTTTCCCTTTTAGCTCAATCGGTTACATCGATCCGCTCTCCTTCTGGGGAGATTGGCGGGAAGATAGCGACGATTCGAGACGATCCATCTCGACGTCGTTCTGGCTTCCATCGATCCATTTCGAGTAGGTGGTCAGGACAGGCGGACCAAGCGTGCCCCACCTTGGTCTTGGTGCGGTCGAGCTGCTCGCCGCGGACGTAAGCCTTCGATATTTGCGCCACGCCGCGATCCGCCATGATTGGTTGGAGTCGCACTCATGGAGTCTCCAAAAAGAGAAAGGCCCGGCAGGCGAACCGGCGCCGAACCAGGCCGCGTCGCGACGATGGTCACCGCTGCGTGCGCGCCGGTGACGGTCCACAAACTCGATCACTGCATTTACCAAGCCCCAGGCGGTGTTCGATGCCGATACGAGATCGGAACCTTTGCCTCGGCCAGCGTACAACTGAGCGACGGCCTTGATCGCCCGCTCGTTCACGGCAAGTGCGTCGCGATCGACCACGTTGGTCGTGGGATAGGTGAGCATACGTCGCCTTTCGAGCTTGAAGCCGCCGATCTCGGTGAGGTCTCGATAAAACTCGAGGATCTCTCGGGGTTGCACGACCTGGTATCGCGCAGAGACAACCGACAGCGGCGCTTTGTTGTCGGAGCGGTAGAGCACCTTTTGATCAGGAAACGCGTGAATCGCTCCGATGCCGGCGGCACCCGTTACGAAGCGAACTTCGGATGATTCACTGGTCCAGTTCATGCCGGCGCTGTCGGCTCAGACTTCGATCGGTTGGTTGGGGGCGAGGCGATTGCCGAGGCCGTGCCAAGGTTCTTGGTCGGTGTAGGTCATGGTGTGAACGAGATGCATCTGTGCTGCTGATGGGAAATAGGCGAGGGCATACAGCCCGGCTATCGCCGGACGAAAATGATGGTCGGGGGAAAAGCGAAGGTGTGCGGCGTCTAGTTGGACGTGGCGCTGAAGGCGTGACGGCAGGCGAGGCAGAGGTGGTTGTCGAGCACGTTGTCGTCGATGGCGCCGCCCACTGCGGAACCCGCCGCACAGCCTGCTGCGTTGCCGACGAGTCCGGCAAGGACAGCCGCCGGCCAGGCCGCCGAATACGGTCCCGATGGGGCCTGCCACCGACCCGACGATCGCGCCGGTTTCGGCCCCTGCCAGGGCCGCTGCCATGCCGCCGGTTGCTCCTGCGACGCTGCCGATCGTGCTGCCTGCTTTGCGAGCTCGATTCCGCGTGTCGATACGCGATGACAAACAGCGTGGGCAGCGGAGCACCGACGTCGCAGGCGCGCGAGGTGCCACATTGGAAGCCGATGACTCTTGCGTTGCCGGTCCGAAGACCGGAGATCCGGTGGAGTCGAAGAGGCTGTCGCGAGTGCAATTGTCGGATCGAAACGACGGCGACATTGTCTTGTGCCGCTCGAAGTGGAAACTGACATCGTCAGCTTCGTCGAACTCGTCGTATGCCGTATCGAAAGCGTGCCGCGCATACGCAGCTTCTGCTGCTTGCTCGTTCACGTCGCCATGTTCATCAGAAGGGAATGATGCAGCTGAGGCCGATTGAGCAGGCCGGCGATTGTTTTTGGTTAACCAATAGAGGCCCTTACCTGCGCTGGAATTTTGTAACCACTACAGCCCGACACGCCTCCAGAGAGCGGCGGGCTACTCAATACTCGGGCGAGCGGTATGCCGTCGCGAGTATCTCGTTATTCGGAATTCGCGGGCAACATTTGCATGGCGGCTTTCTGCGCCGCCTCTACATGCCGACGTGCGGCCAGCTCGGCAGCCTCAGTATCGCGTTCCTTCAGTGCCTTATGCAATTTATCGAGCTCGCGCAGGCTAGCTGGAAGGCGCTCGATCCGCATCAGCGACGTTGCACGTAGCAGGGTGATACGCGAGTACAGGCTCAGCAACATCTCCTTGGCTAGTGCGTTGCCACAATGCTCTAGCAGCGTATCGTATAGATCCGTCTTGGCCTTCAGTATGGCGGAGGTGTCGTTGGCCTTCGCCGCGGCCTTCAAGACGCGCATGAGTTCGCTAAAGCGATTCAGCTGGTCGTCGCTGGCAAAACGGGCAAACCCTGCAGCGGCATGACCTTCCAGCAAAGCACGAATCGCATATATGTCGGCCGCCTCTTGTCTTGACATGACGGAGACGACTGGTCCTTTGTGCGGGAAGATCTTGATCAGTTTCTCGCCTTCGAGCTTGCGCAAAGCTTCGCGGATCGAGGTTCTGCTGACTCCGAGCAAATCACAGAGTTCTCTTTCGACCAGTCGCGCTCCTGGCGCAAACTGGCCGGACACGATCGCTTGGCGCAACGCATTTTCGACCTGCTGTCGCAATGTCTCTGGCCGCAGCAAGCCTACTTTGTCGGACATGTCGAATGTCTCCCTGTCTGACAATCAGATAAAGCGACATGATAAACCGCCATGCCCGACCATGTAAAAGCCCTACGTTCGCGACGTAATCACGTCGGGATTGACGAGATTGGTTGGTTGGCCTGCGGAAAACGCCAGCACATTGTCGAAAGCTCCACCGAAAAAAATCTCATAGGTGTCTTTCTCCACATATCCCAGATGAGGGCTGCAAATGGTGTTCGGCAGAGCGAACAATGGATCCGCGTAAGCAGGTTCGACCTCGTAGGCGTCGAGTGCCGCGAAGCCCGGATTGCCCCTGCGCAATTGGGCGAGCAACGCGCCCGGTTCAACCAGTTCCGCCCGGCTGCTGTTCACGAAAACAGATGAGGATTTCATCAGCGCGAGATCCTCTGCACGAATGCAGCCGCGGGTGTCCGCGGTCAGCCGCAGATGCACGCTCAACACATCGCTTTGGCTGAAGAACGCCTCGCGGCTCGCCGCCACTTCGAAGCCATCGCTTGTCGCGCGAGCGAGCGAGCCGTCGCGGCCCCATACGATCACGCGCATCCCGAACGCCGCGCCGTAACGCGCGACGATGGCGCCAATCGTGCCATAGCCGAGAATGCCGAGAACGCGACCGCGCAGCTGCGTGCCAAGTGAGCCCGCCTGCCATTTTCCGCGTTGCGCGTTCTCGACTTCGCACGGCAGTCGCCGCATGGAGGCGAGCACCAGCGCCCATGTCAATTCAGCCGGGGCATATGGATTGCCGCCGCTCGCCGCGACGGCGATACCCCGGCGCGTGCAGGCGACTGTATCGATATGCGAGACGCCTTTTCCCGTCTGGCTGATCAGGCGCAGCGAAGGCAGCGCACTCAGCAGGGCATCATTGATCACGGTTCGCTCCCGGATCGGAATCAGCACGTCGACATTGCCGATCTGAGCGGCCAGTGCAGCGGGGTCTCTCTCCGATCGGGTATGGATGCTTACGGTATGCCCCGCGAGTTTTCGGAAGGCATCGAGATGTCTGACCGCATCCTGCGTATCGTCGAGAATCGCGATTCGCAAAGCGGTGGGCGCCTGGTCTTGCATGTTCATATTGTTTCGGTTATCGATCCGGTTTGTATGGAAGCGCATTGAATGCCCCGGTTTCATTGCCCATCCACGGGATCGTGGCGGTACTGTCGAACCACGTCAGCGGCAACCTTGAATGCATCCAGCGCGGCCGGCACGCCGCAGTAAATGCATGCTTGCAGCAACACCTCCTGAATCTCTTCGACGGTAACGCCATTGTTCAATGCGCCGCGCACGTGCAGCGCGATTTCGTGTGGACGATTGAGTGCCGTGAGCATGGCGAGGTTGATCATGCTGCGTACCCGGCGCTCCAGCCCTTCGCGCGTCCAGATTTCGCCCCAGCACCACTCCGTGGCGATCTTCTGCATCGGCTTCATGAAGTCCTCGACTTGATTGACCGACCTGTCGACGTACGCGGCGCCCAGTACCTCACGGCGCACGGCAAGTCCCTTTGCAAACTGCGGAGTATCAAATTCAGAAGGCATTGGCATGTTGCGTTTTCCTCAACAACGAAATGAAGCGGTGCACCGGGTTTTGAGGCCGTATGCCTGCCGCCATGATGAAAGTGGTCTGCACGACCGCCGGTGCGCCTGACCGCCGCCGGAAATTTCGTCGCATAGCCTTGTCGAACGTGTTCTATTTCGATGAGGGCGCCGAAACGCCGAAGTGAACCTCGATGGCAGCCCGGTATTGCGGCACGGTGATGACCGAGTCTTCGGTATCGCCGGCGCCGCCGGCATGGGCCAGCCCGTGGCACCAAGACCGGCGAAGCCGATTGGCTGCTTCATTGATTTCTCCGGGGTCAGTCAGGAAACGGCAGATCGCGGGTTTCAGGCAGGAACCAGGGGGCTATCACACCAAGCAGGTAGATGCTGCCCATTGCCAACGCGGCATGAGGAATACCTCCGAGTCGGTGTACCAATGCACCGGCCGCGATCGGGAATACCCAGATGATCAACCGGGCGCCGTTGAAGATGAAGCTGATCGCACTCGCCCGTACCGAAGACACGAATAGCTCCGCGGGATAGATTGCCATCCACACATAAGCGCAACCCAGGGTGAAGAAGCCGTCGATCGGGGCGAGCCACATGAGCTGCAGCGCATTGCTCGCGATCCGATACGAGACGATCGTCATGATCAAGGAACCGGTGAACGTCAGACACACGAAGGCGCGACGGCCGATCCTGTCGATGATGAAGCCTGCGATCAGGTATGCAACGATCGCGCCGAGCGTAAATGCGAGCGAGACCTTGGTTCCCCACAAGGCAGGATCCTGAAGCCCCGCGGCTTTTGCCAATGCGGTGGTCTGTGCCGGCAACCAGGAAGACACGGCCCACAGCCCTGTGGACGTGACCATCGAGAGCAGCAGGGACAGCAGCATGCGGGAGCGCGTATCGCTGGATGCCAGCAACTGCCTGAGCGGGAACGGTCGCGACGTGGTTGTCGTGAGCGTGCCTGCGGGGCCTGTTTGCGACCATTGACGATTGCGTATCGCGACTGCCCATTTCTCGGACTCGTCGACGCCGCGTCGAAGGTAAAGAACGAACAGGGCTGGCAGCGCGCCGATCAGAAACATGATCCGCCAGTTGTCCTGGGAGGACGGGGCGTAACGCGATAGCGCATACCAGATCGCTGCGGCGAGCAGGGTGCCCCAACCGTAGCCGGATTGCAGGAAACTCAAGCCCTTTGCGCGTGCGTGGTCAGGCCAGCTTTCAGACACGAGCGCGATCCCCGTGCTCCATTCCCCGCCCATCGCGATCCCCGTCAGAAATCGCATCGCGCCGAGCATCTCGAAGCTGTGCGCGAACGCGGTGGCGCCGGAAAACAGGGCGTACAGCAAAACCGAGGCCAGCATGACGCGTTTCCTGCCGAAGTAGTCGGCGGCCACGCCGCCGATCAATCCGCCGACGCCCCAGCCAACCAGGGCAATTCCGAGGACACCGCCCGCATAGACGGCGGCGTTTCCCGCTTGACTCGGCGTCAGCACCGAGTGCAGCAACGGCGCCATCACCAGGATCGGCGCCATGGCCTCGTAGCCGTCGAAAATCCAGCCGAGGAAGCTGCCGAATAAGGTTCGCCAGTGCATCGCGGTGAGCCCGTCAGTCCATCGGAGCTTGCCGCTTGCGGCGGCCGAACTTCTGTCCATCTGCCTGTCCTCTCTGAAAAGATGAGATCCGGAACGCATGGCATGAGTTCGTTGCCACGTCTTCGTGTCGCGTACATTATCTGTTTGTCATACAATCTGTCAATGGGACGATATGCGTCAGTCATACCGTTGGTCGAATGTCTTCTTCTGAATCTCCTATGCCTGTTCTGCCCAATACGCTTGCGCTTCGTCCATTGGTGATGCTGGGCCCCTGGTTGCGCGTCGCTCGGCGGAAACGGTTGAACGACGAACATCGCGCCGGATGCGCAGCGCCTGCGCGACCTGCCCGCCGTGGCGACGCACCCGAGCATGCGTGGCATTTCACGACTTTTCGCTGGCTCTCGATCTACGCCGGGATGTTCGCGTTCTCGATGCTTGCATTGGCGGAACTGGTCGGCGGGACGGTCGCGCATCGTCTCGACGATGTCAGCGATTCCTCCCTTCACTGGGAGCGGATGTATTTCCATTCCATTCAGGACGAAAAACTGCCGGAGGCGATCGCCGACCGTATCGCTCGTGACGCACCGGAGCAGAATTACTACGGACTTTTCGCGGCGGACGGGCGACGGCTGGCCGGCAACATTTCCGAGTGGCCAGGTTCCCTGCCTGCGGACGGGGAAAAGCGCACGCTCACGCAAGGACTTCGCATCGACAGGCATCCAGGCGCTCCGGTTGTTCGAGCCAGTGCGGAGCGACGCGCCGACGGGAGCACATTTGTGATTGCCCGGAACATGACGCAACTCAGGTCGATCAGGCGCGCCATGCTGGATACCTTGATCGGCGGAGGCAGCGCTTATCTGTTGGGTACTTTTGCTCTCGGAGCCGGGCTCAGCTATCGGCAGTGGCGGCGATTTCTGTCGATGCGCCAGTCGACGCTCGAGATCGCAAGAGGAAATCTCGCGCGACGCTTACCGACGGGGGGCGACGACGAATTCGACATGCTGGCGCATCTCGTGAACCGAATGCTCGACCAGATCGAAAATCTGATGGGCGAGGTAAAGGGTGCGTGTGATGGCATCGCGCATGATTTGCGTACACCGTTGGCGCACATGCGCATCCGGCTTGCGAGCGTTGTGGCGAATCAGGAGGAGCAGGGCAGGGGGATCGATGCCCGGGAGCGAGTCTTGGTAAGAGAGGCGCTGGCGGACGTCGACATGTTGCTGCAGCGATTCCACGCCATTCTCCGAATGTCGGAAATCGGTGCGCGTCGTCGCGACGGTTTCGGAACTGTCGACCTTGCCCAACTTCTGCGCAGCGTCGCCGAATTGTATGAACCGCTGGCCGAAGACCGCGGTATCGGATGGCAGACCGCCATCGATGCCGTCATGCCGCTGCACGGCGACAGTGACTTGCTGTTCGAGGCGGTGGGCAACCTGCTTGACAATGCCGTGAAGTATTCCCCGCCTGGTGGCGCGGTCGGCATAGCACTCCGCGCAGGAACGGCTGGCCCGATACTGTCGATCTCGGACGAAGGGCCCGGCATCCCCGCACATGAGCGCGAGAAGGTGCTGAGTCGATTCTATCGGGGCGAGCGTACCTGCCACATTCCGGGAACCGGACTTGGGCTCTGCCTCGTCGCGGCAATCCTGGAACTGCATGCATTCTCGCTGCGGATCGAAGAGGGGCCGGGGGGCATCGGCACCGTCATGCGGATCGAATGCCGGGCATGAACACCGGTGTCGAGCGTCACCCAAGCCGTTCCCGTCGCGTACGCCGGCACGTCGGCTTCCGGCTCGACGCAGCGAGGACGGCAATCCCCCGCCGCCCTGGCATGCCTCAGGTTTCGCGCTCGATTGGCAGCGTGTAGTGACAATAACCACGCTCGTCGTGGTTATGGAGGAATCCTGATTGCTTGTACAAGTATCGCGCGGGGTCGCCGGCCTTCGCGCCGAGCGATATTTCGGTTATGCCGCTGGCCCTCGCGTCCGAGACGAACTTCTTGAGCGGCAACTGTCCCAAGCCAGTTCGGCGGCATTCAGGTATCACATCGATCGAGGCGAGTACCGCGGTCTTTGCATGGATTTCCCCAAAGCTGTAACCCGCATACTCGCCCGCGCATTCCACGATGCACATGCGATCGAGGTCCTCGTGGTGTTGCCGCGCCGATGGCCGGGCTCAAGCGCCGGAATGGGCGGCCGAGTCTCGATTCGGCGTCTGCACATTGACCGGCGAGCCGCGCACGAAGGCGCAGATGTTGGACACGAGTTGATCGGCCAGCGTCTGGGTGGCCTCTTCGCTGGCCCAGGCCACATGAGGCGTGAGAATGAAGCCGGGATGGTTGGCCAGGCTATGGAACGGATGTCCGGCCGGCATCGGCTCCTCGCTCGCCACGTCGAAGCCGGCGCCGGAAATTATTCCGCTCGCGAGCGCGAGTACCAGGGCTGCTTCGTCTACCAGTCCGCCTCGCGCCGTGTTGATGATCAACGGCCGGCGCGTCATGGCCGCGAACTCGGCCGCGCCGATCAGGTGGTGATTGGCGTCGTTCAGCGGGCAATGCAGAGTGATTACGTCCGATTGCGAAATCACCTCCTCGAATGGCACATGAAGCCCATCGTCGGGGCAGGGCCGGTGCTTGCGCGCGGCGAGTCGTACGCGCATGCCCAGCGAGCGCCCGATTTCCGCAACCGCGCGTCCCAGCGTGCCGTCGCCGATCACACCGAGCGTTGCGCCGTGCAGATCCTTGATTGGAAAATCGAAGAAGCAGAATTGCCCCGAAGCCTGCCAGCGCCCCGATCTCACGGCGTCGCGGTAGGCAAGCAGGCTGCGGCGCAGCGCGAAGATCATGGCGAACGTGTGTTCAGGCACCGTGTGGACAGCATAGCCACGGATATTGCTCACGACGATGGAGCGGGCCGCGCAGGCATGCAGGTCGATGTTGTCCGTCCCGGTGGCTGCAACCGCGATCATTGCCAGCCGCGGAGCGGCCGCGATGGCCTTGGCGTCGATCCTGACCTTGTTGGTGATCACGATATCGGCCTCGCGGATCCGTGATACCGCTTCGTCGGCGGTGCTGCGTGGATAAATGATCAGACGATGAGGAAAGGGCAACTCGGCGAGCACCGCGTTGGGGGGGAGCGTCTCGCGATCGAGGAAGACGACCTGAAGCGGGGAGTCAGGAGAGGTCATTGGGCGCTGTCATCGAGGCATGGAAGAGAAATCGTTCCCGGTCATTGTGCCGAGATCCGTTGGGCTCATGCTTGCCCTCTGTTCAAGCCCGCTTTTCGTAATGGAAAGTCGGGCGTGCGCCGGTGGATTAGACTAATTGCCTGCGAGCCCACGCTGGACCGCCCATCGCGGGTACCGGCTGGATTTCCGAGTGGCGAAGCTCGCTAGCCACCCACTGCGGCCATGGTCAATCCTCTCCATATCGATTTGCAATCCTTGCGGGTGTTCCTGCTCGTGGTTGAACACGGCAGCCTGACAAAGGCCGCCGAGGCCGGGCAGTTGACGTTGTCGGCGATCAGCAAGCGCATCGCCGAACTCGAAAACGTGGCAGCCTGCCGGCTGCTCATACGCCATCCTCGCGGCGTGATGCCGACGCCGGCCGGCCGGGGTCTCTATGAACATGCGAGCCGGGTATTGAACCAGGTGAATGCGATGGCCAGCGAGCTTGGCGACTACGCGAACGGCGTGCGGGGCCATGTTCGCCTGTGGGCGAATACATCGTCCATCGTCCAGTTCCTGCCATGGGATCTCGGATCTTTCCTGGCCGCTCATCCGACCATTCGCATCAGCCTAGAGGAAAAGCTCAGCGGCGAGATCGTCGAGGCGCTGCGCAACGCTGATGCGGATCTCGGGCTTTTCGCCGGCAATGTCGCCACGCCGGGCATTGAGCGACGCCACTATCGCGACGACGAACTGGTGCTGCTGGTGCCCCGCAGCCACCGGCTGGCAGGGCTGGACGTCATCACCTTCGCGGCCACCCTGGACGAGGATTATGTCGGCCTGAATGCCGGCAGTTCGCTGCTTGACCTGATGACGCATGCCGCGCTCGACGCGGGGCGGCCTTTGAAACTTCGCATCCAGGTCTCGAGCTTCGATGGCATCTGCCGCATGATCGAGGCAGGCCTGGGCATCGGCATCCTGCCTCGTGCGGCCGTCAGGCAGGAAAGCGTGGCTGCCGGTCTGGCCTTGGTGCGCCTGGCCGATTCATGGGCGCGCCGATCTCTGTGGCTGGGTGCCCGAAGGTTTGATGCCTTGCCCCCGGAGGCGGCAAGGCTGGTTGCCTTTCTTACCGAAGTCTCGCGCTCATAGCGGATTGATTTCTTCCTGGCTACGCCGGGTCGTCAGCGGCCCCAGCGCGCGCACCACGATTGCCACGGTGAGCAGGGCGGCCGCGATGGTGCCGAACATGGCGCCTGCACCATAGTCATTGAGTACCGGTAGCAGGATGAACGGCAGCGCGCCGCTGACGATACGCGACAGGGCATAGGTGCTGCCGATCGCCGTCGATCGCACACGCGCCGGAAAGATCTCGGCCTGGTAGACATGATAGGCATTGCTGAAAACGTTCGAGGCACAGGTGGTCAACACGCCGAACCCGATGATCAGCGCGGTATGGTTCGAATAGGCGAAGCCGATTCCGAATACCGCGATCGAGAGGATCGCGGCGATCACCAGGGTGCGCCGCTCGATCCGGTTCAGCAACGGGATGGACAGCAGCGAGCCGACCGGATAACCGAGAAAGGACAGCGCCATGAACAGCGTGCTGTCTGTCACGTCGAAGCCTCGACTTTTGACCACCAAGCTTGCCAAAGTCCCGAACCCGTAATACCCGAAGGCCTGCAACAGGTGAAACACGCCGAGCATCGCGAATCGGCGACCATACAAGGGCATACGCAGGATTGCCAGCCGCTCCCGGAAGCCGGTTGCCGTGGTCTCCCGTCCCCCGAGGGCATGGGTGATTGGCGGCAAGACGACGCCGGAGCCGTCGGCGAAACGGCGCAGCATCTCCATGGCCTCATCGACCCGACCTTGCGCGAGTAGCCAGCGTGGACTTTCAGGCAGCCGGTTCCGCACCAGCAGTATGAACAAGCCGCCCAGGCTGCCGAGGGCGAGGATCACGCGCCAGCCGGCGACCACGCCAAGATGGATCGGGTTGAGCCATACGGCGAGAAAACCCACCACCGGTACCGCGACATAGGAGAGCGTATATGCCCAAGCCGCCAGTCTCCCCCGGTAATTCCTGGGCAGGATCTCCGACAGAAAGGTGTCGGCCACCGGATATAGCGCGCCGACACCGATGCCGGTCAGGAAGCGGCAAGCGACCAGCATCTCGGGATTGACGGAGAACGCGCCGAGCAGGGAGAACGCGCTGTACCAGACGAGGTTCAGCACGAAGGCGCGTCGGCGCCCGATGCGGTCGGCGAGGCTACCCAGGCACAAGGAGCCGACGAACATCCCGATGAAGGCAGAGGCCAGTAGCAGTTTGAAGTCGACGCTATGCCTATCGAGCCCGTATTCGTTTTGCAGGGCTACCCCGATTGAACTCACCAGGAAGATCTCGAACATGTCGAAGAACAGACCGATACCGATTACGCGCACCACGAAACGGTGCAACTTGCCGACCGGCATGTCGTCCATTGCCTGGCCCAGGCTTGCTGCAGGCGCACGGGCCGTGTCCGGAAGTGGGTTTGCTGAAAGGTGTGGTGGCGCCGCGCCGTGGCCGCCGATGCCGATCGGATTGCCGTTCATGTCTTGTCTCCTGGATCACCGCGCGGTATGCCGGGCTGGATGTCTGTGCATCCGCTCACGCCCGGTCCGGCGGCTTGTCTTCTCGATGTCGTGAGGTACGACGATGGCCGGCGGCACCAGGTCGGTGCCAGCCGGCTAGGGCTTACAGCAGTTCCGAAATCTCGATCAGATTCAGGTCGGGATCGCGTACATAGACCGAGCGGATCTTCTGCGTCGCGCCGGTGCGCTCCACCGGTCCCTCGACAATCGGCCAGTTCATGCGCTCCAGATGTGCGATCACCTGAGCCAGCGGCACCGCGGCGATGAAGCAGAGGTCGAGCGCGCCCGGAACCGGTACGTGAGCCTTCGGCTCGAACTCGGCGCCGCGAACGTGAAGGTTGATCTTTTGGTTGCCGAAACGGAACGCCAGACGCCCGGCACCGAAGGTCTCGAGCTGCATCTGCAGCACCTCGGTATAGAAATGCCGGGTGGCGTCGGGGTCAACGCAGGTCAGCACCAGATGGTCAAGATGGTCAATCAAAGGCATGGTCAGGCTCCCTGGGCAATGCAACCGCGCTGCTCGGGCCGACCATCGGCTCCGTTGCGCGGTATCGGATGAAGATCGAGGCGGCGGCCGGCCTTGAGCAACTGGCTCGGTACGTCGTGACCAACCAGGACCGGCAATAGTGAGGCCGCCGCGAGCGTGGCGGCGAGATCCACGCCGGTCTGGTAGCCGTCGAGGGCAAGCATATGCACCAACTCCTCGGTGCAGACGTTGCCGGTCGCGCCGGGGGCATAAGGACAGCCACCAAGGCCGCCCAGCGACGCGTCGAAGCGGTCGATACCCTCAATCAGGGCGGCTAGCGTATTGGCCAGCGCCATGCCGCGCGTGTTGTGGAAAT
The DNA here is from genome assembly GCF_054589155.1 of Burkholderia sp. 3C. Taxonomy (NCBI): domain Bacteria; kingdom Pseudomonadati; phylum Pseudomonadota; class Betaproteobacteria; order Burkholderiales; family Burkholderiaceae; genus Burkholderia; species Burkholderia sp. 3C. The sequence continues at coordinate 27,362 of NZ_BAAILN010000119.1, forward strand.
GGAGCGTCAGCTCGTGGGACGCAAAGGTGTCGGCTGCCAGTCGGCTCAGCGCGGCCACCTGCGAAGGGTAGGCCATTCCCGTCGTGTCGCAGAGCGTGAAGCCATGTACCCCCAGCTCAGCGAAGCGCTGCATCCAGGCCAGCACTGTATTGGCAGATACCTCGCCTTCCATCGGACAGCCGAACACGGTCGACAGCGAGACATTGATTGCCGTGCCGGTCGGCGCGACCACCCGGATCACGTCGGCCAGTTGTGCGAACGATTGCTCGCGCGTCATACGCAGGTTCGTGAGGTTATGAGTCTCGCTGACCGACATCACCAGGTTGACCTCGTCGACACGACATGACAAAGCGCGCTCCGCGCCGCGAACGTTGGGAACCAGCACTGTGTATACGACACCGCGCGCGCGCGCGATCCCATGCATGACGGCCTCGGCGTCGCGCAGTGCAGGAATGGCGCGCGGTGAGGTAAACGAAGTCACTTCGATCTTGGCGTAGCCACAGTGGCTCAGCCGATCAATGAGCGCGATCTTTTGGTCGGTGTCGACGAAGCGTGCCTCGTTCTGAAAGCCGTCGCGTGTAGCGACTTCCTGGATGTAGACACGCCGGGGGGATGCTTGCATGTTCGCCTCTTGTTCGAGAATCCGGGATCAAAGGATGCCGCGCGTTCGCCAGTCGGCTCGCGTGCCGGCGTCGATGCCGAGTCCGGCCAGCACGGTATCGGTATCCGCCCCGAGTTCGGGCGCGGGAGCGGTGACGGCACCGGGTGTGGCACCGAGCTTGGGCACGATGCCGGGCACCTGGACGGGGGTCCCGTCGGGCAGCGCGGTGTCCAGAATCATGTCGCGAGCCTGATAATGTGGATCCGTCGCGATATCGGCGACGTCATAGATGCGCCCGGCGGGGATCCGGCCTTCGTGCAGGGCCGCGAGCACCGTGTCGAGCGGGTGTCGAGCGGTCCAGTCGCCGATCGCCGCGTCGATCCGCTCGACCTGGGCCACCCGCCCGTCGTTGCGCGCAAGCGCCGGATCCTCGCCAAGATCGGCTCGACCGATGATGTCCATCAGGCGCCGGAAGATCCCGTCGCCATTGCCCGCGATGAGCGCATAGCGGCCGTCGGCGCAGCGATAGGCATTGGTGGGCGCGATGCCCGGCAAGCTGCTGCCGGCTGCCTGCCGCACAGCGCCGAACGCCGAATATTCCGGCAGCAGGCTTTCCATCATGTTGAAAACAGCTTCGTAGAGCGCGACATCGACCACCTGGCCCGTGCCGCCTTGTTGCTCCCGGTGTCGCAGTGCCAGCAGAATGCCGATCACGCCATGCAGCGCGGCCAGCGAATCGCCGATCGAGACGCCGACGCGCACCGGCGTGCGGCCGGGCTCGCCGCTGAGATGACGCAGCCCGCCCATCGCCTCGGCAATCACGCCGAAGCCGGGGCGATCGCGGTAAGGCCCGGATTGGCCGTAGCCGGACACCCGCAACATCACGAGGCCGGGATTGATCAACGATAGGGCCTCCCAGCCGAGGCCCCAGCCCTCCAGCGTGCCGGGCCGAAAATTTTCTATCAGCACGTCACAATCGGCTACCAGGCGCCTCACCACGTCCTGTCCCTCGGGTGCACGCAAATCCAGCGTGATCGACTGCTTGTTGCGCGACTGCACAGCCCACCACACGGAAGTGCCCTGGTGCAGCATTCGCCACTTCCGCAACGGATCTCCAGCCGACGGCGGCTCGATCTTGATGACCTCCGCACCGAATTCGGCCAGCAGCCGTCCTGCGAACGGACCGGCAATCAACTGCCCCAATTCCAGGACGCGTATGCCTTCTAGCGGTCGCTGCATTTGCGTATCTCCATCCATGTTCAAAGTCTGCTCGACATGGTGCGGCTTTCCGGCCATGTTGATAATCTTTGCTTGTTCAAGCACCCTTTCCTGTCGAGAAAGGCGCAACGATATTGGGCCGCCGCCCAGGCCGGCCTTGTCGAAAAAATCTGGCCTCTATCGCAAGATGCTGGCTTCTGCGAGGCGCCGGCGCCCGGGTATGACCCGCGAGCATTCGCATTTGGCGAATGCTTCATTTGCATCGTCCCGATGGTAGGCGAGCGGTCGAGCAGCGATACTTGGACAAATGCAATGCTTCGCGACGAGGCAGGGGCGCCGACGCCGTCCATCCCGACATCGCGACTCGAGCCCGTCAGGGAAAGCCAACGACGCACGATCTCGGCAATATCGAGAACTCGCCGTGCTCCAGCACGCGAGATTTGCGCGGGTCGTTTCGGCGGGCATGGCGATCGCGAAAACCAGCAGCCCGAACGCGTGGGGAGACAGCGGTGCGCTTCGATACGACAGATTTGCGTTTGTTCGTCGCCGTGGTGGAGGCCGGCAGCATCACGCACGGCGCTGCGCGCGTGAATCTCTCGCTGCCCTCGGCCAGCGCTCGTGTGCGACAGATGGAGGAGACGGCAGGCGTGCCGCTGCTCACACGCGAGCGTCTGGGCGTAAAGCCGACGGAAGTCGGTCATACCTTGCTGCAGCATGCGCGTTCGACCTTGCTGGCAATGCAGCGCCTTACCGATGATCTTGGCCAGTTCGCCAGGGGCCTGCGCGGCACGGTGCGTGTGCTTGCCAACACCAACGCGATGACTGAGTTCCTGCCCGATCCGATCGCTCATTTTCTCGCCAGGCATCGCAACGTGAATGTCGCGCTCGAGGAAAGGCTCAGCGCCGATATCGTCGCCGCGTTGATCGACGGCGTGGCGGACATCGGCGTCGTGGCCACGGGCGCCAGCACGGGTGATCTGCAAACCTTTGCCTTTGCCAACGACCGGTTGTGCGCGGTGGTTCCATCGGCCGAGCCGGCATTCGCATCCTTGCGCGGCATCGCATTCAATACCATCCTCGACCACGACTTCATCGCTTACGCGGCCGCATCGGCGCTCCAGACCTACCTCGAGGACCACGCTCGCGCCCTACATCGTCGTATCGAGCCGCGCATCAGGCTCAGCAGCTTCGACGCGATTTGCCGGCTTGTCGAAAACGGTGTGGGCGTTTCGGTCGTACCGGAGTCCGCCGCGCGTCGCTGTCAGCGCACGATGTCGATCCGGTTGTTGCCGTTGCTCGACGACTGGGCCGTCAGGGAAATGCGCGTTTGCGTGGCTGACCGCGATGCAATGCCGGCTTATGCCCGCCTGTTGCTGGAGCATCTGGTGCCATCGCATTGACTTGCCCGATGTTCGCCGCCGCACGCGGCGGTTCGATGGCGTCGACAGCCCGAGCCTATGGATGTGCCAAAGGTGGCGATCGGCAATGCCGCATTGTTCGTCCACTGCGCCGTGCCGACAATGAACCCGTTGCTTTCACCAATAGGAACAACGGTCATGTCTTCTTCCAATGGCATCCCCACGATTCAGTCCCGTAGCTGGCTGTTTACTCCCGCCACGCGTCCGGACAGATTCCCCAAGGCGCTGGCCTCCGGCGCGGACGTGTTGATTGCGGATCTCGAGGATGCGGTTCCAGCCAGCGACAAGGCGATAGCGAGAAACAACGTGAGCAGCGTGCTGAGTCGGCAGGACGGCCGGGACACGGTGCCCTTGCGGTGCCTGGCGGTTCGTATCAACTCACCGTCCTCGACGGAGGGCTTGTCGGACCTTCTGATGCTGGTCAAGGCACACGCGGCGCCGCGTTTCGTGTTGGTGCCCAAGGTCGAGTCCGCGGAAATGGTCAAACAGATTGCGGCCTTGTTCGCTGATGCCGGGCTCGTTTCCAACATTGTGCCGATGATCGAGTCCGCCGCGGGCGTCGATAACGCGGCCGCGATCGCGGTTGCCGCGCCGAGGGTGTCGGCACTGATGTTCGGTGCGGCCGATTTCGCATCCGATGTCGGGGCCCAGCCGGGCGCCTTCGCGCTGCAAGTTGCTCGCAGCCGCGTGGCGGCGGCTTGTGTGACGAATGCGCGTCTCGCGATCGACGCCCCGTGCTTCGCGCTCGGCGATCCCGAGGCCTTGCGCAATGACCTGCGATTTGCCGCCGACAACGGCTTTCTTGCCAAGGCGGCGATTCATCCCTCCCATCTGGCCGCCATCAACGAGATTTTTTCGGTCCTGCCCGAACGCATTGACTGGGCACGTCGAGTCGTTGACGCGGCCGCGAAAGGGGTCGCCATCGTCGACGGTCGAATGGTCGACGAGGCGATCGCGCGAGAGGCGCGGCGGGTGCTCGCCGCGGCCGGATAAGAACTTGTTGAACCCTATATGAAACAGGAGTCGATCATGAGTGAAAACATTTCAGCCTATCGTCGGATCGGTGCGCAGCGCTACCGCGAAACCTCGGGTTTGTACTTCGAGGATTTCGAGCCCGGGAACATCTATGAACATCGGCCGGGGCGGACCATCACCGACGTCGACAATATTTGGATGACGCTGCTGACGATGAACACGCAGCAGGTTCATTTCGATGCCGCTTATGCGGCCAAGACCGAGTGGAAGAAACTGCTGGTGGACAGCACCTTCACGCTCGCCTTGCTCACCGGCATGAGCGTGCGAACCGTCAGCGCGAAAGTGGTCGCCAATCTGGGCTGGGACAAGGTGCGAGCTACCGCTCCGGTGTTCGCCGGCGACACGCTGTATGCCGAATCGACGGTCCTGTCGCGTCGCGAATCGCGCAGCCGTCCGACCCAGGGCATCGTCACTGTCGAAACCAAGGGGGTGAATCAGGATGGCGTCGGCGTGATGACGTTCGAACGCACCATGCTGGTCTACAAGCGTGATCATTCGCCCGAGTCCGAGGCGAATTACTGATGGAGGACGGCACCATGAAACGCAATGATTCCATTCAAGGCGCCTATGTGGCGAAGCTCACGTCAGCGACCGAAGCCGTTTCGTCGTTGCGCAGTGGCTCGACCGTCGCGCTGGGCATGGCCATGGCCCAGCCGCCGGCGCTGCTCACCGCCCTGGCTGCGCGGGCGGAAGCCGGCGATGTGGACGACCTCGACGTTTATTACTTTCACGCCGAGTCCTTTCTCAGGACGTCCCTGCTGCGCTATTCGCTGATGGGTCGCATTGTTCCGCACTGCATGTTCATGGGCGAACCCGAACGCGAACTGATCGAGCTGGGTGAGAAGGACGGCGGCCGCAAGGTGGTGTTCTTCGTACCGAATTCTTTCAGCCAGGCTCCACGCCTGTTCGCGGATCACATTCCGGTCGATACGATGCTCGTGATGGTGTCGCCGATGGACCGCAACGGCTATTTCACGTTCGGGACCAACAACGATTATACGAGCACGGTGGCGCGATCCGCGCGTCGCTTGATCGTGGAAGTCAATCCCAACATGCCTCGCGTGTTCGGCCGGTCGCTGTTGCATATATCGGAAGTCGACGCGATCGTCGAGTCGCATGATCCCCTGCCGGAACTTCAGCCCAAACCGGCCGGGGTGCTGGAACAGGCGATCGGCGAGCGCATCGCCGAGCTGGTCTCGGATGGAGCGTGCCTGCAAATGGGCATCGGAGCCTTGCCGAATGCGGTATGTGGCGCGCTCGCCGATCATCGTCACCTCGGGATCCATACCGAGTTGCTGACCCCTGGGCTTGTCGAACTCGTCCGGCGCGGGGTGGTCGACAACAGCCGCAAGGCGTTGGATCGCGGTAAATCGGTGTTCACGTTCGCCATGGGCGATCGCGCGATGTACGACTTCATGGACGACAATCCCGCGATCGAGAGTCATCCGGTCGATTACGTCAACGACCCTGCCAACATCGCGCGCAACGACAACATGATCTCCGTGAATTCAACCATCGAGATGGACCTGACTGGTGCCTGCAACTCCGAGCATCTCCATGGGCATCAATTCAGTGCCAGCGGAGGCCAGCTCGACTTTGTTCGGGGGGCTTATGCCTCGCGCGGCGGCAAGTCGATCATCGCATTTTCCTCGACGGCGTCGGGCGGCCGCGTCTCCAAGATCGTCGGTCGCCTGGCGGGCCCAGTCACGACACCACGTACGGATACTCACCTCGTGGTCACCGAGCATGGCGTTGCGAACCTGAAGGGGTTGTCGTCCACCCAGCGGGCGATGGCCTTGATCCGGCTAGCGCATCCCGATTTCCGGGATGCGCTGCAGGCTCAGGCTCGAGAACTTCACCTTATCTGAGCGGAGGCTGCCATGGTACGAACCATCGCCGATTACTTGGCGAAAACGCTATCCGACGCTGGCGTCGAACGGATCTGGGGCGTCACGGGCGACAGCCTGAACGGACTCTCCGACAGCCTGCGCCGGCTCGGCAAGATCACGTGGTCGCATACGCGTCACGAGGAAACCGCCGCCTTCGCGGCCGGCGCCGAAGCCGCGGTGACGGGCAAGCTCGCCGTCTGCGCGGGCAGTTGCGGCCCAGGCAACCTGCACCTGATCAACGGCCTGTTCGACTGCCAGCGCAACCATGTGCCGGTGCTCGCGATCGCGGCGCACATCCCGTCCTCGGAGATCGGGCTCGGCTACTTCCAGGAAACGCATCCGCAGGAGTTGTTTCGCGAATGCAGCCACTTCGTCGAGCTGGTGAGCCACCCGAAGCAGTTCCCGCGCGTGCTCGATCGGGCGATCCGCACCGCGATCGAGGAACGCGGCGTGGCCGTGATCGTGCTGCCCGGCGACATCGCGCTGGAGGCGGTACCCGAAGCCACGCCGGGCCAGGTCAGCTACGAGGTCACGGCGAGCGTGCCGCCGGCGGCCCGGCTCGACGCGCTGGCGGCGTTGCTCGAAGGCTCGGAGCGCATCGCGCTGTTGTGCGGCAGCGGCTGTGCCGGCGCGCACGACGAGGTGGTGGCGCTGGCCGACACGCTCGGCGCGCCGATCGTCCATGCTTTGCGCGGCAAGGAGCATGTCGAATGGGACAACCCGTTCGATGTCGGCATGACGGGCCTGATCGGCTTCAGCTCGGGCTATCACGCGCTGAAGTCCTGCGACACGCTGGTGATGCTCGGCACCGATTTCCCGTATCGCAATTTCTACCCGGCCGACGCGAAGGTGGTGCAGATCGACCATCACGGCGCGGCGATCGGCAAGCGCGTGCCGGTCGACCTGGGCCTGGTCGGTGACGTCAAGGCGACGCTCGCGGCCTTGCAGGGTCGCCTCGCGCGCAAGACCGACCGCCACTTCCTGGAAGCCGCGCGCAAGCACTATACCGACGCGCGCGAGGGGCTCGACAGCCTCGCGCGGCCCTCGCCGGGCGACGCGCCGATCCATCCGCAATACCTGACGCGGCTGGTCAGCGAGCTGGCGGCCGACGACGCGGTGTTCAGCGTCGACGTCGGCACGCCGACGCTATGGGCCGCGCGCTACCTGGAGATGAACGGCAAGCGCCGGCTGCTCGGCTCCTTCAACCACGGCTCGATGGCCAATGCATTGCCGCAGGCGCTCGGCGCGCAGGCGGCGCTGCCGGGGCGCCAGGTGGTCGCGCTGTGCGGCGACGGCGGCCTGTCGATGCTGATGGGCGAGCTGCTGACGGCGCGCCAGTTGAAGCTGCCGCTCACGCTGGTGGTGTTCAACAACAGCTCGCTGGGTTTCGTGTCGATGGAGATGAAGGCCGGCGGTTATCTCGACAACGATACGCGCCTGGCCGATACCGACTACGCCGCGATCGCGCGCGGCGCCGGCATCGACGGGATTCGCGTCGAGCGTTCGGAGGAACTGGAGGCGGCGCTGAAGGATGCGTTCTCGCGTCCGCATCCGGTGCTGGTGGACGTGCGCATCGCGCGCCAGGAGATCGCGCTGCCGCCGAAGATCGAATGGGCGCAGGCGAAGGGCTTCAGCCTCTACATGCTGAAGGCCGTGCTGAACGCGAAGGGCAACGAGGTGGTGGAACTGGCGACGACCCTATTCCGCTGAGGCCGGCTCTCACGACTTGGTCCAGGCCGGCGCCGATTCGGGGCCGGCCTTTACGCCGCTGCGGACGATGATCGACGATGTCCGGCGCTTTCGGTCCACCGCGCCATACCGGATATCAGATAAAAGAACCCCGAAACTTGCCGGCGATGGTCTTGCTGGCCCATTCGCGCAGCTTGCCGAGAATCAGTGCGGCTCAAACAGGCATATCGTTATTGGTGTTCGCGAATTCCGCGCGAAGCCGATCCGTGTGCTCTCCAAGGCGAGGCGCCCGAGCAAAGCGCTGCGCATCCCAGGGGGCACGCACGGGTGGCGCGATCATCTGCAGTTCCACTCCGTCGGTCTGCATCGGCCAGGTGCGCAGCGCCGGATGCTCGATCAGTTCCGCTATATTGCGCAGCTGGCCATATGCGATGTTTGCCTCGCCCAGGAGCTGGAGCGCCGCGTTGAGCGAGCGGCGCGCGAAGGCCTCGCCGATCCGTGCGTCGAGTTCCGCGCGATGGCTGACCCGTGCGTTATTCGAGGCGAAGCGCGGGTCGTCTGCCAGTGCCTCGTCGCCCAAAAACACGGTGCAGAATCGACGCCATTCGCGCTCGTTCTGGATGCTGATGACGATCTGGCGTCCGTCGCTCGTGCCGTAAGCGCCGTATGGCGCGATCGAAGGATGCTTGAGTCCTTGCGGTGACGGCGCCCCTCGACCGTAGCGTTCGTGTACATAGGGCACGGTCATCCAATCGGCCGCACCGTCGAACAGCGATACCGAAACGCCGGAGCCTTTGCCGGTGCGGGCGCGTAACGCCAGCGCCGACAGCACCGCAATGGTCGCGTTCATGCCGGCACCAATGTCGCAGATTGATACGCCGATGCGCCCGATGGCCTCCGGCGCGCCGCTGATGCCCACCAGGCCGCTTTCGCATTGCACGAGAAAGTCGTATGCCTTGAGTGCCCCCACCGCCTCACTGTCGCCATAGCCGGTGATATCGCAGGTAATCAGGTGGGGATGTCGTTGGCGAAGTGCCGCGCTGTCGAATCCCGCGCGTGTCAGTGCACCCGGTGCGAGGTTTTGCACGAATACGTCGGCGCGTTCGATCATGCGGCGGAGCAGGGCCGCATCCTCCGGTCTTTTGAAGTCGAGCACCATCGACTCCTTGCCGTGATTGGTCCAGAGGAAGTAGGAAGAGTCACCGTTGGCGGCGTCGTCGTATCCTCGCGCGAAATCGCCTTCGGCTCGCTCGATCTTGATCACTCTGGCGCCCATGTCCGCCAGTCGACTCGTGCAGAGCGGTGCAGCAAGCGCCTGTTCGATCGTCACGATGGTGAGGCCGGCGAGCGGCAATGGCTGGCCGGTGCGGGTGTCGCTGTTCATGTTCGTTTTCATCCAATCGGTCGATGTGAGGCGAGTATCCGTTTTACTCGCCGGATGGACCATCGAGAAGATTCAAACTCGGCGTTTGCCAAACGCGAATGCAGACAGCACAATTCACGTCGAACCGGGGGAAGGGCAATGCGCTTTGATCTGACAGATCTGGAGGTATTTCTCGCAGTGGCGGAAGAGGGTAGCGTTACGCGCGGTGCGCAACGCTGTCATCTCGCGCCATCGTCAGTCAGCCTGCGAGTCAAGGGCTTGGAGGAGATAGTCGGAGTTGTTTTGCTCCAGCGGTTCGCCCGCGGCGTGGTACCCACTGCCGCGGGACGCATCGTAATGGAGCACGCCCGGCACTGTGTTGCCCGAATGGAACAGATGAACGCTGACTTGTTGCCATTTACGAACGGGCTGATCGGCCACGTGACCCTGTTCGCGAACAACAACGCGATCAGCTCTCATCTGCCCGACGACCTTGCTCGGTTTTTCGAGGTATTCCCGCAGGTGCGGATCTCGCTGGAGGAAAGGCTCAGCCACGATATCGTGTCGGCCGTTGCTTCGGGACGCGCGGACCTGGGGATCGTCGCGCTGGAAGCCGTGCATCCCGATCTGGACTTCATCCCGTATCGTGAGGATGAATTGGTGGTGGTGGCCCCACGGGGAAGCGATGTCGGCCGGCGAGAGAAGATCACGTTCGCCGACTGTCTCAGTCGTCCATTTATCAGCCTGCAGCCCGGAGCCGCGCTGCATACTTTCCTGATGAACCATGCTCACGCGCTAGGGGGAAGGCTCGACGTGCGAGTCCAGGTGTCCAGCTACGGGGCTATCGTGAAGCTGGTCTCCTCGGGGGCCGGGATCGGAATCGTGGCGCGCTCGGCAATGGACGATGGCACGAATTCCGTCGTTTCGGTGGTCCGGCTTTCCGACACTTGGGCACGGCGGGATCTTCGTGTGTGTGTCCTGCGAAACGGGGAGGCGGTCAATCCATTCCGTGACCGCTTACTGTCAACCCTATGCGGACCCAGTTCCGTGTACGGCAATACCGGGCTGTCAACCTGAACCTCGATCGTGACGCCGGGATTCGCGGCCGTGACAACTGCATTGGTAGCCGACGCATTCGCAGCCGCGATCGGCGCCTTCGCCTCCGGTCAGTTCGAGCACGCGCGTCTGGGCGCTCGCAGGGCTCGGCCTCACGCAGAAATCGTGGCGGGAAGTCGCGAAAGGCAGCTTCGGCGAATCCTCCGGCTGCGGAAGCGCTCAGTGTTCTAGCAGCTCGCGAAATTCCGTCGCGACGAAGCTGGCAAAGGCCTTTGCCGAAGGTTTTGAACTGCGGCCAGCCGGCAAGATGACATGGACGTCTGCCGATCCCATTTCCCAGGCCGGCAATACCCTGACCAGGGATCCAATTTCCAAATCGTGCCGAAATCCTAGCTCACCGGATGAGGCGATTCCAAGACCTGCCACGGCTGCGGCGATGACGGCCTCGTTCCCGCCGATTATCAGTTTCCCCTGGGCACGAATCGTGGCTTGGAGGCCACCCTTGCGAAACGTCCACGCATCTGCCCCCCGCGCAGCGCAGCCGATGATGAGACGGTGCATCTCCAAATCCGAGGGCTTGCGCGGTATCCCGGCCGCCTGCAGGTAAGCGGGCGACGCCACAGCCATGCGACGAATGACTCCGATCTTCTTGGCGAAAGCTACCGTCGAATCGGATGGGGGGCCAACCCGTATCGCGATGTCAATCGAGTCTGTAACGAGATCTTGCCGCTCGTCCGTCAGTACGAACTCGACACGAAGAGCAGGATGAGCATCGGTAAATCGCGCCAGTCGAGGCAAGATGGTGCGAGCCGCCATCGACGACGACAAGGCGACGCGCAAGATACCGCGCAGTTCGCCTGTTCCTCTGGCCGCGTGGTCGGCCTCTTCCATCGCGGCAATTATCAATTCAGCACGTGCGAGGTATTCAAGCCCTGCATCGGTGGGCGTGACAACGCGCGTTGTCCGAGTCAGCAACGAGACTCCGACACGCTTTTCCAGCTCATGGACAATGCGTGACACGCTGGGTTGGGAGTACCCCGTTTCTCGTGCGACGGACGAGAAGCTTCCCAGCCGGGCGACCCGTACAAACAATTGAAGGGCCAGAAACCTATCATTCATTTTTCGAATAAGTCCTACTCTGAATTTGGTACTACAGCGAAAATTCAAATGATGCAAGTATAGGCGCAAGTCACCGCCCCGCGATCCCGTTGATGATTGGCCCACTTCCATCCCGCGTTCGGGGGGGCTGAAATCCCGGAGCATGCAAAATGAGAGCACGCGTCAAATGTCACTTTTTTCGTCATTCAAACTCGGTCAGTTAGATCTCCCGAACCGAATCGTCATGGCCTCGATGACCCGCGGCCGCGCGCGAAATTCAGGCCTCGTCCCCACCGAGTTGCATGCTCGGTACTACAGTCAGCGCGCCACCGCTGGACTGATCGTGACAGAGGCCGTTTGGGTCAGTCCCAGGGCAATCGGCTTCACCAACGTTCCAGGCCTGTTCACTTCAGAGCAGGTCGCTGGCTGGCTCAGGGTCACGGATGCGGTCCACGCAGCAGGTGGCCGGATTTACGCGCAACTTGCGCATTCAGGGGCTGTTTCTCATCCCGACTTCTTCGGCGGAGCGCTTCCTCTCGCACCTTCGGCCATCAACCCACGGCTGCAATCGTTCACCCCAGGAGGGTTCAAGCAAACTGTGACCCCTCGTGCAATGACCCTGACCGACATTCGCGAGACTATCGGTGAATATGCCGCCGCCGCTCGTAATGCCCGCATAGCCGGATTCGACGGTGTAGAACTGCATGCTGCCACGACCTACTTGCTGCCGGAATTCCTCAACAGTGCATTGAATTTGCGAACGGACGATTACGGTGGCAGCGCGGAGAACCGCTCACGTATCGTTCTCGATGTGCTTGATGCATTGATAAGGGAGTGGGGACCCGGCCGCATCGGGATCAAAGTTGCTCCCGTCTTCGAGATGGGTGGTTTCGGGCCGACTTCGGAGACCGTGGCGACCTACGATTACCTCGCCAGCCGGCTCGATCTCCTACCTTTGTCCTATTTGCAGATCGTGCGCGCCGCACGTGATTTAAGTGGCACTCCGGTAGAGAGGCTGCAGGATACAGTCAGGTATTTCCGCGCTCGGTACAGGGGGGCGCTTATTGCGAATCTTGGTTTCAACCAGATTACCGCCAGCGAAATCATTGAATCCGGTCTGGCCGACCTCGTATCCTTCGGCACTCCTTTTATTGGCAATCCTGATCTTGTCCGGAGATTTCGACGCAATTTGCCAATTGCGTCGTCCGAGCGCAGCACATATTACCAAGGGGATGCGCAAGGGTATATCGACTACTCTCCAATCGATTGAATTCCACTCTTGCATGAAACGCTGGTTTGATGCGGGAAGCATGTTGAGCTTGAAAATCGGGCTTGTAGCGATCGTTGATCGGGTAGCAGGCGGTGAGTATTGACATGCCCATTGATAAATGAGTGGAGAAACCCTGATCCGGGAAAGCGCAGATCGTGGCACGTAGTTGCCTGGATACCTGTGCGTCAAGCTGGCGTCGGAGTCTGATATCCGTCCAAAAGCGGGGGCGGCAGCGCCCTACGCGATTTAACGAGCCTGCCAAAGTTGCCGTTAGATCAATCATCATTTTCGGAATCTGCTGAAATGGCAACGACCATTCAAATACGGACGCTTCTCGCGGTTGTCCTATCCCTGCTCGCATTGCTTTTGTTTCTGGTCGGCTTCGGCGGCGTTTACGGCATTCACTCGACCAATCGTGCGTTGTCCGATACATCGGACAACGTGCCGACCGTCATCGCGGTCCAGCAGCAACGAGAGTTCATCGCGCAGGCACAGATCGAACTTGACCGAATGGCTGCCGCGGGCGACGCCACTATGGCGGAGTCGAGGTTGCGATCAGCTCAGGCACTGATCGATCAATCAGATAAGGCTTGGGCCACATATCTGCGCTATCCATCCGATGCCGTCGAAAAGCGGCTCGCCGATGCTGTCATGCGAACGCGTCGCGATCTGATCGACATCGGGCTCACGCCGACGATTGCTGCGCTGCGTGTTGGCGACAGGCATGCCGCGGTCGAACTACTGTTTGACACGATGCCAAGACTTTACCGTCCGTTCAGCGACGCTACCGGGAAACTCTCGCAATTCCAGGTCGACGATTCTGCGGAACTGTTGGCGATAAGCGAAGCTCGTGAGAAAACGACATCGTCGCTCACGATCAGCGCTACGCTGGTCGGGTTGCTGTGCGCATTTGGATTTTGGTTCATGCTGCGTCGCGCGATTGCCAAGCCGCTCTCGGCCGCGATTAGACACTTTGGAGCGATCGAGAAAGGGGATCTGACGTCGCATATCGAGATTGTGCGCGCCGACGAATTTGGCGCATTGCTGGGCAGCCTGCGCAGTATGCAGATGAGCTTGCGAGATACGGTTTCGACTGTCCGCGATGGCGTTGATCATGTCGCCGATGCAGCGGTGGAAATTGCCGCTGGCAGCGACGACCTGTCGAAGCGAACGGAGCGACAAGCGTCTTCGTTGGAGGAGACCGCCGCGAGCATGGAAGAACTGAGTGCGACGGTGCAACGCAACGCTGCGAGCGCGGGCGAAGCGAACCTGCTTGCCGATGCGGTTAAACACAGTGCGCGTGGCGTTGCCGATGCAGTGACGCTGCTGTCGAAGACGATGAAGGAACTTGAACAAGGGTCCGGGACGATTGCCGAGATCACCGCGGTCATTGAGAGCATCGCGTTCCAGACAAACATCCTCGCTTTGAATGCGGCGGTGGAGGCTGCGCGCGCTGGCGAGCGCGGGCGTGGCTTTGCCGTGGTTGCAACTGAAGTGCGTGCGCTTGCGAAACGATCGAGCAACGCGGCCAAGGAGATCAAAGAGCAAATCGATGGGTCAGTGTTGCGCGTCAAGAGGGGCGCGACGCAGGCGGATGGCGCGTTCCGTCAGATGATCGACATGCTTGCGTCAACTGACCGCGTTGCGAATTTGCTCGGCGAGATCGCCGATGCATCCAGCGAGCAGGCCCACGGTATCCTGCAAGTCACGGCTGCGATCGCGCATATGGATCAGGTGACACAACAGAATGCCGCGCTAGTGGACGAAGGCGCTGCGGCATCATCATTGATGAACCAACAGGCGAACAGGATGCGCGAGGTGGTTGCCGGCTTTCGCTTTTGATCCCTTGCTACCGATCGACGCTGCGGCGCTGCCGAAAGGCAATCCAAAAAATTGGATGTTGAATCCCGGCTGCAGTGATATTAGCGGGTGATCATGGGGGACCAAGGTTCTGTAATTCGTAGCATTTTCCGTAGTCCCGTCGCGGTGGCACGCATGTCGATGCCGAGCGGCGCAACGGTGCCATGCTACCTGGAGAGGTGCGAGCGGTCGTGATTGACTGGAGTGAACATGTACGTGTCTTGCAAAATTTCACCGTGTACTGTGTGCGGTCAACCTCAGGTGCAGGACTGATTTTTAAAAATATCCTCACCAAGCCTAACGTTGTTTATTGTCGTGCCGTTATTGGTGGATAGGCTGGTTCGCAACAGGCACCTTTTAATCCAATTTTAAATAAAAAAATATTTGATCATGACGACAATATCATCAATGAATGCGGGAATACTTTCGGCCCTATATGAGGCTCCGGGCGCAGCAGGAATCCCCGGGGGAAGTGGGGGCCCACTGGTAAACAGTGGTGGTGGCTCGACCATCGTTACTATTCCGTCTCGAGTCAGCCAAGCACTCCATATATATCTGCCCGATGGTACGGTCATCGGGCCTGATGCGGCGGTAGGGGCGGTCGCAAGCGTCAATTGGCAGAATAACGGTGGTGATCCCGTTTCCGATGTCATGGCGGCCGACTACATGTCGAATTCGATATCGGGGCAATTCAACAATCTAGGCAGTGCGTTGCTTGAGCGATTCACGTCCACGGGAAGTAACTTTTCGCAGTCCGTGACGGTTTCTGCTGCCAATGGAAGCCCGGCAAATGCACTTGGTGCGCAAGGCGTGCAGGGTGACATCAATCTGGTCGTTCAGACAGTGAGCGGCGCGAGCGTGAGCATTGAGCTGAGCAGCAAAAATGGCACGTTGGGCGTGAGTGTGAATGGTACTGGAACACTTAGCGATGCCGATCGCACGGCGCTATCAAAATTGGCAGACGGATTCCAGCAAGCCATTGATGGCTTGTCCGGCTCACCGCCCGCCCTCAATTTGACTGGACTGACACAGTATGATTTTTCTGTCCTGTCATCAGTCAATCTGCAGTACAGCGTTAGCGGTGACGGAGCCGACAACCGTTCGGCGAATATTTCGTTAAGCGACACGAAGCGAACTGTCAACATCACGGATTCCGCAGGTACGGTCAACCTGAGCGTTGACGCTGCGAGCGTTTCCGCATTGGGTTCGAGCACTCAGCAGAGTGCCGCGATCACGAGCTATTTGGCGCAATTCGATCATGCCAACCAGGAAGGTCGCGGGAACAGTGCTGTGATGAATCTCTTTAAAGACGCGTTCACACAGTTAAACGGAAATATGAGCACGCCATCGCAGCAAATTCCGGGCACGGACAACCAACCGTGGCTTGAACAAGCGGCGCATTCGATGCTGACGGGATTGCCTGATTTCACCGGATCGGTCACGGACACTCCGGTGCAGTCCAACCCGGTGCTACCGAAGCAGACTGATGACTTTTCTTACCAAGTTTCCCAAACTACTCAAGTTGATGGACAAGCGTCGCAGGGGGCGATCACTCAAAACCAGCAGTCGCGTCTGAGCGCTTCTTATCACACGGCACTAGATGGCGGTTCTCTGAAAAAACCTCTTAGCGCCGCATCGAATAGTCAGAGCTACGACTATGCCCATGTCAGCGACGAGGCGAGCAGCACGGTCAGCTTGCTGACCGAGAAAGGTAAGCTGAAAAATGCGAACTTGCGAAAATCCGAGAACGAATCTACCAAGATTGCCCAATTTTTACACGGCGTGAAGGCGTCGGATGTCACGACGCCTCATAGCACGACTGAATCGAAGGATTTGCGCAGTTTGCTGACGCCCATGTTGAACAATGGTCAGGCTGCGGCGAACGGTGTCGGGTGGCAGCAACTGCTGTCGACCCTACACGGAATGATCTTGTTGAGTTCTGGCTCGATTGCTAATTAAAAATAGAGCGGGCGTAGTTGTTCGTTGACACGGCCGATCGCTGAGGGAGGCCGTGTCGCTGGTCTATCACCTTGGCGTAATGAAAAGCAAGAAAATTGGAGCACGTTCTAACTTGGGAGACACCGGCACGGAGTTGCGTAGTTCGGCCAGCCGGCGCCTAGGAGATAAAGTCCAAATAATGGAGTGCCATTCCACCGCTGACGCTGTACATAAAAATAGGCAAGCCACTTGCCGCCACTTGGTGTTTCTGAAGCTTCTTAATAAAATTTTCAAACGCCGGTTTGCTTGCCTCCCAGGTGGCGCGGCCTTCCGATAGTGAGGTTCCGTTGGTCACAGGGTTCCATACCAATCCAACAAGCGCATCCTTGCGTATCTGGCAGGCACGGACTTCGTTGTGTTCGATATGAGTCTTGCCTGCTAGCTCGGCACGCATCTTCCGCATGTCCCTCTCAGTTTCGTCAGGCGTTTTCGCCAGGGTGTTTGGGGGAAAACGCTTGTTCGAGCTCATGTCGATCAGGGAGTATTCGACGAACCGGTCTTTGGTCTTCGTCCAGTCGACAATCAGTGCGACCGCCCGTTTTCCATTGTCCGGAGCAAACTGGTACAAATACTGGGGAATGGTCGGATGCACATAGGTCCACGAATCGCCATCTAGGTTTCCGACGAGGCGGGTGCGTTGGTTAAAGGAAATAGTGGCGTCGGTCAGGCACTGACAATTTTTCATTTGCACAGTGCGTATCCAAAGTCCGTGCTCTTCAAAAGTGCGCTGAATTTCCACTGCACGGTCCCTGCCGAGGTCGGATCGGATCCGCACCGTCGGCACGGATCCCTGCTGTGCTGCAGGAGACGGCGGGCCACGTCGAGGCGAGAGGTGAGAGGGTTTCGGTGGCACGCGGGGCGGCCCGGAAGTCGGCTCGGGTGGATTGGCTCCAGCGACGCGGGGCCGTGGCGAGGCGGTCGCACTGCTACCAGCCGCTCTCAGCATCGGAGCCGAAAGGGAGGGCTGCGACATTGCCGCGGCTGGGCGTGGAGACACTCTACCCGCTTGCGTACCGGATGGATCCGAGATCGTCCCCGCACTGTTCGGGAGCGACGGCGGCCCGCCGTTTTCCTCAGCCACAAACTGCACTGTCCCCAATCGGCCACATGATGGACACCGGATCTTCACCATCGCTAACTGATGGCCGCAATTCAGGCACTTGTGCATTTTTCTCTTTCAATACTAAGTAGGGGCGATATAGCGCCACGCTCACAGGCGCCGTTGCTTAGGCAATACGAGCGATCCACGTTAGGTGGGCCGAGGCTGCACGAATGGATGTTGATGCACCGTGCAAGGGACGGCGTGCAGCATCCATAGACTTATCGAACGCTTGGCTGTTGGTTTTTATTCCACCTGCGGCGCGGTTGGCTGTAACGGACTCCCAGCCATTCGATTTCAGACTTGGTATGCAGCACATTCCCGAATGGGTGTTCCACGGCAGCCAGCATTACGTCGCACTCAATGTCGTTGCTATGGCCGGCTGTCGTGGCCGCCCAGCTCATGGCTTCTCGGACATGGCAATCGAGCGCGAACGTCACGCGCAACCGCTCGCCCGGCATCGACGGTTACGAAGTGGCGCGTCGCCTGAGAGGCAGCGCCGATACCCGGTTGGCGATCCTGATCGCGTGGTCCGGGGTCACTTCGCGTGCCGCCATGGCGACGGCCCGCGAAGCAGGATTCGATGCGCATTGTGCGAAGCCGCTGGCGCCATCGCGAATCCTGGGCGCCTTGCGGCGCGCGGTGGATCGCGGCCCCGGTGCGGCGGAGCGGTAGGGAAAGATGGGCAGGACGCGCCGCACCATGCTCGCCGCGGGCGCCGTGCAGGCACCACGGAGGCGGCGGCACAGGCACGAGGCGCCTGCTCCGCCGCGGGCTTACGCCGTCTTGCCTTCGCCGAGGTCGGCACCCGTCATCGGGTCCGAGTCGGGATCCGATTCGAGGCGGGCGGCCATGGCTTCGAGCGCTGCGGCCTGTTCGGCATCGAGATCGACGGAAGCACTGCCGTCGCCGCCGTCGATGGCCGGTTCCCCGAAGCGCCATTCGAGTTCCTCTCCGCTATTCCAGGGCCCCGGATCCGGCGGGCTGTCGATCGACATGCGCAGATAGAGCCGGTCGTATGGCGGGACCGGCGGCAGCTTGCCGGGCGGGAAGTTCGCGGAAATCGCGTACAACGCTTTCTCGAACGACTTTTGATGCGCGACTTCGCGCGTCATCAGGAAGCCGAGCGCATCGCGCACTCCAGCGTCGTCGGTGACGTTGATCAGGCGTTCGTAGATGATCTTGGCGCGCGCCTCCGCCGCGATGTTCGAACGCAGGTCGGCGGTAGGTTCGCCGATGGTGTCGAGGTAGGCCGCCGACCAAGGCACGCCCGCCGAGTTCGTCAGCGGGGCGCCGGCGCCATAGAGCACCTGCGTGAGATGGCTGTCGTTGCCGGCCCCGTGAAGCTTGCGGTATGCCTCGGCCTGGGTGTCCACCGCTTCCGCGAGTTCGCCCTTCGCCCCCCGGTTCAACATCGCGACCATCGAGCCGATCACCTCCAGGTGACTCAGTTCCTCGGTGGCGATGTCGAGCAGCAGGTCCTTGCGGCCCGGGTCCTCCTCGGTGATGGCCTGAGTGAAATAACGCATGGCCGCGGCGAGTTCGCCTTGCGGTCCGCCGAATTGCTCCAGCAGCAGGTTGGCCAGCCCCGGGTTCGGGGTGGCGACGCGCACGGTGTATTGCAGCTTCGAGTGATGGCTGAACATATGCCCTCCGGGCAGGTACTGTAGGGAGCGCCGGCCATCGTCAACCGGCGGTGATACGTTGGGGATTGCGGCGCTCCGGGCGGAACGTCGATGTCGCGCGGGGTACCTGGGCCGGCTGCACAAGATGTGTGCCGGCAGGCGCTGTCGAACTCAGGTGCCGACCGCCTTGGCGTTGCCGTAGGTTTGGGCGAACTTCGTGAGCTTGAGATCGGCCGCCTTCTCTTCTTCGAGCGTCTCGGCCAGCAGCGTGGCCGCCGAGTCGAGCCCGAGTTGCCGGGCCAGGGCGCAAAGGCTGCCGTAGGCGGCGATCTCGTAGTGCTCGACCTTTTGCGCGGCCGCCACCAGGCCGATATCCAGCACCGGGCCCTTCTCGATCTCGTCGATCAATTCCTGGCCTTCCTCGATGAGGCCTTCCATCGCCACGCATTTCATGCGCTTCAGGCGCAGGCCGCAAGTCTCGACCACCTGGTCGATACGTTGCACCTGGCCCTGGGTTTCCTCGAGGTGCGTCTTGAAGGCCTCGACGAGTTCCGGCTCGGTTGCCGCGCGAGACAGTCTCGCCAGCGCGCGCGTCAGTTGCTTCTCGGCGCTGTAGATATCGGACAGCATGTGGATGAACAGATCGTCCACGGTTTTACGGTGTGCCATGACAAGCTCCTCTCGGCGTATGGGGACGCCATGAATGGCGCACGGGGCATGCCCGGCCGTGGTTCGCGGCTTGGTGCGATAGCGAACTGACGCACCCGTCGTCCCTCGGCTGGAGGCTGTTTCAGGAGGTTGGCCACGAGTCGTGCGGTGTCAGACGCCAGTACGTATCGGGTGCCTGCGCGTTGTCGGTTGCAGTGACGGCTCGGCGCGGCTCGCGGTGGCGTTCGACGTGCTGGCCTTGAGCGTCGAGGCTCGCAACGTCGGCGTGGCGCGCGCCGCCGGCGCGGAGCACCTGTTGCAGCTCGGCGCGCGCCGGCCGGCCTTCACCGATGCCGACAGCCGTGTCGCGCCGGACTGGCTGGCCGCGCCACTGTCGCTCGGTGCGGCTGCGGCGGCTCCGGAGCCCGGTGGACGTTCGCCCCTGTTCGTGGTCCCGCCGCATCTCGACGATTCGGCATTCGGCTGCGCGGTGCTGCTCGCGACGCCCGCTGGATGTGCCTCGCGGGAGAAACCTGCTGCCTGAGCGGGAACGTGCTCGCGCTTGACGATGTGGCTAGGCGGGCCTGTTTGGCAGAGCGTTTTTACTTGCTTGTGTCAATTCTCCTTTTCCGGAACGCCGCATCGAATCGGAAGGCATACAGGCATCGGGCTCCGAGGCGCTGCGAAACCGCACGGAACCGGCAACAAGAGATGTCGGGGAGACCAGCGGTGCCGCAGCGCCGCTCATTGAGTTCGAGAGGCCGATCGGCGTGCTCATGACGATTGCTGGCCGAACCGGAAGGTCTGCAGCGCGCAGACCGTTCGTCGTTGCGGCGCAGCCCTGGCCGCGACGGTCTTGTTGACCAGGACGCGGCGATTGCCACGGTGCTCGATGCCGCAGGCGCATGTCACGCTTGACGGCCATGTGTCGCCCGCCAACTGCATTGCGTTCGTTACGGGTTGGCGAGCCGGTTGTACAGCGTCTTGAGGCTGATGCCGAGCATGTCGGCTGCGTATGACTTGACGCCGCCACAATGCGCCACCGTGGCGGCTACCAGGCGGCGATCCATTTCGTCGAGCGGCGTTGCCAACGGCACCCACACCGATTCGCCAACCTCGCTCGATGTATCCGACGCCTCGTCCAGAATGGGGAGCGGCAACGCATCGATGCAGTCGCCCTCGCAGAATATCGCTGCATGCTGCACCAGGTTGCGCAGCTCGCGGACGTTGCCGCGCCAGTTGCGCTGCGTCATCGCGCGCTGCGCCGCTTCCGAGAAGCGCAGGCACCTGCCGCTCGTCTCATTGAGCCGAGCGAGAAACGCGTCGGCGAGCAGCACCACGTCGCAGCCGCGTTCGCGCAATGGCGGCAGCGGGATCGGAAATACGTTGATGCGGTGATAGAGATCGGCGCGCAGAAAGCCGAGGTCGACCGCCGCGAGCGGGTCACGGTTGGTGGCGGCCACGATGCGCACGTCCACCTCGCGTTCGTGCGAGCCGCCCAGCCGCCGCACGCGACGCGTTTCCAGCACGCGCAGCAAGCGCACCTGCAGATCCACCGGCATCTCCGCGATTTCGTCTAGAAACAGCGTGCCGCCGTCGGCGCGTTCGAAAAAACCGCGATGATCGCGATCGGCGCCGGTAAAGCTACCGCGTTCATGACCGAACATCTCGCTTTCGATGAGTCGCGCCGGCAGCGCACCGCAGTTGATCGCGATGAACGGTCCGTCGCGCCGCGGGCTTAATGCATGGATCGTCTGCGCCGCCAGCTCCTTGCCCGTGCCCGATTCGCCAGTCAGCAATACCGACGCGCTGGTCGAGGTGACGCGCGTAATCGCGTCGTACACGGCGAGCATCGATTCGGAGCGGCCGAGCATCAAACCGAAGCGCGATGTCTCACGCACCTCGTTGGTGAGCCTCACCAGGATGTCGTTGTGCGACGTGTGGCGCGACACGCGGTTGAGCAAGGCCTGCAGCCGTTCCATGTTGACGGGCTTGACCAGATAATCGGAGGCGCCCAGCCGCAGCGCGCGGATTGCCGAATCGAGCGAGGCATGGCCGGTAGTCACCACGACCTCGCAGCCGAATTTGGTTAATTCATCAAACAGCGCCATGCCGTTGCCGTCGGGCAGCATCAGGTCGCACAGCACCAGACTCGGATGGCGTTCGCCAATCCGCAGTCGGGCTTCGGCTAGCGTGGCGGCCGTGTCACACCCAAGGTTCTGGGCATGAGCCAGCGTGAACATCGCCGCGCGTGTGGATTCATCATCGTCGACCACCAAGATATGGGGCATGCGGGAGCTCGTTCGGGAAGGGACTGGCTGCCTCGACCAAGCGGAATTCGGTCCCGATTAAATGCACGTACGGCGCGACATGCATCGACGGCGATGCGGCCGTGCTTCGGTGGGCAGCCACGGGTGGGGAGTACGACGTGAGTGTGTGCGGGTGTGCGCGCGAGTTCTGTACGGTGTGTGTGAATGATGGCGGTGCCGATGAAGTCGCCGCATCGTGACGTCAACGGGCAAGCAGCGCGGGGGAGCGGGTTATTTCGACGGCGGAGCGGGCGGTACGCCCGCCGGCTTGGCATCGGGCGTCGCATCCGGCACGAGCAGTGCGACGATCTCGCGGAATTGGGACGTACAGCGCACCGCGTCTTCGCGCGAATTCATGTCGATGACTTCGAGCAGGCCGACGAACGCGCCGAGGAAGGCATCGGAGAGTGGCGTGGGCCGTCCATGCTCGCGCAGATGTTCCGCGTAGGCGAAGACGTTACGGATGAAATCGACCTGGGACGCGGAAAATTCGTCGTCGGCGATCGGTGCGGGAACGGCTGCAACGGTTTGCTGAGACAACGAGGCGGGCAAACGGAAATACGAAAGAGGATCGCTCATGCATGAATCTCAAAATATGCACGAACGCGACGTGCGCGCAAAAGCGGCGTGGCGAACAAAGGCGCATGGACTACCTATGGCCCACGCATTTGACACGCCGATAGCGCTCCTTGATTGCGTTTGATTCAGGGAATGAAGTCAAATGTATTTGACTTCATTTTGATGATCGGCTCATGCAATTCGATTGGTTTGAAACGTTCGACGAATTGAAGCGCGGAGGGCGATTCGCAAGCGATGCACAGGTGGCGGAAAGTCTCGGGCTGCACTCGGCCATGACACGTTGCGAACGTCGGTGCAAAGCCTGCTGCCGAGCCGGGATTACCACGAACAGGAAGGCCGGGCGCCGTATGAAATCGGCGATCCGTCGGTGCAGCTCAATCATCTGCTGGCCGCGCTGCCCGGCGACGCGCGTCGGCGCACCGAGCCGCATCTGGCGCCCATCACGATGCCGCTCGGGCATGTCGTCTACGAATCCGGCGACCATCTCAGCCATATCGCCCTGCCGACCACCGCGATCATCTCGATGCGCGACGTGGTGGAGAACGGCGCGTTGGCCGAGATCGCGGTGGCGGGGCGCGACGGTCTCGTGGGGGCGGCGCTGTTCATGGGAGCGAGACGATGCCGAATCGCGCGATCGTCCAGAGCGGGGGCGATGCGTTCAAACTCGGCGGGCAGGTCGTCAAGGATGAGTTCGCACGTGGCGGTGCGGTGCAGCGCCTGTTCCTGCGCTGCACGCAGGCGCTCATCACGCGACTGGCGCAAACGGCCGTCTGCAATCGGCACCATTCGATTTCGCAGCAGTTCTGCCGCTGGTTGCTGCCGAGCCTCGACCGGCTCGATTCAAGCGACGTGCAGATGTCCCAGGAGCTGATCGCCGACATGCTCGGCGTGCGCCGTGCAAGCGTGACGGAAACCGCGAGAAAACTCCAGGAGGCGGCCCTGATCCGCTAGTCGAGCGGCAAGATCGAAGTGCTCGATCGCGCCGCGCTGGAGCATCATGTGTGCGAGTGCTATCAGGTGGTGCGCGAGGAAAACCATCGGCTGCTGTCGCCATGGTGATCCAAGTGTGGCAGCGAGCCAGTAAGGGCGGCGCTGATAATACGCGTGCACCTGGCGGCCCCACTCGGGGTCGACCATCAACGGCCTGCGTTCTTGTCGAACGCGGGCGCATGCAGGCTCAGTAACGACTGTGCGCGCACCCGGTCGTTGAATCGGTACGGCATCGTACGAATTCCTCGGATTGATGGAGGTACCGGCGCGTGACGCGGAAGGGTATCCACGGTCTCCTAACGATCGGAGGGCATGCCGGCTGTCGCGCCGTTCGGCCCTCTTCGCATCTCGATGCAAAACATGTGGGCAGCTTCCGACCGGATTTGTTCTTGCTTATCGGTAGCGAAGCGCGCAGGCTGGCCCGGTCTGTTCAACGTATCAAGGGTTCCGCGCGGCCCCGACTCCATCCGCGCAATTCAGCGCGGACATCGTCGACGGCAAGACGCTGCTGCGCCAATCTGACTCATGCTGCTTGTGCCGCCATGTAGGCACGAGATCTCCCCCATTCCCTGTTTCGAGAGCGCGATGAAATACGATTCGACGACACCCTTTGACATGAGCTCTCTGGCGAGAACGGCGAGTACGTTCAACGGCAGCGGCCGTATTTCCCCTGCGCAAGCGGGACGGCCGAATATCGCGGGCGTGAGCCGGCTATTGTTAATAAGGCGTATTTGGATGGAAAAGGAGCTTGTCCGTACGACGAAGGACGACATCATGCAACAGATCGAGGCGGATGCGCGTTCGACCGATGATGGTATGCCTGTTGCGCAGCCGATATGGTGGGAAGTCCCCGTCGCCCGCAGTCCGGGGCAGCATATTTGCGAATCTCGAAAGCGGCTTGGCATGCACGCGATGGGTGAATAATCGTTCACAAGACCGTGGTTTGGCGCGTATATGGCTCGATCTGGAGGCGTTACGGGAGCAAGCCTGCCGATCATGAAATCAAATGGATGATTTCACGCGAGTTGTCGAAGCCCCACGTCTTCTGTTCGATGTTGAAAAAGCGCCACCAGGCGCGGAATTCATGGAGTGGGCCGTGACGCATCCTGCGATGGCAACGGTATGTTGATGCGGTCGAGTCCAGAATCGTCGTTGTCGAGTATCGGATGTTGCGCGCGGCAACCGCGCCCATTTTCGTCGGCCTGCCCCGCGATCGGACGATGCATCATCGCGATGCCTCGGCCGGGGGCGCCCGCCAGGAAGCCCGGATGTCGTCGACAGCTTTCGGAACCTGATGAACACCGGGCAGCGCTTGGTCGGCATGACGAACCGAAACGGTAATGCGGAGGTGGGCGGGGCGAAACGTAGGACTCATCCGGCTGGGCCAAGGATCACGTCGATGGCCGCCTGGCCCGCGATTTCGGCGACCAGGTAAGCCCATCGAGAAGTGAAGGGGCCGTTGTGCACCGGGATCAGGCCTCCTCGCGCGCCCAGCACTTCGAGGTTTGTGCCGCCTTTGATCTGGAAGCTCACATCGAACGTATCCCGATCGGCTGGCGTCAATTGGACATGAATCTCAAAGCCGCGATACGCGATCGTCCTCTGCATGAACACCTCTCTGTCATTGGCGGAGCCTAACACCATCCGCGTCGGACGGTGTGGGCCATGGTGCCTGTCATGCGATCGCATCCGGATGCTGCTTGAATGGAGAAACGCCGCGCGAAGGAAGCGCGGCGATGAACCGCATTCAAATGCTGTCTGGGTTGCCTGCTCGATACCCGATACCGTCCAACCTCTCCACGCTCAAACAGCGCGCGGAGCCGCCCTGGCGAGGCGGATGTCGAAGCCGGCGAGGCGCCGGCTTGTTATTTTTAACGGTATTGGCATGGCCTGAATCACGCGCATCAATGCGCGGCTTGCCACTGTGGCCCGACAACGATGCTGCCTGCGAATGCGCGGCGTGTCTGTCCGCTACGAGACAGTGCTTTCTGCAGTACGGCAGGGTACGAGGTGGCGTCGGCCAACCATGAAGGGTTTTGCCTTGGCGCGATAAAAGGCACATAACCGCTGCGGCGTCAGGTATCGACAAGGCGTTGACGGCCCGCGCGATTCACACCCGGTCGGGCGGTACATTGGCGTCGATCGCCATCGCCAGCCAGACAAGCTCGTATCGCGATTTCATATCAGTTCAATCAATATATCTTGTGCGCCCTTCCACAGGACTTCCACGCCCAGCGTGCGCAGGTTTTCCCGCCCCTTTGTGATCGTCAGAAAATGATTGCCGGCCAATTGGCCCATCTTGCTGCTGAACGAGCATGATCCGTAGGCGAGAATGATTTCGGTCTCGCTGTATCCGCCAGGATAAAAAAGGACATCGCCAACGGAAGGGTGGCTCGTATGATTCTCGAATCCGACCGCTTTTGCGTCGTTTTCCAGCTTGAAATCGCCAAGTGGTACCCAGCATCCTTCGCCGCTCCAACGCACATGGATCAGTTTTTGGCGATAAGGCAGCAGCTTGAGAAAGGCACGAACCGTTTCAGGGGCATCCGGATGCGTTTCCGCCTCGAAAATATGGCCGGCAGCAGTAATGCGAAGTCGAGTCATGGTGAATGATGGGTCAGGTTTGGGGTGGCAGGATGGCAGCCGTGATCAGGCGTCGGGTTGATCGATCCATTTGCTCACGACAGGAGGCATCCAGGCTTGGAGTTGGTTCAGCAGGTCGTCCGGATTGGACGTTGCGACAATCATGTCTCGATGTTCGGGTTTGAGAAAGCCCTCGGCCGTTGCGTGTTCGAGCAACGCGCGCATCGGCGCGAAAAACCCCGACACATCGAGCACGCCACATGGCTTGGCATGTTCGCCCAATTGAGTGAGCGTGGCGGCTTCGAATAATTCCTCGAACGTGCCGAGGCCGCCAGGCAATGCGATGAACGCATCGGCCAGCGCGGCCATGCGCCGTTTGCGTGCCGACATGTCGGGGACGATCTCGTGCCGCGTGAGTCCGGGCGCGAGATGGCCCCGATCCGCCAGACGCCGCGTGATGACGCCGTGCACGGGCGAGCCGGCCGCCAGCGCGGCCTGCGCGACGATGCCCATCAGGCCCTTGTCGGTTCCGCCATACACGAGTTGCCAACCGCGCCGGCCGAGCGCATCGCCCAATTCGCGAGCGGCTTCGGCATAGTCGGCACGGGTTCCGAAATTCGAACCGCAGAACACGGCGACGCTGTAATGCGCTGGCGAGGTGGGGCCGGTCACGACACGGCTCCGTCGGTCCTGCGCTGAGTCCAGCCGGTCAGCCGGCGCTCGACGAGCGCCGAAATGGCATACAGCACGACGCCCAGCACCGCGAGAATGAACAGGCCGGCAAACACCAGCGGCACGTCGAAATTGCCGCTCGCGATCATCATCACGTTGCCGATTCCCTTGTTCGATGCGACTGTCTCGGACAGCACCGCGCCCACGAAGGCGAGCGTGATGGCAATCTTCAGTGATGCGAACAAATACGGCATCGCACGCGGCAGGCCCACGTTGCGGAGCACATCGAAGCGGCTTGCGCCGAGCACCCTGAACACGTCTTCCAGTTCCGGTTCGGTGGTGGCCAGGCCGGTCGCCACGTTGACCACGACAGGGAACACGCTGATCACCATCGCCGTGAGGATCGCCGGTACCGTGCCTGAACCGAACCAGACCACGAAAATCGGCACCAGTGCGACCTTGGGAATGCTGGAGAAGCCCACGAGCAGCGGATACGCCGTGTCGTAGGCAAGCCGCGACGAGCCGATGACCACACCGATCAGCACGCCGAACACGACGGCCAGGAAGAAGCCGATCAGCGTGGTCATCACGGTCTGCACGACGTGCGGCCACAGCAGCGGCATTTTGGTGACCATGACGACGAGGATCTGACTGGGCCGCGGCAAGACCAGATCGGAAACGTGGAAAGCGATGCAGGCAAGCTCCCACGCCGCGAAAAAGCCGATCAGTGCGCTCAACGACAGCAGGTTGCGGCGAAGCCGCACGGTTCCGAGGCTCATGCTTGCTCCGTTGCTTCGAATGTCGGCGTGTCGATCGGGATGGCCGGCGACGCCGCGCGGGCCGCGACGACCCCGGATGAACGTGCTTGCGCGATGCGCATGCGCAATTGCTGGACCAGCGTCGCAAATTCGGGGGCATAGCTCGCTTCGAGCGTGCGCGGCCGGTCGAACGTCACATGGCGATCCTCGAGGATGCGTCCCGGGCGCGAGCTCATCACGCAGATCCGGTTGGCCAGATAAGCCGATTCGCGCAGGTCGTGGGTGACGAGCAGCACGGTGGGCCTGCGCTTCATCCACAGCGTCTGCATGATGTCCCACAGCTCTTCCCGGGTGAACTGGTCGAGCGCGCCGAACGGCTCGTCGAGCAGCAACAGCTCCGGCTCGTGAATCAGCGCCCGGCACAGCGACGCGCGCTGCAGCATGCCGCCCGACAACTGCCACGGGCGCTTGTGGCCGAACTCCTTCAGGCCGACCTGGGCCAGCAGGGCGTCGGCGCGATCCGCGAACTCGCCCTTGCGCTTCTGGCGAAATTGCGACCGGAACGGTTCGACGATCTTGAGCGGAACCATCACGTTCTCGCGGATGGTCAGCCACGGCAGCATGGTCGGATTCTGAAACGCCAGCCCGATGCGTATCGGTTTGGTGCCCGGGGCGCCGACTTCGCGGCCTCCGACGATCACCGCACCGGATGTCGGGCGAATCAGGCCCGCCACCAGCTTCAGGATGGTGGATTTGCCGCAGCCGCTCGGTCCGACCAGCGCAACGAAATCGCCTTGTTCGATTTCGAGGCGCGTGCGATCGAGAGCGATCGTTCCGCTGTCGCCGCCGTAGCGAACGCCGACGTCCGACAGGTCGATCAGGGGGGGATTCATGAAGACTCCTTCGTATATACCGCTCGCATCGACGCGAGCGGACGCGATTACTGTTCGTTGCCGAACACGCTGTCGATATCGACCGGCTCGGCGGTCGGACGCACCCCGTCCGGCGTCTCGAGGATCGCGCTCAGGTAGTGCTCGGTGTTGCGCGGCTTGGCAGCCGGCATCGCCTGCACGCTTTTCACGGAGCGTCCCCAACCGGCCGCGTCCTTCACCAGCTTGCCGTCGCGCATCACGAAGCGGCCGCGCACCAGCGTGTGCAGCGGATAGCCCTTCACGGCGCGTCCGTGCCAGGGCGAAATCTTGCTGATGCTTTGCAACTGGTTCTGCGAGAGGATGCCGGTGCGATTCATGTCGACGATCGCGATGTCGGCATGCGCGCCCGGCGCGATGATGCCCTTCGGGCCATAGATGCCCCATGCCTTGGCCGGATTGACCGCGCTCCAGCGGACGTAATCCATCAAGGTGGCGCGCTCGCGATTGACCTCGGTCAGCATCAGGGCCATCTGCGTTTCGACGCCCGGGAAACCGCAGTCGCATTCCCAGATATTCGGCCGCGTTTTTTCTTCGGGCGAGTGCGGGGCATGGTCGGTGGCGATCATGTCGAGCGTGCCGTCCAGCAGCGCGTTCCAGAGCGGATCGTTGTTGCGCGCTTCGCGAATCGGCGGGTTCAGCCGCATGATGCCGCCGAGCTTGCTCATGTGATCGGTGTTCAGCAGAACGTATTGCGGACAGGTTTCCGCCGTCACGTCCACGCCGCGTGCCTTGAAATCGCGCAGCACGAACAGCGAATCGGCCGAGCTGTGATGCGCGATGTGCACTCGGGCGCCGGTCCACTCGGCCAGCGTCAGCACGCGCGTGATGGCCTCGATTTCGGCGACCGCGGGGCGCGCGGCCAGATGCGCCATGGCATCGATTCGGCCGGCGTCGCTCATGCGGTTCTGCCGACGAAACAGGATCGACGAGTTTTCCGCATGCACGACGGTGCGGATGCCGAGCGGTGCGAGCTTCTCGAACCCTTCGAGCAGGGCGCCATCGGTCGGCGCCGGCAGGTTGCCGAAGGTATTGCCCACGAACGCCTTGAAGCTCGTCACGCCGCCGTCGAGCAGCTCCTCGAGACGCTCCACGGTATCGTCGCCGAGCAGGCCGTGAATGCCGAAATCGACATACGACGATTCCGCCGCACGTTGCTTGATGCGCAGTGCCTCGAGCGTGCCGGTGGCCGGGTTGGTATTCGGCATTTCGAACACGGTGGTCACGCCGCCGCACGCGGCGGCCGCCGAACCGGTCTGCCAGGTTTCCTTGTGCGGATACCCCGGGTCTCGGAAATGCACATGGCTGTCGATCGCACCGGGCAGCAGATACAGCCCGTCGGCGCGCATTTCCTCGCGCGCGGATGGCATGACGTCGTCGTGTCCGACCGCAACGATGCGTTCGCCATCGATGGCGACGGATGCCTCGATGATCTGTTCAGGCGAAACGATCCGGGCACCGCGGATCACCAAATCGACTTGACTCATTTTGCTTCCCCTTAAAGCATGGCCCAACCGCCGTCCACCGGCAGGTCGATACCCGTGATCTGTCTGGATACATCGCTTGCGAGAAACAGGCAGGCGTGTGCCACGTCGTCGTCGGTCGATACGCGCTTCAGTGCGTAGTCCTCTGCATGCCGCAGCATGGCTTCCTCGACCGAAATGCCGTGAGCGCGCGCCATGTCCGCGCAGACCTTTTCGCGGAACCGCGGCCCGTCGACCATGCCGGGCGCCACGCAGTTGACGTTGATGTTGTGCGGGCCGGCTTCGAGCGCGAAGCTCTTGGTGATGCCGCGCAGGCCCCACTTCGATGCGGAATAGGCCATGCGTCCGGCGCGGCCGCGCATGCCGAAGGTTCCGCCGACGTTGATCACCTTGCCGTAATGACGCTCGATCATGGCGGGCATCACGGCGCGCACCACGTTGAATGCGCCGGTCATGTTCACGCGGACGATATCGTCGAATTCCGTTTCGGTGGTTTCCCAGCCTTTCTTGCCGATCGGGCCGGAGCCGCCGGCCACGTTGACCAGCACGTCGATCCGGCCGTAGGCGGCGAGCGCCTGCCGAGCCAGTGCGTCGGTGTCGGCGGCAACCGTGAGGTCGCACGCCACGACGATCGCTTCCGCGTCCATTGCACGCGCTTCGGCCGCCACCGGTTCGATCGCCGCGACGTCTCGACCGGTCAGCACCAGTCGTGCGCCTTCGGCCGCGAACGCCAGCGTCACCGCGCGCCCCATGCCTTTTGCCGGGCCGGTGATCACCACGACCTTGTCTTTCAGATTCAAATTCATACGCAATCCTGATTTATAGGTATCGGAGAAAATGCGCCGCCTTACATGGCCGACGGACGGTCGGCTCGGGGCGGGAGGAACTGGCCATCGAACACTTCGTTGGGCGCCGGGCTGCGCGGCAGCCTGGCGGCCTCGACGATGATCGAGATGTCGCGCTTCAGGCGTGCCTCGTCGACCGCGCCCAAACCGATACGGGCGATTTCGGGTGCACTCATGTCGTTATGCATCGTGGCCAACAGCTTTTCCTTCTCGACTTCGCGATTGAGCAGCGGCTCGCGCTTCATCACGGCGTCCACGCCTGCGTCCGGATTGGCGATCACGTCGCGGATTCCATGATTCAACGCGGCAAGGAACCCGCGCACGGCCTGCGGGTTCGACTTGACGAATGCGCGCGAGAAGAACACCGCATTCGAGTACAGGTCCATGCCGTAGTCGCCGTAACGGATGAAGCGCAGGTCGCGAGCCGGATTCACGCCCATCGCCTTGGCGCTGAACATGATCGTGGTCGTGAAGCCGAACACCGCATCGACCTGATCGCGCATCAGCATCTGCTCGCGCAGATTCGGCGCCATGTTCGTGATGTGGACCTTCGCGGCATCGACGCCTGCCAGCTTCGCGAACGCGGGGAACTGCTTCAGCGCGCCGTCGTTGGCGGGGGCGCCGACCGTCTTGCCTTCGAGATCCCTGGGCGTGTGGATCGGGCTGCCCGACTTGACCACGACCGTAAACGGCGGCGTGTTGTACAGCACGTCGACGGCGATCGGCGCCTGTGCCGGCTCTTTCGCCGCCAGTTCCACGAGCGCATTGAGATCGCCAAAACCGGCCTGATAGGCGCCGGCGGCAACCTTCGGGATCGACGCGCTCGAACCCTCGCCCTGGTCGAACTGGACATCGAGCCCCTGGGCCTTGAAATAGCCGCGATCCTGCGCGAGGAAGAACCAGGCTTGCGGGCCTTCGTATTTCCAGTTCAGGACCACCTTGATGGGCGTGTCCGCGCGGGCTTGCGCCGGCGCGGCGACCAGGGCGATGCCGAAGGCGGCGAAACCGGCGAGCATGCCTGCCGCGCTCAGGCGACGAATTTGACTCAACATGACGATGCGACTCCTAGCGTTGGGTCCGGCCGGGCAGGCCGGAAAGGGCTGCGATCAGGCTGTCGGCGCGGGCGACGAAGCCATGCAGTTGCTGAACGATGAAATGGATGGCCCGCGTGACATAGGCCGGCGAAGACGTGTTGCAGGCGTCCTCGAGCAGGATGCAGTCGTAGCCGATGAAGGCGGCGTCCTGCAGCGTGGAGAACACGCACCGGTCGGTATTGATTCCGACGAACAGCAGCGTGGTGATGCCGAGATTGCGCAATACCGAATCGAGTTCGTTGTCCCAGAAGCCGCTGAGTCGATGCTTTTCGACGCACATGTCCGACGCATCGACCGTCAACTCGTCGACGACTTGCGCGCCCCAGGCGCCACGAACGAGCGACGGTCCGCGATCGTTCGGCGACGCCTCCCCATAGCCGACGCCGTCGGCCGAGCGCTTGCCCTTGAAATGGATCGTGGCGCTCAGGTTGGCCAGATCCGCGCGAATCCCCCAGTTCAGCCACACCACGCGGCCCCCCGCACGACGCCAGGCGGGCAGCAGCTCAGCGATCACCGGGATCGGCTTTCTGGCTGCCTTCACGCTGACGCCTTTCTGCGCGAACCATCCTTCCGGGTGGCAAAAGTCGTTCTGCATATCGATCACGACGACTGCACTGCGCGCGACGTCGATCTCGAGGTTCTGGGGCGCGGCGTCGATCGTCAGCGGGCGCGGTTTCATCACGCGACGCACCAGGCTGGCCACCGAGCCGGATACGGTCCACGCGTTGTGCGCGGCGGGACCGAATATTGCGGCGTCGGAGGCATGATCCGTGCGCGGCATGGAGGGGGGCGATTTCTTTTTCATGCCACGTTCAATGCAGCATCTATGCCATACTTTGTCCACCAAAGTAGCCATTTAGGCACGATGGCGTTGCCGAAACGGCAACGGTTCGAGGCACTCCCAGTCGCACCGGGGCGGAGTATTCCCTGCGGCGGTCGTGTGTTTTGGCGGGGCTGCGGCAGTTTCGGCCGGTGCCGCTCAGGCGTTGGTTCGACGCAGGGCGCGAACCGAACCACGCCGCGCTCGCATACGGTGCCCCATTCCCGAAATGATGCGTGCCGCGCCCCGTCGCGGTGCGCTGCAGTTGACCTTCCGCATCTGGAGCACGCTTGCATGAATCATCTGCGTTTTCTCTCCTACGTCGACGAGGTCGCACGTACCGGCTCGGTCAGGCAGGCCTCGGAGCGGCTGCATGTGGCGCCGTCCGCCGTATTGAGGCGAATCCAGGATATCGAGGACGAACTCGGCACGCCGATTTTCGAGCGGTTGCCGCGCGGCATGCGGCTGACCGCGGCAGGCGAGCTGTTCATTCAGTACGTGCGCACGCGTCTGGCCGAGCTGGAGCGTGTGCGATCCGAGATCGAGGATCTCCAGGGCTTGCGCAGGGGGCTGGTGCGATTGACCGTGAGCCAGGCCGTGGCGTCGGCGTTTCTGCCGAAGATGGTTGCCTCGTTTCGCAAGCGTCACTCGCTGGTCGGGTTTCAGATTCGCGTGACGGATCACGTGCAGGCACTCAACGCGCTGCGGATGTTCGATACGGATCTCGCGCTGGTCTTCAACCTGTCGGACGAGCCCGATATCGAACGGATTGCCGAATTCGAGCAGCGGCTTTGCGTGATCATGCATCGCACGCATCCGCTGGCATCCGAAGCCGGGCCGATCCGGCTGCGCGATTGCGGCGACTATCCGCTGGTGATGCCGAATCGGGAAATCGGAGGCCGACAGCTGCTTGATCGATTTTTGTCGCGGCGCTCGTTCCGTCTTCACCCGGTGGTCGAATGCAACAGCTTCGAGTTCCTGCGCGGCTACCTGCATTACGAACAAGCGCTCAGCTTCCAGATCCACATCGGTGCCGGGAGCGAGAGCGGCGAATACGTGTCGCGCGATATCGAGGACCGCGGGTTTCCGAAAGGCACGCTGGCACTGGCGAGCCTGCGCGGGCGCCAGTTGCCCGTGATCGCCTATTCGTTCATCGAGCACCTGAAGCAGGGGCTCGAGGAGAGCGCGGCGCTGGCCCTCTAGATATTTCCGTCATTCACTACGATGAAGGCGCCGCCGATGAGCGGCGCCTTTTTCATTCTCCCGCCACACCCTGCCTGAAGAGCGCCCGCAGGCGACGCCTCCGCGATCGGTATGCGCTCCCGCGCCGATTCGACCGAAAACGATAATTCGAATCAAAAAAAGAAAAGGCGGCCGTTTCGGCATCGAGCCGTTGCCGAAACGGCAACCACGGCCATCGCCGCGCCGGGGCGAACCACGATTGGGTCGAACGCGCTTTGCGTTGCCGCGATGGCAACGCGCAGGTGCCGAAAAAGTGCCTGAGGCGATATTTTTTATCACTTAACGTGGCATCCGTCCGCGCAATACAGACCAGTTGAACGATGCACGGGCGCAGCAACCCATACCGAATTCCCGCCCGCCCCGGACTCAGCGACCCGACAAAATCATGAATCAGATTCCCTTCGAATTTAAATCAGTACACCTTATTCATATTGCGATGATTGCCGCGGCGCTCGTCGCGCCTGACTACGCGTTCGCGCAAAGCGCAACCGCAAGCGGTCAGGATACCGCCGCAACCGGCGACAGCTCGGCAGCCAGCGCCGCGAAGGATGCGCGCAAGAAGAAGGATGCCGCCGCGGCTGCCGCGGTGCAGACCCAGGCTGCCAGCAAGGGCGATACGCATGGCGCAACGCTCAGCCCGTCCCAGCCGGACGCGGCGGCCGAAACGTCCGCAGCGGCAAGCGTGTCCGACCACGGGAAGGAGGCACACAACGTCGGCGAGATGATCACGAAGGGAACGTTCTTCGGCAACATCCGCACCTTCTACTATGCGTCGCGCAACGCCTTTTTCTCGCCCGGCGCGAACCAGAACACGGTCAGCTACGGTGGCGAGCTTGGCTACGTGAGCGCGCCGCTCTACGGGTTCTCCGTGGGCGTGAGCGGCTATCTGCAGCGCGGCATCGGGCATTCCGACAACCCGAACCGCGTGGACAGCTATCTCGGCCCGAACCTCGCGACCTTGGGCGAGGCCTACGTCAAATGGGAGCACGACCAGGTGCAGGTCACGGTGGGCAATCAGGCGCTCAACGTGCCGTTTGCCTCGACGTACGATTGGCGCATTGCTCCGCAGTTGTATCAGGGCATCGATGCGAAATACGGCGACGCCGACAATTTCGTCACGGCCTTCAAGATGTTCCGGTTCAAGTCGTACACCGGCAACGGGTTCTCGCAGAAAACCAATTACGACGAAAGCTTCGACCCTTACGCCGGCATCGGCAATCCGACGACCAACGGTTTCTGGGGCGTGGGCGCGGCGCACAAGTTCGATCTCGATGTCGTCACGCTGCGTGCCCAGGGGTGGTATCAGACCTATCAGGACTACGCCGACCTGGCCTACGTCGAAGGGCAGGTGAGCCGCACCGGCGGGGCATGGAAGCCGTTCGCAGGCCTGCAGTACTTCCACGAGACCGGCGACGGGCGCGAGCTGCTCGGTCCCGTGGACAGCCAGGTGTACGGCATGCAGCTCGGCGTCAAGCACAACTCGATGACGTTGAGCTTCGGCTACGACTTCATCGCCCCGCATCGCAACGCTTATCTCAATGGCTCGCTGGTCACGCCGTATGCCCACGATGTGTCGGGCGGCCCGCTGTTTGCGCAGCCGTTCCTGACCAGCACGCAGGATCTCGGTGCCGGCAACGCCTATGCAATCGACATCAGCGGCGCACCGACCGGCAACTGGTTCATCGGCGCCCGCTATTCGTTCATGGATCTGAAGGCGAGTGCCGACGGCCCGAGCCTCGACGGGTCGGAATACCTTGCCTATGCGATCTACAACTTCAGCGGACAGCTGAAGGGGTTCAGTGCCGCCGACTTTTTCGCCGTGCAAACCTCCCCCGTCAAGGGCCGCACGTTCGTGCAGAACCGGCTGCAACTTCAGTACGCGTGGGGGCCGCAGATCTAGTCGAACCTGGTGAAAACCGTATTTCGAATTCACTCGCACCCTATGGAGGGAGGTCCTTCTCTCCATTGAAAAAAATCAACAAGAAAAATCATGAAAAATCGAATCAAGCTGTTGAATCTCTCGCTGCCGCTGATCGGTGCATGCTCGCTGCCCGCGCATGCCTCGGTGACGTTGTACGGACTCCTCGATACCTATGTCGGCTACACGAATGCCGATGGCAAGGGGGCCGCCACCGCGATGCAGAGCGGAGGTCTCGCGGCAAGCCGGATCGGCCTGCGCGGCGACGAGGACCTCGGCGGCGGCCTGCATGCGACGTTCAATCTGGAGAACGGCATTCAAACCAATTCGGGGGCGGCCGCCGACGCCTCGCGTGCATTCAATCGCAATGCATGGGTAGGACTCGCGAATCAGTATGGCGAAATCCGCTTCGGACGACAGAACCAGATTCAGCTGTACATGCTCGGGAAAATGGACGCCTTTGCGGGCGGCACGTACGGTTCGTTCCTGAACAACGCGGGGACTTACACGTTTCGCTTCGACAACATGATCACGTATTGGTCGCCATCGATATACGGTTTCAAGCTGAGCGCAGGTGTGAGCCTCGGTGGGCAGACCAGCCCGCATGACGGGCTCAATGCCTATCTCGTGTCGCTCGAATATTCGCGCGGCCCGCTTTATCTGGGTGCGAACCACGTAGAGCAGAACAGCACCGATGGACGGAATCTCACCAAAGCGACCTTCGCGGGCGGCAGCTATCAGTTCGGCAAGCTGACCGGGTATTTGGGCTACTACCGAGGCAACGTGCTTGGTTCGAATACCGCTACGAACGTGGCCGGGAAATACCACAGCGTGTACTCGGCCTCGGCCGCCTACAACTTCACGCCGGCGCTGAAGATCAGTGCAGGCGTGGGTTGGGCCCAGGACAGTTCCGGCGCGCACGACAACGCCGGCGAAGCGAGCCTCGGCGCGTTCTACTCGCTCAGCAAGCGCACGATGCTTTACGGCACGGTCGAGCGGCTGATCAACAAGCATGGCGCAACGTATGCGTTGCTGGCGAACGGCCCGATCACGTCCAATTCGCCTGCCGCGGGCGGGGGCGTAACGGGCGCTCAGATCGGGATCGTGCATTCGTTTTGATGCTTCGCGTGTCTTCGTGAGAGGCCTTGCTGCCTGGGTAGGGGCGTTGGTCCGGCAAATCACTTCCGGTATTGCGCCCCTCAACCGCGACCCTATGCGTCGCATCGCCATGCCTTCAAGGCTGACTGCCATCGAACCGTGCCGGACGGTGCTGTTTTTGAATGGCGGTGAGTGGACCTTTTGTAGTCGGCATGCGCGAGAGGGTGACTGCGCAATGAACATCGATATTCTTGATAGCGATACCTCGTTTTCCCCGTTACAGCGATCTGACGATAATTGAGGGTTTTCTGTAGAATGAGCCGCTCCAGGATTGTCGGCTCATTCTCTCGCCATGCATCGAATCGGACTCTTTGTTTGCAGTGGCCACGACCCTCTCGATCTGGGCGGCCCACTGTCGGCTTTCAATCAGGTAGCCACGGCAGCTGGCCATACTCCGTACGATCTTCATGTCATCTCGCATGCCGGAGGCCCGGTTCGTGGCAATACGGGTCTTGTGATCGAGACCAAGCCGGCCGGAAGGCGCGCGTTCGATACCGTCATTTTCGTGGGCGGTGATATCGATCCCATGCAGACGCAGGAGAACATCGCGGCCGCCAGGAAATTGAGCGCCAAGGCCTCGCGGGTGGCGAGCGTTTGTACGGGGGCGTTTCTGCTGGCGGAAACCGGCTTGCTGGACGGGTTGAAAGCAACCACGCACTGGCGATACGCTGCGCTGCTGCAGTCGCGTTTTCCTCGCACCCGGGTCGAGAGCGACAGTATCTATATCGCCGACGGCCGCATCTGGACGTCGGCGGGCATTGCTTCGGGAATCGACCTGGCGCTCGGTTTGATTGAACGAGATATGGGCGCCGAAGTGGCGCGCGGTGTCTCCCGGCTTCTGGTGGTGGCGTATCGTCGGCCGGGCGGCCAATCCCAGTTCTCCGCCATGTCGCAGATGGAACCGGAGTCGGACCGCATTCGCATTGCCCTGAACTTCGCGAGAGAACACCTGGCTGAAGCGCTACCGGTGGAGCGGCTCGCCGAGGTCGCCAGGTTGAGCCCGCGACAGTTCGGACGAGCATTTCGCCGGGAAACCGGCGAGACACCTGCCAAAGCGGTCGAACGCTTGCGCGTGGAAGCCGCGCGGCTGCGCCTGCAGGATGGTAGCGAACCGATCGAAAAAATTGCGCTCGCCGTGGGATTCACGGATCCGGAGCGGATGCGGCGGGCTTTCATCAAACTGCATGGCCACCCTCCGCAGGCGATCCGGCGCGAGAGCCGATCGAACGGTGCGCGTTGATCGAGCGCCAGCCTTGTGGCGCTCGTGCCATTTAACTCGCTGTATCGCCGGCCGCTCGACCGCCATCGGATTTCCGGGCGGGGGAGTCATTCCACATGTCGCGATGCAATTTCCACGTGCCGCCTTGCTTCAGAAAGAGCAGGGTCTGCTTGCCGCGATAGATGAGCTTCCCGTCGTGATCACGGACTTCCGCATCCGAGACTTCCGTTACGCTCCGGTCGTTGCCGTAGAACTCTTCATGGCTGAACGATACGGTGCCGGGTTTTGTCCCGGAATACCCCTTGACGAAGTACGCGGCAATCGCGCTGCCCCCCGTCACCCTGTCGCCGCCGGGCGGCATGAGTGCACCATCGGCGGTGTACAGGCGGCCTATCGCCTGATAATCCCCTCGCGCAAAGGCATCCGCCCATCGCGCGTTTTCGGCCTTGATGGCCGCTTCGGTTCGAGGCTGCGGGCCATCCGCCATTGCCGGCGCGGCAAACGCGAAAAATGAAAAGCAGGCTGCAGAAGCAGCAGCAAAGCGGCGAATCTGTTGCATGTGAGAATTTCCGTTCAGGGTTTAAATCGATGGGGCTGGGCGGGATTGGGCAAGCGATGCCGAAGGTGGAGCGATCGATACTCGCGCAGGGCTCCACCGGCATTGCCTGCGGGCATTTCAGCGAACGCCCGGGATTCGCGCGAGTCCTTTGAATGCACCGGGCAGTTCCTTGTCGACCATCGCGACGACTTCCGGCCGTGCGTCTCGGGGATGACCGGAATGGAACGGCGGAGCGGGGTCGTATTCGATCGCGAGTTGCGTGAATTCGGCAGCCTGTTGGCCGCGCAGCTTCGCCGCGACGCGCAGTGCGAAATCGATGCCCGCCGTCACGCCACCGCCGCTCATGAAGCGGCCGTTGTCGTCTTCCACGAATCGATCCGGCACGGGGATCGCGCCATATTCGGACAGCTTGTTGACGAAGGCCCAATGGCAGGCGCTTCGCTTGCCATTGAGAATGCCCGTCGCGGCGAGCACCAGCGAGCCGTTGCACACGGACGTCACGTGTTTGGCGCTTTCCGCCAGACGCCGGATTTGCGCCTGATACGCGGGCCGCATCGGCGCCGTCAAATCGGAGCCGCCGGGAACCAGAATCAGGTCGGTCTTCTCGATATCGGCCAGCCGCTCGGTTTTGCCATACACCACCCCGAATTCGAGCGTGACGTTGCCGCCATCGAGGCTCGCATAGCGAACGTGGGTATTGGGCAAGCGGTGAAAAATCTCGCTGGGGCCGGCGAAATCGAGCAGCGTCCCGCCGTCGTAATTGACGATCAAAATATTGAGCGGGTCGTTCGGAGCCAGTTCCGCCCGGCCGGCTGCCTGCGCGAGAGCGGGCGCGGTGTGGCCAAGCAGGGCCGTGCCACCCAGCACGGCGCCCAGCGTGGCGATGCTGCCGAACTTGAGCATCTCGCGGCGCGAACGACCTGATCCGGTGAGCGATTTTCCGGATTCCTTATTTTTTTCGCTATGGTTGGTCAAAATCATTTCTCCTTGCGCTTCGGCCCCTCGGTGCGTGCAGTCAGGTTGGGCCGGATTGAAAGTCACCACCACGAACAAGCGTGGTGGACAGGGAATCAAGGTATGGATGAACCCTGGGGAGGACGGACAGGGCTCTTGAATCGAAAAACGCAGGCTTAAAGCTGCGAGGCGCCACCATCGACAATCAGTTCGCTGCCGACGACGTAGGACGATTCGTCGCTCGCGAGATAGAGCGCCGCGTAGGCAATGTCTTCTGCCTTGCCCATATGCCCAACCGGGATGCTCTTCGCGAATTCGCTCTTGAAGTGGCGGACGTCCTCGTTCGACATCCCCCACTTGCCGAGCAGAGGCGTGTCCATGCCACCCGGCGCGATCGCGTTGAACCGGATCTTGCGATCGAGAAACTCGTAGGACCAACTACGGGCAAGCGAGCGTACGGCGGCCTTCGCTGCCGCGGTCAGCGATATGCCGTGCTTGCCGGTCTGGGCGACGAACGATGTATTGAGAATGACCGAGGCGCCCTCTCGCAAGTTCGGCAGTACCGCTTTGAGCGTGTACACGACGCCCTTGACGTTGATATCCATGATCTCGCTGTAGAGATCGTCGTCGATGTCGCCGAGTGCGGAGGGGAAGGCCCAGCCGGCGTTGGCGAACACGACATCCAGGCCGTCGAACTTTTCCTGTACTTCGGCGGCAATGGCCCGCATGTCCTCGATCGAGCGGACATCGCCCTTGAGAACCAACGCGTTCTCGCCAAGCTCGGCCTTCGCGCGCTCCAGTGCGGCAGCATCGCGGCCCGTCACCGCGACCCGAGCGCCTTCTGCGATGAAAAGCCTGGCGGTCGCGAGACCGATGCCGCTGGTGCCGCCCGTAATCAAAGCCGACTTGTTTTTAAGCCTCATCTTCGCTTCCTTTGTTTGCTCGAAATTGATCGAACCGGAAGCACAAGACGCCATCGCGTTTGTGCTGGTGTTCCGGCTTGATGCCTGCGCAAATTATGGAACCTGGATGGAATGGCTCAAAGGTCGTATAACCCTCAAAAAAAGTCACTACGGGGCGGCGTCGTCAGGTCGGCGGGCGCACGTATGCCCGGTTCGGGCCGCCCTCGGTCAGGACCGTCGTTGCACCCTTGTCGTTGCGTGGTT
Organism: Burkholderia sp. 3C; assembly: GCF_054589155.1. Classification (NCBI taxonomy): domain Bacteria; kingdom Pseudomonadati; phylum Pseudomonadota; class Betaproteobacteria; order Burkholderiales; family Burkholderiaceae; genus Burkholderia; species Burkholderia sp. 3C. The sequence continues at coordinate 68,508 of NZ_BAAILN010000119.1, forward strand.
TGCCTGCTTCAGGTGGCTAGGGAGTGCCGGGCGGATAGCCGAGATGATGGTTCATCTCCTTACACATTCATCGAGTCGAGAGTAGTCGCGCCGGTCGGCTGCGGGTCGAAACAGGCCAACCGGTTGCCCTCGCCAAGGGCTCTTATTGATACTGTCATGATAGTATCAATAAGAAATTCGCTTACCTAACCAATGGCGGCCAACGAGACAATCTATTCCGTCGAATCCGGCTGCAGGGCGGGCTGGCCCCGAGCAATTCAACGCGACTGCCGTAACGTTCGTGGTCAGTCTGGCCGTGTTCATGGCGACACTGGACATGTTTGTCGTCAACGTCGCGCTGGACTCGATCGGCAGCCAAATGGGCAATGTGCCGCTCAACGTGTCGGCCTGAGCTTTCCGAACCTGTTTGCCGTCGGGGTGTCGGGGCTTGCACCCGATCAGGCCTCCACCGGTAGCGCCGTGCTGTCGGTCAGCCGATTTTTCGGCACGACGCTCGGCACGAGCCTATTGGTCATGGCGCTCGCGTTGCCGTCGCCGTCCTTCGCGCTGGCCTTCCTGGCCGCCGGCACCTTGGCGTTCGTCGCGGTATTTTTGGTGTGATGTCGCTCGGCAGCGGTTCGTCGAGCGGCATTCCTGATTGTCTCAGTTGAATAGGAGGTCCTCATGTCTGAACATGGATTTGCAACCCGGACATCGTTTGAAGGTGTACGGATAAGCTGGAATACCCACGCCTCGCACAAGCACGTAATGGAAAACATACGAAGCGCTTGCGGCCGCGCCACAATACCCGACTTGGCACAGTTGGCGTCCCGAGCCGCAACCGCCGACGATTTCGCGCAGGCCGTCGAAGCGAAACATGTCGGCACGAGCGGGTTCATGATCTTCGCCGAAATCGACCATGCGAGCTGGTTGCGTGTTTATGGCTATCGGCGGGCACTGACACGCGTGATTCTCGGCAATCCGCTCATTGCGATCACGATGATGCAGCACGACATGTCGGCGGGGCTGTTCGCGCCGGTCGAGCTGTTGGTGTCGGAATGCGCTGACGGTGCGGCGCAAATCACGTATGTGCAGCCATCGACGCTCATCGCGATAGACGATCAACCACTGCTGAAGCAGGCGGCGCAAGCACTCGACGAGAAACTCGCCGACCTTGTGAGCATCGCGCTGATCAACCACGGATAGCGATTTCCGGTCGTCCCGGATCGATAGGCGACATCCATTACAATACCGGCCGCCAGGCGGTAGCTGTCGGCTCGCATACCGACGGCGCACTCGCCGCGCCGTGCGGGATTCTGTCCGCCGTCGTGGATGGCCTATTTGACGGGAGCCGATATGAAGCGAAAGAGCTTTGCCGATATGGACTGCGCGGTTGCACTGGCGTTGGAGCAGGTTGGCGAGTGGTGGAGCCTGTTGATAATACGCGACGCATTACAGGGTTCGACGCGCTTCGAACAGTTCCGCGACAGCCTGGACATTTCGCCTACCGTCCTGTCGAAACGTCTCTCGGACCTGGTCGATGCAGGGCTGCTGGAACGTTATCGGGATTCGCCGGAAGCCGGGCGGGATGCGTACCGCGTGACAGCGAAGGGCCGGGACCTTTCTCCGGTGCTGATCGCCTTGTTCGCATGGGGGAGACGCCACGTCAAAGGCCACCGCTGGGGTATCGATTTCGTCGATCGGGAAACCGGCAAGGCGGTCGATCCCATGCTGATCGATCGCAATACAGGCAAGGCGATCAGTCGCAACGATCACGCGTTCGTTCCCGGGCGATATCCTTCCGAGGCGACGCTCAAGCGGTTGAAACCGCTCGAGCGTTGAGCGCAGCGTCACGTCGCGTCGCGCCATGAACTGCCGATGCCGGCGCGCACGCCCGGCGCCCCGGTCAGGCTGTGCTCAGGATGATGCCGAGCACACGACGCAGCGGCTCGGCCGCACCCCATAGCAACTGATCCCCGGTGGTCAGCACGCTGTAGATGCCGTCGCCGAGATTCAGCTTGCGCAGCCTGCCGACCGCAACCTTCAACGACCCGCTGACGGCGGCCGGGCTCAGGCGCCGTATGGACTCCTCTCGGGTATTCGGCACGAAATCCACCCATTTGTGTGCATTGCCGATGAGGTTCGCCAGGCTGCTGGCATCGCGCTCCTCCTTCAGCTTGAGCGTGATCGCCGCGGAGTGACTCTGCAACGCCGCCACCCTTATGCACAGTCCGTCCACGCGGATCGTGCCGGGCGCGAGGCCGAGTATCTTGTTGGCCTCCACCTCGCCTTTCCATTCTTCGCGACTCATGCCGTTGCCGAGATCCGAGTCGATCCACGGGATGATGCTGCCTGCCAGCGGCACGTCGAACCGGCTGATGGGATAATCGTCGCCCGATGCGGCGCGGCGGGCGAGCTCCAGCACGTCGAGGGTCGCCGTCGCCGGGTCGGCCAGCGCCGCTCGTGTGCGCTCCGACAGCGCCGACATCTGCCCGAGCAGCTCGGTCACATGGGCGGCGCCGGCGCCCGATGCGGCTTGATAGGTCATCACGGACATCCAGTCGACGAGTCCCGCTTGAAACAGGCCGGCGAGGCCGACCAGCGACAACGTGATCGAGCAATTGCCGCCGATGTAGTTCTTCACGCCCGACGCGATCGCGGTATCGATCTGCGCTCGATTGACCGGGTCGAGCACGATCAGCGAGTCGCTGTCCATGCGCTTTGCCGATGCCGCGTCGATCCAGTAGCCATCCCAGCCGCTTGCCCGCAGCGCGGGATAGATCGCCTGCGTATAGCTGCCGCCCTGACATGTAACGATGATATCCATGTCCGCGAGTTGCTCGACGGACATCGCGTCGCGCAACGTGTGCTCATCGCCTCGATGATCGCGCACACGCCGACCGGCTGCGGAGGTGCTGAAATAGATCGGCGAGAGGCGCGCGAAATCGTTTTCCTCGCGCATGCGCTTGAGCAGGACGGAGCCAACCATGCCCCGCCATCAGACCAGTCCCACTTTTTTCATATTCCGGGTTTCCCGACAGGCATCGCCTGCATGCATGCCCATGAGGGCTGTAAATGGATGACTCTCCACCCATATCGCTGCCGGGTTTTGGACAAAATTGCGCTTATCGGCATACGTTATGGGTTCCTGACGATCTCGCGAAGGCGGGACGTACACGGACCGCCGGTCACCGGCGCTTCGATATACTGTCGCTTGCTCAATCCTCCTCGCGGTAGCGGGCTGGTGTGTCCATCGGAGCTCATCGATTCCATCATGTTCACTGATTGTTACTGCACGCAATTCCGGCGCTCGGCCAATGCACTGACCGGCATCTACGACGACGCGCTGCGGCCCGTCGGCTTGAAGATCACGCAATTTTCGCTTCTGCGCGCATTGGAGCGTCTCGAGGCCGCGACCTACACGGAAGTTGCAGTCGAAGTCGCGCTCGACAAGACGACGATTTCTCGCAACCTCAAGCTTTTGATCGATGCCGGATGGGTTGAGGTAACGCCTGAGGCCGACGCCCGTGTCAAGGTTGCGCGCCTGAGCAAGCGAGGCGCCGCCAAACTGCGCAGCGCGGAGCCCTACTGGAGACGTGCCCAGAAGCGTGTCGAGGGGGAAGTTCGGAAATTCATCAAGGGGGCAGCCAAGGAGCGCCTGCTCGAGGCGCTGGAATCGCTGCAGCGTGCTGACGTCGGCTAGCTGCAAGGGTTAATCCGTCATGGCAACGAACGGTGCCGTCGAATAAGATGTACCTACATCCACTTGCGATGCCGGTGGCTGACTCGATAGAGCGGGCGGTCGTTCCGCTCTTTCCCCCAAAAAGTTGTACCTACATTTATTTAGGGAGTGTGCAATGCCGACATACGTCGTGACGGCCGCGGAGGGCCGTTTCACCGCCGAGGAAAAAGGCGAGATCGCAAGGGGAATCACGCAGGCCCACAGCGGTGCGACCGGTGCGCAGGGTTTCTTTGCACAGGTCATCTTCACGCCGGTGGCCACGGGTGATCACTTTCTCGGCGGTGCCCCACTGAAGGCTGATCACATCTTCGTGCACGGGCAGATTCGGGCAGGGAGGACCGACGAGCAGAAACGGGGCCTTCTCGACAGCATCGTGGGCGTCGTGGCGCGTGCCGCGAACACCGACAGCCGATATGTTTGGGTCTACCTGGCCGAACTGCCCGCCGCGCAGATGGTGGAGTACGGCAAGTTGCTGCCTGCGCCTGGCGGCGAGGCTGCGTGGCTGGAGGCGATGTCGCAGGAGGACCGGGATTATCTGACCGGCGTGGGCCGTTAATCGGCGCACCGTCAGGCGCGAAGCCTGGCGCGCACGAGCGATCCTCGGTCGCGCCAGCTTGCCGGGATCAGAAGAAGCCGAGCGGCTTCGCGCTGTAGCTGACGAGCAGATTCTTCGTCTGCTGATAATGGTCGAGCATCATCTTGTGGTTCTCGCGCCCGATACCGGATTGCTTGTAGCCACCGAACGCGGCATGCGCGGGGTACAGGTGATAGCAGTTGGTCCAGATGCGACCCGCCTGGATCGCGCGGCCGAATCGATAGGCACGATTGCCGTCGCGCGTCCAGACGCCGGCCCCGAGGCCGTAGAGCGTGTCGTTCGCAATCGCCAGCGCTTCCTCCTCGTTTTTGAAGGTGGTGACGGAAACGACGGGGCCGAAAATCTCTTCCTGGAAAATTCGCATCGAATTGTGTCCGCTGAAGATGGTCGGCTTCACGTAATAACCGTCCCGCAGGTCGCCGTCCAGCCGGTTTTGCTCGCCGCCAATCAGGCAGGTGGCGCCTTCCTCCTTGCCGATCTGCAGGTATGACAGGATCTTGGACAACTGCTCGTATGAAGCTGGGCACCGATCATCGTGTCGGGATCGAGCGGGTGTCCTTGCTTGATCGCGGCCACGCGACTCACTGCGCGTTCCATGAACTTGTCGTATGCAGATTCCTGGATCAGTACACGCGACGGGCTGGTGCATACCTCGCCCTGATTCAGGGCAAACATCGCAAAGCCCTCGAGCGCCTTGTCGAAGAAGCTGTCATCGGCGTTGACGACATCGTCGAAAAAGATGTTCGGGCTTTTTCCGCCCAGTTCGAGGGTGACGGGGATCAGATTCTTGCTCGCGTATTGCATGATCAGACGGCCGGTCGAGGTCTCGCCGGTGAATGCCACTTTCGCCACGCGCGGACTCGACGCAAGCGGCTTGCCTGCCTCCACGCCAAAGCCGTTGATGATGTTCACGACCCCTGGCGGAAGCAGATCGGCAATCAGCTCGATCAGCACCAGGATCGACGCGGGCGTCTGTTCGGCCGGTTTCAGTACCACGCAATTGCCGGCTGCGAGCGCAGGCGCGAGCTTCCAAACGGCCATCAGCAGCGGGAAATTCCAAGGGATGATCTGCGCGACGACGCCGAGCGGCTCGTGAAAATGGTATGCAACGGTATCCTGATCGATTTCGGCGAGCGTACCTTCTTGCGCACGCACACATCCGGCGAAATAACGGAAGTGGTCAATCGCAAGCGGCAAGTCGGCTGCGCGCGTTTCACGGATCGGCTTGCCGTTGTCGATCGTTTCCGCAACCGCGAGACGTTCGAGATTGTCCTGCATCCGGTCGGCGATCCGGTGCAATACCAGTGCGCGTTCGGCGGGTGAGATCGCCGCCCAAGCCGCTTTAGCACCGTGCGCTGCGTCCAACGCCAGTTCGACATCTTCTGCCTGAGAGCGTGGTACGTCGCAAAGCGGCTGGCCGGTAATTGGGGATACATTGGTGAAGTATTCGCCGGCAACGGGCGGAACCCATTGTCCACCGATGAAATTGTCATACTTGCGCCGGTATGGGAACGAGGTCGTCAGGTGTTCGAGGTCAGCATGATTCATGGAAGTGTCTCGCTTGGAATGAGAGGGACGCTGGACAGAAACCGTCCGTGCCACGGCCTGCTTAAACGCGGCGCCAGGGCGTGGTCGGCCGTCCGTTACGGTTGCGTGGAGCGGCGCACGCGCATCGAAGCGCGGCCGTCCAGGTATCGTCGCGGCTTCCAAGTGATGGGAGATGGACAAAATTGCGGTTTTGTAGAAAAAACGGAGCCGTGTGCCGCCGTTAGGGGCGTGATGAGTCCATGATTCGCAGCATTGACGATTATTTAGATGTAGCTACAATCAATGCGTCCGGTTTGCTCGACAGGGCAAGGCGCGAATGCGCCACGGCACCTGTTCCTGCCGGATGATCCCCGGACACCACCGACTATGGGTCACGACCATGGATACAGCACATCCATCCCGATCGAACCAGGCAAAATTTTGGCGCGAGCCTGGCTTTGCCGACGCCGAACTGATGACAGCCAGCTATCGCACGCATCGGTTCCCGCCGCATGCGCACGACGAGTTTGCGATCGGCGTGATCGAACGCGGTGCACAGGCGTTTCTCGAGGGCCGTGGCCGAAGGCTGATCATGCCGCAGGGCGCGATCTGCGTGATCAATCCGGGGCAGCTTCATGAGGGGCGTCCAGCGGTCGAAGGCGGTTGGGATTACCGCATGGTGTATGTATCGACCTCGGGCCTGCTCGGACTGTTGCGGGACGCGGACGGTGCGCCACAGCGGTCCGTGCATTTTCCCGACGTCGTAATGGACGACCCCGACACGATGCGGTTGTTTCGCGCTGCGCACATTTGCTCCGAATCCGATGACGCCAGCCAGCTTGAAAAAACATCCCGGCTTACCGCCGCGATGGCCCAACTCGTGCTGAGACACGCGTCGGCGACGCATCGGCCATCCGCCGGGGGCGCGATGCCCGGGGCAGTGCGCCGGGCGCGCGACTATATCGATGCCCATTTCGTGGATAACCCGTCGCTCGATGCCATCGCCCAGGTGGCGGGTATGAGCGCTTATCACCTGCTGCGCGAGTTCAAGAAGTCGGTCGGGGTCGCGCCTCATGCGTATCTGGTGCAGCGTCGTGTTGCATTGGCCAAACATCGCGTGCTCCGTGGCGTACCGTTGCGACAGGTCGCCATCGATGTCGGCTACTGCGATCAAGGGCACTTGAGTCGGGAGTTCAGTCGTTTTTTCGGCGTGCCGCCCGGTATCGCCCGGCAGTAAATCAGCAAGTTTGTCCAAATCCCCGGCCGGTGCGTGGCCGAAGCTGTGCTCACCATCCACCTTATCCGGGAGCACAGCATGATCGATTTACGAAGTGACACCTGCAGCCAGCCGACTCAGGCCATGCGTCAGGCCATCGCCAACGCGCCGGTCGGCGACGACGTGTATGGCGACGATCCGACCGTCAAGGCACTTGAGCGAGAAGTCGCGGAATTGCTGGGCAAGGAAGACGCGGTGTACATGGTGACCGGCACGATGACCAATCAGGTCGCGATCCGCACCCATACGGAACCGGGCGACGCGGTTCTCTTCGATCAGAATGCGCACGTCTATATTCTCGAAGGCGGCGCGCCGGCTGCGTTCTCCGGGGTACTCCCGCGCCTGCTGCCCGGTGTGCGCGGCGTCTTCACGCCGGACGACGTAGCGAATGCGCTCGGCGTGTCGCATCGATTTTTCCCCACCACGATTCCAGCCCCGATCAAGCTGCTCTGTGTGGAAAACACCCACAACATCGGTGGCGGCAAGGTGTGGCCGATCGAGCAGCTGCAGGCCGTTTGCGAGCTTGGCCGGCAGCGCGGCCTCGCACTGCACCTGGATGGCGCGAGGCTCTGGCATGCGACAGCCGCCACCGGGATTCCCGAGCGCGAATACGCACGCTATTTCGATTCGGTCAGCGTGTGCTTTTCGAAAGGGCTCGGCGCGCCCGTGGGTTCGGCGCTGGCTGGCTCTCGTGATTTCATCGCGCGCGCGCGTCGTTTCAAGCAGCAGATCGGTGGCGGGTTCCGCCAGGCCGGGATCGTCGCGGCCGGCGCGTTGCACGCACTGCGCCATCACCGTGAGCGGCTTCATGAGGATCACGAACATGCGCGCATGCTGGCCAACGGCATCGCGGGCCAACCCGGCATTTCCCTCGATGTGTCCACGGTCGAAACGAACATCGTGAGGTTCGGCATATCGTCGCTCCCGGCCGGTGAATTCGTCGAGCGGCTTTACGAAAAGGGGCTGCATGTCCTGCCGTCCGGTGCGGACGGCGTTCGCGCGATCCCTTACCTGAACATCACCCGCGATCAGGTGCAGGAGGCGATCGATATCATCTCGGCCGTCGCGCAGGCCAATGCGCATACGGCCGGCGGCAACGTCGCCCGCGACAACGTATCGTCACGCGCCGGATACTGACCCGGCGGTCGAGAGGCACGACTGAACGACTATTTGAATAGGAATACTTGAGATTGGGGGTGGAACCGACACGCGGTAATGGATTTCCCGTTGCCGAATTATGGCGCACGCCGTTCAGGGTAACTTGGCAATCGTTCTATTCGTGCATCACGGGAGAGACCGCTTGCTCGAGCGGCGCCGACGGAGCAACCGCCCCGGAAACTCTCAAGCAAAAAGATCGTGATGCAAGAACGCTCTGGAGAGTGGCGCCTCGCCCACCCACCGAAGGGGAGCCACCGCCGTGGCGCAATCCGGGCGGTGGCGAAACTCTCAGGTAAATGGACAGATGGGGCATCGGCGCCGGCGGCGGTTGTCGTCGGCGATGCTCAATTCGATCTGGACCATCACATGTCACGAATCGCCATCATCGGCGCCGGCATTACCGGCGTCACGATTCGAGCGGCACCGCTATCGCGTCGGTGATCGGCGCCGATTGATTGAACCGCACATGTCGTTGTTGAAGACATCCACGGCTAGGCATGTCTCCGATCTCTGGCTTGAATACTACTTTAATAGTAGTATTCAAGCCGCGGCGATGATGGCGCTCGAAGCCGTGCAGCGAGCGCCAAGCCGCATGTCACGCTGTCCGGTCAACCCGGCTGTGTACAGGACAACGATTCGATGGCGGAGATATGAGCAATCATCATGAAGGGCTTCGGGTTCTGATCCTCGGTGCTGGCGCGCTGGGCGGCTACTATGGCTCGCGTCTGATCCAGGCGGGCGCGAACGTGACGTTTCTCGTGCGCCCGAACCGCGCGGCCGCCTTGGTTCGCGACGGCCTGCGCGTGTCGAGCGCGCTGGGGGATTTCGGTGCGGCGGTCAATGCCGTGACCGCGGATGCGGTGGAGCCGGGCTACGACCTGGTCTTGCTGACCTGCAAGGCTTACGACCTCGACGACGCGCTGGATTCGCTGGCGCCCGCGCTCGCCGGCACGACCGGTGTGCTCGCATTGCTGAACGGCATGGCGGTGTACGACACGCTGGACCGTCGCGTCGGGCGGGAACGGGTGCTGGGCGGCGTGTCCTATATCGCCGCGTCGCTCGCAGAGGACGGCCATGTCGTGCACACCGGCAGTCAGGACAAACTGATTGTCGGTGCGCGCCATCCCCTGCAGCGCGATCTGGTACGCCGCTTCCACGCGGCGATCGCATCCACGCCGGGTTTGCGCGTGGCGTCGGAGCGGGTCGAAGCCGACCTGTGGCAGAAGTGGGTGATGTTGTGCTCGGGCGCCGCCGCGACCTGCCTGATGCGCGGGCGCTTGTGCGATATCTTGCGGACGGCGGATGGCAAGGGCGTGATCGAGGCGCTGCTCGACGAATCGCTTGCCGTGGCCGCGGCGGAGGGGTTCGGCCTCGGCGAGCAGGCGGTGAGCGGCGTTCGCGGTTTCCTGCTCGACCCGGATTCGACCTGGGCCGCGTCGATGATGCGCGACATCGCGCGGCGCGCGCCGCGCATCGAGTCCGACGCGATCGTGGGCGACATGATCGCCCGGGCGGCGCGCCATCGGATCGAGACACCGTATTTGCGAACCGCCTTTGCACATCTGCAAACTTATGCGCTTCAGGATACGAACTGAGGCGTGCAGTTATTCGGGCGTGTCGCGGTCGGCATTGTCGCCTCGTCGATACGCCCGGTGATTGAGCAGGGGCGGTAGCGCCGCATGACTTGCCGGTGATCAGGCCGTGTCGCGTGCGCTCCGAAGCAGCGCGATGGTCCTGTCGATATCCGCATCTTCGGTGCGCCACGACGATACGCTGAGGCGGAATGCAGGGCGTCCGTCCCACACCGCCGGCCCGAACCAGGCTTCGCCCGAGCTTTCAACGGCCTGCCGGATCGCAGCAGTCTGCGCATCGTTTTCTCCCCGAACCAATACCTGGTTGAGGACAACGCGATTCAGCACGTCGAAACCGGCATCGCGCAACCCGTGCGCCAATCTGGTCGCCTGGGCGCAATGACGTTCCACCATCGCGGCCACGCCTTGCTGGCCGAGCGTGCGCAGCGCGGCCCAAATCGTGATGCCGCGAGGGCGTCGGGAGAATTCGAGCGTGAGGTTCTTCTGGGCCAGGCGCGAGCCGGTGGCGTAGACGGCATCGCTGCTCAAGGTTTCCGCCAATGCGTCGGGATCGCGGCAGATCGCCATCGCGCAGTCGTAGGGCGTATTCAGCCACTTGTGCCCGTCCGTGGTCCAGCTGTCCGCGAGTTCCACACCGTCCGTATGGTGCCGCAACGCCTGCGATGCCCGCGCCCACAAGCCGAACGCGCCATCCACGTGTACCCATGAGCCTTGCGCCTTTGCCTTCGGAATGAGCGCTGCGAACGGATCGAATTCGCCGGTGTTCACCTCGCCGGCCTGCAGGCAAAGGATGGTGTTGGCGTCGAGTTCGGGCAGGCGCTCGGGATCGACGCGGCCGTGCGCGTCAGTGGCCGCCGGAATGACCTGCTCCGTGCCGAAGCCGAGCACCCGCAACGCCTTGAGCACCACCACGTGAATCCGCGCCGATACCACCACGCGGATTTGCGGCGCACCGTACAGCCCCTTCGTGTCGAGATCCCATCCGGCCCGCTTGAGCAAGGCGCGCCGCGCGGCCGCCAGGCAACTCAGCCCGCATGCCGTGGCCGACGTGCCGAAGCCGACGGCGCTGCCTCGCGGCAGATCGAGCGCCTCGAGCAGCCAATTGCCGGCCACTGCCTCGATGCACGCACTGACGGGCGATGCCATGGCCAGCGGCGCGCCCTGATCCCACGCCATCATCAGCCGCTCGGCCGCGGCCGCGCCCGGCAACGACGCTCCCACGACGAAACCGAAATAGCGCGGCCCGTTCGAGGCCACCGTGGCGGGCGAGCCGATGTCGTCGAGCAGCGCCAGCGTATCGTGCGCGGAGCGCCCTTGTTCGGGGAGCGGTTCGTCGAACGCGGCCAAGGCCGCGAGCGCCTCCGGCGTGGGAAAGACACGCCGGGTTTCGACCGACTCGAGATAGTGGGCCGCGCGCTGGTCGGCGTCGGCGAGCAGGGCAATTTCGCCGGCTTTCATGTCGGCGATGCTGCCCGGGGCCGGAAGGTGAGTGTTCATATTGTTCAGGAAAACGAAGCAGGATGGGAGGGCGCCGAACGCGCTGCGTCAGGCAACCGGGAGGAGCGGCAGCGCGGTATCGGTGTTCGAGTCGGATACCGCGGCGACCGTGGCGGCCTTGACCGCGGGGGCGCTGACCGCATCGAGTCGGGCGAGCTGCTCGGCGCTCAATGTCAGATTCGCCGCACCGAGGTTGCTGACGAGCTGCGGCAGCGAACGCGGCCCGATCAGCGGCAGCCCGCCGTGCGCGGCGACCCAGGCGATGGCGACCTGGTCCGGCGTGGCCTGCAGTTCGCGAGCCATGTCGAGCACCGTGTCGAGCACATCGGAGCGCTGTCGCGAATCTTCGGCCTGGAACACGGCGCCGCCGAATGCTTCGCGTCGACCCGCTTCGCCGTTCCGATATTTTCCGGTCAACATCCCGCCGCCGAGCGGCGACCAGGTGAGCGTCGCGAGGCCCAGGGCGCGGCAGGCCACGAACACGTCGGCCTCGGGCTCGCGATGCACGAGGCTGTATTCGAACTGCGCGGCGGCAATCGGCGTCGCGCGCGTGATCTCGGCGAGCGTGACGGCGCGGGCGAGGCGCCATGCCGGGAAGTTGGACAAGCCGGCATAGACGATCTTGCCCGCGCGCGCGAGGTCGTCGAGCCCGCGCACGATTTCCTCTGACGGCGTGAATGCGTCCGGCTGATGTACCCACAGCAGATCGATACGGTCCGTCTTCAGGCGCTTGAGGCTCGCCTCCACGGACGCGATCATCGCCTTGCGGCTATTGCCGGTCACGAGACGGTCGGGGGTCGGGCTGGCGCCGCTCGAGAATTTGCTGGCGAGGAAGAAAGAGTCGCGCCGGCCCTGCAACAACGATCCGAGAAATTCCTCGGACTGGCCGAATTGATAGACATCGGCCGTATCGATGAAATTACCGCCGGCTTCGGCATAGGTCTCGAACAGGGCGGCGCTTTGCGCTTGGTCGGCGCCGTGGCCCCAGCGCGTGCCGAAATTGGCCGTACCCAGGACGATCTGCGACACGCACACGCCGGTGCGCCCGAAATTCTGGTATTTCATCAACGCTTTCCTTTCGCGAAAAATACGGGCATATGCCCGTATTGGTGAAAAATTCGATACCCCGTCGACGCGGAGGGGCGGGCGGCATGTTGCGCGCCCCTTCCCCAATGAACCCTGGATGCGCCTCGGCCGTGCCGCTTAACCGATTGCCTCGCCCAACTCGGCCAGCATCGTCCGCAGCGCTTCGATTTTCCTGGCTCCGATCTTCTCGACCACCGAAACCTGGCAGCGATCCCAGGCCGGCGTGGCACGACGCAGCAAGGCCTTGCCGTCCGAAGTCAGCGACACGACGCGTTCGCGTTGATCGCCGGTATCGACGCCGATATGGGTCAACTCGCGGCTTTCGAGAACCTTCACGTTTCGGCCGATCGTGGAGCGGTCGAGATCGACGAGCACGCCCAGTTGAGTCAGGCTGACCGGTTGGTGATCGGCGATGGTTCGCAGCAGAAAATATTGGGCGATGTTGATGTCGAACGACGCCAATGCGGCGTCGTAGGCCTCGGTCAGTTTTCGCGAGGCGCGACGAAGGTCGGTGCAGAAGCAGGGCGTATTCATGGATGCGAGTATATACCCGCAATTTTTGAAAAAGCAATCGCGTCATGCGATCCGTTGCGGATTTGAAGGTGCAAACAACGTTACCAGGTGCAAGTAATCTGCCTCCTTGGCATTCGCCATCCGGCGCTCTAAGCTCCCCAGGTATCGACATGAGACCGAGTCTCCGTCGAAGACACGTTGACCAATCTCACCGGCGATGCCGTCACGGCGGGGGCCGGATGCCGAGCCGGTTTCGGATGACATTCATTTTGTATGACTAAGGAAATTTCCATGAGCGACGTTCTTTTCACTCCGTTCACGATCCATGCGCTGACGATTCCGAATCGCATCGTGATGTCGGCGATGACGCGCGGTTTCAGCACCGGCGGCGTGCCCGGCGACGATGTGCTCGCGTATTACCGGGCCCGCGCGGCGGGCGGAGTCGGCCTCATCATCACCGAGGCCGTTGCGGTGCAGCGCGCCGCGGCGGCGGAGGTGCCCGGCATCCCCGTCTTTCACACGGTCGAGGCGCGCGCCGGATGGTCCGCCGTCGTGAAGGCGGTACACGCGGAAGGCGGCAGGATCGCGGCGCAGTTGCACCATGCGGGTGCGTTGCGCGATGCCGCGCAGATGGGGGCGCCGGACGTGCCGAACGACGAGCCGAACGGCATGAGCGTGGCGGATATCGAGGCCACGATCGCGGCGTTCGGCGAAGCGGCGGCCACGGCGCGCGCGCTGGGATTCGATGCGGTGGAAATCCACGGTGCGAACGGCAATTTGATCGACCAGTTTCTCTGGGAAGGGCGCAATACCCGCAGCGACAGTTGGGGCGGCAGCGTGCTCGCCCGCACGAAATTTGCCGGAGAGGTGGTGCGCGCAGTGCGTCGTGCGGTGGGGCCGTCGTTCCCGATCCTGTTCCGGATTTCTCAGTTCAAGCAGCGCGCCTTCGACGCCAGGATCGCCAAGGACCCCTACGAATTCGGCGTCATTCTCAACGTGCTGTCGGACGCCGGTGTCGACGCATTCCATGCCTCGCAGCGTCGCTTCTGGGAGCCCGCGTTCGAGCCGTCACCGCTGAACCTCGCCGGCTGGGCACGACGCTTGAGCGGTAAGCCGACCATGACGGTCGGCTCGGTGGGGCTGGACGGTCCGGACATCACCGATCTCCTGACCGGCAATGGCGGCAACGCCGGCCCGGCCGGCCTCGACGCGCTGCGCAAGGGCATCGACGAGGGCCAGTTCGATCTGGTTGCCGTCGGTCGTGCGTTGCTGACCGATCCGGCGTGGCCGAACAAGGTGCGGGAAGGGCGCTTGGCAGACTTGCGCGGATTCGACCTGGCCTCGCTGGGCAGCCTCGTGATCAGCGATCCGGCCACGGCATTGCCGGTTGCCGCCGATGCGATCGCCGGCAATGCATGATGCGGACCAACCAAGGGAGACGCTCACGATGACCGATGCCGCACCCAAACGCCATCCGTTTCTCGACGATCTCGACGAGGACGTCGTCCTGATCAGTTCCGTGTTGCGTTGCCCCGTGCGGGGGCGCGAGACGGTCACCCGGATCGTCAAGGCCGGCGCGGCCCACTATGCCAGTCAGACGCCGCGATTTCTCGGCGCCGTGGGCGAGCGCAGCTACTTCGAATACGACGCCCGGCTGGTGGACGGCGTCGCGGCGTCGGGCCTCGTGTCGATGCTGCGCGACGCGCACGGACGCGTGACGCAGTTGCATATCGCGTTCAGCCCGCTCGATGCGGTGCTGTCGATGGCGAGCGGCATGCGCGATCGGCTCGGCGCCGAGTGCGACGCAGCCTGGTTCCTGCCGCCGGGGGGCGAGGCATGAAAGCCGCGCGATTGATCTCCTATGGCGATCCGGTTACAGGGATCGAACTGCACGAGATTGCCGAGCCGCCGCAGCTAGGGCCTGACGACGTGCTGGTGCAGATGCGCTACGCCCCGATCAATGTCAGCGATCTGATGGTGGCGCTTGGCATCTACGACTGGCAGCCCGTGTTGCCGGAGGTACTGGGCAACGAGGGCGCTGGCGTGGTGCTCGCCTGCGGTTCAAACGTCACGCGCTTGGCACCGGGCACGCCGGTGGTGGTGCCGTTCATGGCGCGGAGCTGGCGCGAACGGCTCGTTGTCGGTGCCGATCAACTTACCCCCGTGCCGCCGGGCGTAGATTTGCAGCAGGCGGCGATGGCCACCATCAATCTCGTGACGGTGAAGATGCTGCTCGACGAGTACGTGGACCTCGCCCCCGGCGATGCGATCGTGTACAACGCGGCGAACTCCGGGCTGGGTTGCTGCGTGGCCGGCCTTGCGTCGCGGCGCGGCCTTCGTACGATCGGGCTGGTGCGCAGGCAGGAGGACGTCGAACGCGTGCGGCAAGCCGGTTGCGAGCTGGTGCTGCTCGACGAGGACGCCAGCGTATCGGCGGATCGCCTGCCCGCCGGCTTGCGGGTCAGGCTCGCGCTCGATGGCGTGGGGGGCGCCTCGTCGGGGCGGCTCGCGCAGATGCTCTCGCCCGACGGCACGCTGGTGGCCTATGGCGCGGCGAGCCATCAGCCGATGGCCATTTCGGCGCAGCATCTGATCTTCAAGCGGATCGCGGTTCACGGGTTCTTCGAAGGCCGCCCGGGCAACGCGGCCCGCGTCCCGGCCGTGCTCGCCTCGGTGCTCGATGCATTGGGCCCGGACGGTATACGTCAGCCCGTCGCGGCGGTCTATCCGCTTGCAGCAATCCGCGATGCGGTGGCCCATGCGATGCGCGGCGGAAAAGTCTTGATCGAGCTGGATGCCGCGAACGAGGTGGGCGTGTGATGTCGGTGCTGTTTTTACCCGCGGGATGAGCCATGCCGGATACCCATGATGTGGTTGTCGACAGCTACCGCCGCTGGCTTGCCATGCCGGTGATCGCCTCTCAATGTCCGGTGCGCGACGTGCTCGATCGCCTCGGCGAAAAATGGAGCACGCTGCTGGTGATGGCGCTGGCCGAGCGGCCGCGCCGCTTCGCCGAGCTGATGCGGGCCGTGCCCGACATCTCGAAGCGCTCGCTGACCCATGCCTTGCGCAATCTCGAGGAAGACGGAATCGTCATCCGCGAGGTGTTTCCCACCAAGCCACCATCCGTCGGGTATCGGCTGTCGACGCTCGGCGAATCGATGCTGGCGCCGTTGGCCATGCTGATCGCCTGGGCCGAGCAAAGCCACGGCGAAATCAAGCAGGCGCGCGAGCGCTATCGCGAGCGTTCGGTTTGAGCCGTGAGATCGGCCGGACCGATTGCTCGTTTCATTCCTTTGGAGCATGCCCATGTTTGCCTTTCCTCCCATCCCCGCGCTCGGCACGGTCGATGCCGCCGATTGGACGAGTGCCGTCGATTTCGTCAATCGCCTGAACTGGCTGTTCGAAACCTGGGATGTCGATGCGATGGTCGATGCGTTCCTGCCGGAGGGCGTGGCCTATCACTTCCACGGCACGATCCGCGGGCGCGAGGCCATGCGCCATTTCTTCGAGCACGACTATCCGTATCTGATTCCCGGCGTCAGCCGCCACGCCACCAATCACATCGTGGATGCCGACGAAGACGGCGTGTCGGTCCGATATCAGAACCTGCTGGTGCGCCACGCGCTGCCCGAGCAGGCGCGCAGCCTCGGCGCGGGGCAGGTGATGGAGAGCGACACGGGGCTGCCGAACCTGTGGATCTACTCGCCGATGCGGGATCGGCTGCGCCGTACCGCCAGCGGCTGGAAAATTCACGAGCGTTATATCGGCGGCTCGACCACCAATCGCGCCTGGACGCCGAAGGACACGGCCGCCGATGCCGTCGCGCCCTATATGCCAACGCTCGGGGAGCGTTGATCGGCGCGACCGGCTCA
This sequence comes from Burkholderia sp. 3C, assembly GCF_054589155.1. Lineage (NCBI taxonomy): Bacteria > Pseudomonadati > Pseudomonadota > Betaproteobacteria > Burkholderiales > Burkholderiaceae > Burkholderia > Burkholderia sp. 3C. Next base: position 85,348 of record NZ_BAAILN010000119.1, read on the forward strand.
CTGCTATCGGCGTGGCGCATCCTTGACGAAGGCCTGGATGCGCCGCATCGCGAGAATCAGTTGCTCGCGCGAGGTACACAGCCCGAATCGCAGATGAGTCGGGAAGTCGCCGAAATCGATGCCCGGCGCCACCGACACACCCGCTTCCTCGAGCAGGCGCTGGCAGAACCGATAGCTGTCGTCGGTGAATCGGCCGGCATCGGCGAACACGAACAATCCGGCGTCGGGCGGATAGGCGATCTCGAAGCCGCACTCCGCGAGCATCGTCAGCATCGTGTCGCGACGCGCTTCGAGTTCGGTCCGGCGTTGCGCGGCGATCTCGTCCACCTCGTCGGTGAAGCAGGCCAGCGCCGCCGCCTGGGAAATGTCGGGCGGGGAGAGGTAAAGGTGCTGCGCCAGCATCTCGCACCGATCGACCACGCGTTCCGGCACCACGATCCATCCGAGTCGCCACCCCGTCATCGCGAAATACTTCGAAAAGCTGTTGACGACGAACGCGTCGTCGGAATGCTCCAGCGCCGAGTGTTCGCGGCTGCCGTCGTTCAGCCCGTGATACAGCTCCTCGCTGATATACAGGCCGCCGTGTCGCGCCGACAGATCCATCAGCGAACGCGCCGCATCCCACGGTATGACGGTTCCCGTCGGATTCGACGGCGAACCGACCAGAATCCCGCGGGTCCGCTCCGACCAGGCCTGCTCGTATTCGCTCGCGCTCGCCCACAGGGCGCCGGGCTGCGAGGCCTTCACCCCGACGATGTCGCCGTTCACCACGCTGGCGAACACTGGATGCGACGGATAACCGGGCACCGCACTCAGCAGCGATTCGCCGGCGTCGACGAAGCCCGCCATGATCAACATCAGGCCGGCCGACGAGCCGGTGGTGACGATGACGCGACGGGCATCGATCGACACGCCGTATTTCTTGCGGTAGAAATCGGCGATCGCCGCACGCAGCAAGGGCCTGCCGACCGCCTCCGTATAGCGGCCCGTCCCGGCGTCGATGGCCTGCCTGGCGGCGGTCAGGACCGGCGCGGGCGTACCGAAATCGGGCTCGCCGACGTCGAGTCGAATGATGTCGCGGCCCGCCGCGATCAGTTCCTTGGCCCGCGACAACAGGTGCAAGGTGCGAAAAGGCTGCAGTTCGGTGGCGCGTCGGGTAAATCGCAAGGAATCCTGCATGTTTGATAGGTCCGTATCGTTGTAGCTCGGGATGAGACAGTCGCGCGTCCGGCCGTCTGGTCAGACACGTTGACAATAGAATAAGAAGGGACGTTAAGACGTTCTGAATTGAACGGTGCCGAATCCCTCAATTTCGGCTGCGAATTCCGAGTGGGTTTCCAGCGGCACCATGGGTCCGAGTGCGCCCGTCAAAATGATGTCGCCAGCGTGCAAAGTCTGTCCGAGCGAGGTCAGCGTCTTCACGAGCCACCAGGCCGCGTTTAACGGATTCCCCAAGCATGCTGCGCCGCTCCCCGTCGACACAACAGTTCCGTCCATCGTGCACTGCATTCGGCATGTCGCCAACTCGGTTTCGTCGAAGCTACGCGCCGTTTTTCCGAGCACATAGAGCCCGGAAGATGCATTGTCCGCGATCGTGTCGGCTATGGTGATGTCCCAGTTCGCAATGGCGCTGTCAACGATTTCGAAGGCAGGAATCGCTGCCTCGATGTTCCTGACGAATATTTCCCGAGTGAGGCTATCCGGCTGCAAATCCGAGCCTAGGATCAGTGCTATCTCGGTTTCCACCTTTGGCTGAATCAGCCGATCAATTGAAATCGTCTGCCCGGAACCATATTCCATGTCGGAAAATAGCGTGCCGAAATCAGGTTGGTCGACCCCAAGCTGTTGCTGGACAGCCAAGGAAGTCAGACCGATCTTTCGTCCCACGATGCGCCGTCCTGCCGCGATAGCATGGTCAACATTGATTGCGGCAACTGCATAGGCCGTCTCGATATCGTCGATGCCATGTGTGCGTGAAACAGGATCGATGGGAGTGCTGGTCAGTCGGGCTTGCCGCAGCGCTGACGCTGCAAGTTCAAGGCGTGAAGTCATCAATAAGTTATCTCGTGATCGACGTATCGTGTGGTCGACGATCGCATCGAATGCGCTCTACCAGGGAACACGCAGGAAAGCAGATTAGGGCCGATTTAATTACACGACAAGGAGGAACAATCGCTGCACCTGGTGACACAACTGGTACTGGCCCGGCACTTCGTCGTCAAGGACATCGGCTTTGCCCAATTACGTTGTCCTCAACGACATCTGCTTTCGCCCGTTTCCTGCCCGCCCAGGAAAAGCCGTTGCCTGCCTCAAACCCGCCTGTTCAGATTCGTTCGAGCGCCAGCGCGATCCCCTGGCCGCCGCCGATGCACAACGACACCACGCCGCGCCGTTGGTTGTTGCGACGCATCGCATGCATCAGACGCGTGGCCAGAATCGCGCCGGTTGCGCCGATCGGATGCCCGTGGGCGACGGCGCCGCCCTCGATATTGACGATATCGGCCGGCAGGCCGAGCGCGCCCATCACGGCGAGCGGCACTGCGGCGAATGCCTCGTTGATTTCGAGCGCGTCGATGTCGCCGAGGCGCCAGCCGGCCCGATCCAGGGCCTGGCGTATCGCCGGAACCGGCCCCAGGCCGAACAGCCCCGGCTCGACGCCGGCCACGCCCCACGAGACGAGCCGCGCGAACGGCTCGATACCCTGCCGGTCGGCCAGGCCGCGCTCCACGACCAGCATGGCGGCCGCACCGCTGTTCAGGCCCGGCGCGTTGCCGGCCGTGAGGGTGCCCCCTTCGCGAAATGCCGGACGCAAGGTCGCGAGCTTGTCGAGCGTCGTGTCGGGGCGATTGTGCTCGTCCTGGTCGAAGCGGGTGGTGCGCTTGCCGAGGCGAACCTCGATCGGTTCGATCTCGGCCACGAAATGGCCGGCACGCTGCGCCGCCGCGAATCGCTGCTGCGACCGCTCGGCCCAGCGGTCCTGGGCGTCACGGGAAATGCCCTCGCGCGCGACGAGGTCTTCGGTATGCCAGCCCGAGTGTTCACCGGAAAAGGCATCCAAAAGACCGTCGAGCAGCACGCTGTCCAGCACCTGGGCGTCGCCCATCCGATAGCCGTGGCGCGCGCCCGGCAACAGGTACGGGGCCCGATCCATGTTTTCCATGCCGCCGGCGATCGCGGCGTCGGCCAAACCGAGCAGGACCTCCTGCGCGGCCGAGACGATGGCCTGCGCGCCCGAGCCGCAGACGCGATTGACCGTCAAGGCCGGCACTTCATGCGAGACGCCCGCGCCCATCGCGGCCTGACGCGCCGGGTTCATGCGATTGCCCGCCTGCACCACGTTGCCCATCACGACCGAGGCGACCCGCGCCGGCTCGATTCGTGAGCGCGACAGGCTGGCCTGGATGGCATGCGCGCCGAGGTCCGTGGCCGGCACTTCCTTCAAGGACCCGTTGAACGTACCGATGGCGGTGCGCACCGGCGCGGCTAGAACGACTTCTCGTGCGATTTTCATGCTGTTGGCTCTCCTGATTGTGCAGGCAGTTCGCGTGGATGCCCGGGCCGCAAGGCGATAATTTACTATCATAATGGTATCGAAAATCGGGCGCGCGTGCATTCCCGTGCGGATCGCAGAATGGCGTGCGAAACATTGCGCATGCCCACGCCGCTGCCAGCGTCCGGACGCTATGGGCGCCGAGCGGTCATTGTCGAGGGAGGAGGAAGCAGGTCAGTCGGAGGAGGGGCGGCGAGACGTCGGGGCCAAGTCGGTGCATCCCGGATAAACGGTTTCCCGGGCCGGTCGCGAATTCGCGCCGGCCCGGGACGACACTCAGCGCGCCGCCCAGCCGGTCTCCGCGTCGAGCGGATAGACAGGCCGATCGAGGTGCCGGTAGTCGAACAATCCGTAGTCCGAACCGGTCACGCCGCGGCTGTCGCATTCGACCAGGCCCGCCGAGATCGGCACGAACACCGGGCGGCAGTACATGCGCGACTTCAGCAGCAGGAAGCGGGCGCGGCGCGGATCGACGCCGACGCTCTCGAACACGCCGAGATCCCAGGGCTCGTGGGTGCGCTCGGTGATCACCAGCACCGCTGCGCCGGTGTCGAGCACGGCCGCGCGGCCCATGTGCGCGCGCTGGCCGGTATAGGTCGGCCCGGTGATGGTGTATTCGCCGTCGGTCAGCGCGAGCACCGTGCCCCGGGCCATGAAGGGCGCGCGTTGCGAGCCGTCGCGCGCCGGCCGCTTGTTGCCGACCGGCAGCGTGACGTTGGCGCCGACGCCGGCCTCCCGGAGTAGTGCCACCGCCTCGGGATCACAGAGCGGCCCGCTGACGAGGCCGTCGAGCCCCTGCGCGAGCGCGGCCTCGAGCAGATCCATGGTGTCGCAGGTGCCGCCCGACATGCAGTTGTCGCCGTGGTCGAGCAGCAGCACCGGCTTGTCGGCGCCTTGCGCGAGCGCCAGCGCCTCGGCCACCGACTCGGCCAGCGGCGGGCTGCGGTAGACGAAGGCATCGCGCTCGTCCCAGATCGCGGCGGCGATCCGCGCGGCCACCGCCTCGGCCTGCGCCGCGTCGCCGTCGCCGACCACCACCACGCTGATGCAGGGCGCAGCGATGTCGGCCAGCGAGAAGCCGGCCAGGATCGACACCGCCAGCATGCCTTCGGCCTCGGCCGCGCGCGCCGCCGCCACCGCGCGCCGCATCGCGCCCTCGGCGGTGGCGCTGCGCAGCGTCGAGCTGAGCAGCGGCGGGCGCCGCCAGGCCAGCACCGGCCGGGCGCGGCCGGCGAGCGAGTCGAACAGCAGCCGCGCCGCGTGCTCGCCGGTTTCGTACATGTCGACGTGCGGATAAGTCTTGAAGCTGACGATGATGTCGGCGTGATCGATCATCGCCTGCGTGACGTTGCCGTGCAGGTCCAGCGCGACGGCGATCGGCACGCCCGGCAGCGCGGCACGCACGCGCGCCAGCAGTTCGCCCTCGCCGTCGGGCGTGCTCTCGGCCACCATCGCGCCGTGCAGGTCGAGCATCACCGCGTCGCAGCCCGGCGCGGCGGCCACGATCGCCTCGCAGATCGCGGCATAGGCCTCGGCCGCCACCGGCCCGCTCGGGTTCGCGCCGGCCGAGATCGGCGTGACCACCTCGGCGCCGGCAGCCTCGGCGGCGTCGATGAAGGCCGCCATCGCGGTGCGCATGCCCTTGTTGTCGCGATACGCCTCGGCGCCGTAGCTCGGCCCGTTCGCGCCGAATGCGGCCAGCGGCGTGGGCACCGGCGAGAAGGTATTGGTCTCGTGGTTCATCCGCGCGATCAGGATCCGCATCACGCGCCCTCCACGCTAGCGGCCGCCTCGGCCGGAGCCACGCCGGCGGCCTCGAGCATCGCGTGCAGCAGCACGTTGCAGCCGGCTTCCAGGTGCTCGGGGCTCGCGTCCTCGATCTCGTTGTGGCTGATGCCGTCCTTGCAGGGCACGAAGATCATCGCGGCCGGCGCCACACGCGCCAGGTACACCGCGTCGTGCCCGGCACCGCTGACGATGTCCATCGCCGACAGCCCGAGCCGCGCCGCGCCCTCGCGCACCGCGCCCACCAGCTTCGCGTCGAACGGCTGCGGCGGGAAATACACCACCTGCTCCACGTCGATCGTCAGCGCCGCCTCGGCGCCGGCCTGCGCGCACGCCTCGCGCAGCGCGGCGTCCATCGCGCTCAGGGTGGCGTCGTCGGGGGCGCGCAGGTCGACGGTCAGGGTCACGCGGCCCGGAATCACGTTGCGCGAATTCGGATGCACGTCGACCCAGCCCACCGTGCCGCGCGCATGCGGCGCGTGCGATCGCGCGATGCGGTTGACCGCGGCGATCAGCGCGGCGGCCGGCAGCAGCGCGTCGCGGCGCAGCTCCATCGGCGTCGGGCCGGCATGCGCCTCCATGCCGTGGATCGTCACGTCGTACCAGCGCTGGCCGAGCGCGGCCCGCACCACGCCGATGGTGGTCCGGTTGGCTTCCAGCACCGGCCCCTGCTCGATATGCGCCTCGAAATACGCGCCCACCGGATGCGGGCCGGCGGCCTCGCCGGCATAACCGATCGCGGCCAGCGCCTCGCGTACCGACACGCCCTCGCGGTCGCGCTGGTCGAGCGCGTGATCGAGCGTGAAGGCGCCGGCGAACACGCCCGAGCCCATCATCACCGGCACGAAGCGCGAACCCTCCTCGTTGGTCCAGACCGCCACCTCGAGCGGCGCGAGCGTACGCAGGCCCGCATCCGCCAGCGTGCGCAGCACCTCCAGCCCGGCCAGCACGCCGTAATTGCCGTCGAACTTGCCGCCGGTGGGCTGGGTGTCGATGTGGCTGCCCGTCATCACGGGCGCCAGGTCCTCGCGCAGGCCGGCGCGCCGCGCGAACACGTTGCCGATCGCGTCCACGCGCACCGTGCAGCCGATCTCTGCGGCCCAGGCCGCGAAACGGTCGCGCGCGAGCCGGTCGAGCTCGGTCAGCGCGAGGCGGCACACGCCGCCCTTGTCGGTCGCGCCGATCTGCGCGAGCTGCATCAGGCTGTCCCACAGCCGCGCGCCGTTCACGCGCAGGGCCGGCGCGGCGCCTTCGCGCGCGCCGCGGGTCGTATCCAGAACTTGCATCGATGTGTCCTCGGTTGGCGGGGCGGCGTCGCTCAGGCGA
>NZ_BAAILN010000119.1:92120-93547 GCF_054589155.1 Burkholderia sp. 3C
TGTTCGATCACGTAATGGCGATCGGCCAGTTGGGTGCAGACTTCCAGATTCTGCTCGACCAGCAGGATGGCCACGCCGGCCGCCTTGATCAGCTTGAGCTGGGCCACGATCTCCTCGACGATCACCGGCGCCAGCCCTTCGACCGGCTCGTCGAGCATCAGCAGGCGCGGCCGGTTCATCAGCGCGCGGCCGATCGCCAGCATCTGCTGCTCGCCGCCCGAAAGCTGCGCGCCGCCATTGCGCCGCCGCTCCTTCAGGCGCGGGAAGATCCGGTAGATGTCCTCCAGTTGCCATGGCGAATCGCGCCGCGCGCCGAGCCGCAGGTTCTCCTCGACCGTCAGCAGCCGGAAGATGCCGCGATGCTCCGGCACGAAGCACACGCCGCGCGCGGCGATCCGGTGCGGCGCGAGGCCGGCCAGCGCGGCGCCGTCGAAGCTCACGCGGCCCTCGCGCGGCGCCACCACGCCGGCGATCGCCTTCAGCGTGGTGGACTTGCCGGCGCCGTTGCGGCCCAGCAGGGTGACCGTCTCGCCTTCGCCGATCGTCATCGACACGCCCTGCAGCACATGGCTCTTGCCGTAATAACCGTGCACCGCGTCAAGTTCGAGCATCATGCGCGGCCTCCCGTGATCATGTTGCCGAGATAGGCCCGGCGCACGCGCTCGTCGGCGCGAATCGCGTCGGGCTTGCCTTCCACCAGCACGCGGCCCTGCTGCATCACCGTGATGGTGTCCGAGATGTCCATCACGATCCCCATGTTGTGCTCGATCAGCACCACCGTGTAGTCGTCGCGCAGGCCGCGGATCAGCGTCTTCATGTCTTCCAGGTCGTCGATGCCCATGCCGGAGGTGGGTTCGTCGAGAAAGATCGCGCGCGGCTTCGCGGCCAGCGCCATGCCCACCTCGAGCCGCCGTTGCTGGCCGTGCGAGAGCGCGCTGGCGGCGCTGCCGGCGAAGCGTTGCAGCGCCAGCCGCTCGATCACCGCGTCGATCGTCTCGCGCTGCGCGAGCGCGCCGTGCGGTGGTGTCCAGGCGTTGAAGGCGCGACGCGCCTCGACGCCCTGCGCGGCGATGCGCAGGTTCTCGCGCACCGACAGGTTCGGGAACAGGCTGGTGACCTGGAACGAGCGCGCGATGCCGCGCCGCACGCGGCGGTGATCGGGCTCGCGCGTGACGTCGGCGCCGTCGAACAGGATGCGCCCGGCGCTGATCGGCACGGTGCCGGTCAGCACATGGAACAGCGTGGTCTTGCCGGCGCCGTTCGGGCCGATCACCGAATGCACGGTGCGTGGCGCGATGCGCAGGTCCACGCCGCCCAGCGCGGTGAACTTGCCGTAGCGCTTGACGATGCCGCTCGCCTCGAGAATCGACTCGCTCATGCTTGCCTCCCTTGATCCTTGCGGCCGCGCAGCGCGGCCACGATGCGCT
>NZ_BAAILN010000119.1:93662-125340 GCF_054589155.1 Burkholderia sp. 3C
CGCGCTGCATGAACAGGCTCACGGCGATCAGCACCAGGCCGAGCAGCAGCAGCCAGCGCGGCCACAGCGTCGAGAGCCAGTCCGAGAACAACACGTAGAACACCGCGCCGAGCACCGAGGCGAACAGCTTGCCGGTGCCGCCGATCACGGTGGTCACCAGGATCATCTCGCTGGTGTGATAGTCGATGTTGGACAGCGGCGCGATGCCTGTCATCAGCGCATGCAGCGCGCCGGCCAGGCCGGTTACCGCGCCCGACAGCACGAAGGCCAGCAGCTTGAAGCGCGGCACGTCGTAGCCGACCGCGGCGGCGCGCGCCTCGTTGTCGCGAATCGCCAGCAAGGTGCGGCCGAACACCGACCGCGTCACGCGCCGCAGCAGCCAGAACGCTGCCACGAACAGCACCGCCACGAAGCCGTAGAACTGCCAGGGCGCGGCCAGCGGCAGCAGCGTGTGGCCGGCGATCGACAGTGCCGGGCGCGGGATGTCGAGCAGGCCGTTGTCGCCGCCGGTGAGGTCGGGCGTGGTGTAGGCGAGGAAGTAGAACAACTGCCCGAAGGCCAGCGTCAGCATCACGAAATAGGTGCCGCGCTGGCGGATCGAGAACCAGCCCACCACGGCGGCGGTCAGCGCGCCGACCGCGATCGCGGCGGCCAGCGCGAGCGGCAAGGGCAGCGCGAAGCGCGTCAGCACGATACCCGCGGTGTAGCTGCCCAGGCCGAAGAAGATGCCCTGGCCGAACGAGAGCAGCCCCGTGTAGCCGAGCAGCAGGTTGCAGCCGAGGGCGGCCAGCGCATAGACCAGCACCTCGGTGGCCAGCGAGCCGGAGTTCAGCGCCAGCGGCAGCGCGCAGGCGACCGCGATCGCCAGCCAGGTCTCGTAATGGCGGCGCCAGATGCCGCGCGGGGGCGTGCCGTCGACGGCCATCCCGGCCGCCTCGTCCGGGCGCGGCGCGGCGACCAGCGGTTTCGAACCCTCGATCATGCGGCCCTCCCGAGCAAGCCGTTGGGGCGCAGCAGCAGCACGGCCGCCATCGCCACGTAGATCATCAGCCGCGCACCTTCCGGCCACAGCGTGCTCATCACGCTCTGCACGATGCCGACCAGCAGGCCGCCCACCAGCGCGCCGAGGAAGTTGCCCATGCCGCCGACCACCACCACCACGAATGCGACGCCGAGCGCCTCGATGCCCATGAAGGGATCGACGCCGCGGATCGGCGCGGCCAGCACGCCGGCCAGCGCGGCGGTGGCGGCGCCCAGCGCGAACACCAGGCTGAACACGCGCGACACGTTGATGCCGAGCAGGGACACCATCTCGGCCGCCTCGCTGCCCGCGCGCACCGTGCTGCCCAGCCGCGTGCCGTCCAGCAGCCACCAGAGCAGGGCGGCCAGCACGGCGGTGAAGCCGATCACGAACAGCCGGTACTTCGGGTAGACGAAGCTGCCCCAGATCACCACGCCGTCGAGCGAAGCCGGCACCGGCACGTTGTCGCCGAGCGGGCCCCAGATGAGGATCGCGCATTCCTGCAGCACCAGCGCGAGGCCGACCGTAACCAGGATGTGGAATTCATGGGCCTGCGCATAGACGTGGCGCAGCACCAGCTTCTCGACCAGCCAGGCGAAGGCGCCCACCGCAAGCGGCACCACCAGCAGCGCGACCCAGAAGTTCGCTTCCCATTGCAGCGCCTGATAGCAGAAATAGGCGCCCAGCAGGTAGAAGGCGCCGTGCGCGAAATTCACGAAGCGCAGCAGGCCGAACACGATCGAGAGGCCGACGGCGAGCAGGAAGTACAGCATCCCGACGCCGATGCCGTTGACGATCTGCAGCAGATAGACATTCATGGCAGGAAGAATCCGCAGAAGAGGAAGGAGGCGCCGGGCGCCTCCGTCGTCGCGTGGTCGGCGTCAGCCGAGCTTGCAGCCGGTCTTGTCGGCGGCCAGGAAGGACTGCCCGGAACTGACGATGTCGGCGTAGTCGTCGGCGTTCTTCATGCGGTTCTTGGCCTTGCCCTTGAGCAGGTAGTAGTTCTTCAGCACTTGATGATCGGCGCGGCGCACTTCCTCGGGGCCGGTCAGGCCGTCGTACTTCATGCCCTCCAGCGTGGCGATCACCTTCTTCGGATCGGTGGTGCCGGCCTTGAGCATGCCGTCGAGCAGGATCTTGGTGCAGATGTAGGAGCCGGCCAGGCTGTAGTTCGGGTTGGCGTGGAAGGCCGCGTTGGCGCGCTTGACGAGATCGCGGTTCAGCGGCGAATCGATGCCGTGCCAATACTGCGCGCCGAAATAGACGCCGTCGCAGAGATCCGCGCCGAGCGTCTCGAACTGCTCCAGGCCCGAGGCCCAGGCCATCAGGATCGTGCAGTTGCGCTTCATGCCGAAGCTGATCGCCTGGCGCAATGTGTCCGAGGACTGCGAGCCGAAGTTCAGGATCAGCAGCACGTCGGGCTTGGCCGCCACGGCATTGGTCAGGTAGCCGCTGAATTCCTTCTCGGCCAGCGAGTGATAGCTGTTGCCGACGTGCTGGATGCCCGCTTCCTGGAAGATCGCCTTGGCGGCCGACAGGAGCCCCTCGCCGAACACGTATTGCGGCGTGATGGTGTACCAGCGCTTCGCGTTGGGCAGCATCTTGATCAGCGGGCGCACGGTCTGCTCGATTGCGCCGTAGGTCGGCACCGACCAGCGGAAGGTGGCGCTGTTGCAGTCCTTGCCGGTGATCTCGTCGGCTCCCGCGGTGGTGATGAACACGCCGCCCGCCTTCTCGACCTCCTTGCCCATCGCCAGCGATTCGGAGGACAGGATGCCGCCCGCGAAGTAGCGCACGCCTTTCTGCTGCGCGACTTCCTGCACCCGGCGCACCGCCGTGGCCGGCTTGCCTTCGGTGTCGAGCGTGACGTAGGACAGCGGCGAGCCGAGCACCTGGCCGTATTGCTGCACGGCCAGCTTCATGCCCAGGTCGGCGTACTTGCCGTTCGCCGCGAACGGGCCCGACATCGGCACCGGGCAGGCCAGCTCGAGCGGCGCGCCGGCGGCGAATGCGGTGCGGGAGGCGAGGGCGCCGAGCGCACCCGGCATGGCCGACGCGGCGGCCAGTTTCAACAGTTCACGGCGATTCAAGTGGATGCTCCTTCGGGGACGGACGCTGGCGAGCCGGCCGGCTGCCGATCGCTCGGGCCGCCTCGCTCGGGCGGCCACCGGTTCATCCTATTTATCATGATAAATAGGATGAACATGATCCTAGGTATGTCAGAATCCGCTGTCAATCAGGCAAAATTCGCTACCGCGAACCGGCCACCGCCGTCGCGCGCAACGCGGCCGGCAGGCGCCGTCAGAACAGGAAGGGAGTCAGGAAGATGGGCATGGATCGAGCGAAAGCGGCTGTCGCGGTCGAGATCAAGCAGCAGAAGCGCGCGGATCTGGTCGCCGAGGAAATCAAGCGGCTGATCACCGAGAAGGACTTGAAGCCGGGCGATCGACTGCCGCGCGAAGCCGAGCTGCAGCAGCTCTATTCGGTCAGCAAGAGCACCATGCGCGAAGCGCTCAAGTCGCTCGAGGTGCAGGGGCTCATCAAGGTGACCACCGGCCCGGGCGGTGGCGGGATGGTGGTGGAGGTGCCGCTCGACCGCACCTTGCAGCTGTTGCAGAACTACCTGTTCTTCAAGGACGTGTCGATCGACGACATCTATACGGTGCGCAAGCTGCTGGAGCCGGAGCTGGCGGCCGGCGCGGTGCCGCACCTGAGCGAGCGCGACTTCGCCGCGCTGGAGGCCAACATCGCCTGCTGCGACGGTTCGGCCGGGCCGCACGATCGCGGCAACCTGGTGCGCCAGCGGCAGGAGGACGTGACCTTCCACGACATCCTCGCGGCGGCCAACCCGAACCCGTTCCTGCGCTTCACCTGCGAACTGATCAACGAGATGATCCGGCAACTGATCGAATTCCGGAACGACACGCCGCTGGTGGAGCACAAGCGCTTCGGCGAGGCCAACGTGGCGATCCACCGCGCCATCACCGAGGCCGCGCGTGCACGCGACGTGGAGAAGGTACGCGCGCTGATGGTGGAGCACATGACCGAGGCGCCCAAGCATGTGAAGCGCATGAAGGGCAAGCTGCGCGGGCGGCTGATCCTCGATTCGGAAATTCGCAAGCGCGTGAGGGCGCGGATGGCCATGCCTGTGGAGGACGGCGATGAGGAACGCTGATGTCCGTCGTACCGTTGCAGAGATCTTCGGGGCGTGTCACTGAAGGCGTATCTGTCGGCCATCATCGACTGCTTCGATGGCATCGTCCCCGGTCGTGCATTCCGATCACCTTCCTGCCGCGCAATACGCCGAGAACGCCACCCCCTCGTTTCACGGGTCATCTCCGGGTAGCCAGGGAAAGTGCGCGATCCATTCATTGGCGCGGCCATACTCCACGGCTTCGCGAAGAATTTCGTTCTCCACGGTTTTCTTGGTCAGCTTTCGCTGCAACTCGTGAATCTGCTTGAGCGCGTCGGCCAACTTCGAGGCCATGACCGTGTCTTCGCGAGTCCTGGCCGTCGACAGGCTCCCGTCCAGATATTGCTTGCGCCAGTGGAAGAGCTGGTTGGGATTCACGCCATGTTCGCGCGCGATCGTCGAAACCGATTTTCCTGGCTCGAAGCTCTCGTGCACCATGGCAATCTTTTGGTCTGCCATCCAGCGCCGCCGTCGTTCTCGTTCGATCGATACGTCCATCACTTCATGCCTGACATGGTTAAAAAGCGGCATCGTACGCACGGCAGATATCTCGGTGCTACAACGATGTTTTCATGATGTCGGTATAAGCGCTTACCAGCTTGTTTCGAATCTGCAAGGCGTACTGAAGTTGAATATTGGCTTTTGCACCATCAATCGCCACGGCATGAAGCGATACGTTGCGTGCGCCCAGTTCGAATGCCTGCGCCTCGCCACCTACCTGCGCCTGCCTGACGTTGAGATCCTTGATCGACTGTTGGAGCGCTTGCGCGAAGTTTGTCGGGCCGGCGCTGGCTGAAGCCGCGGTGGATGAATCAGGGGGGGCTGCATTGGCAGCCTGGCTGGCCATCGCCTGCATCTGGTGCAGCGCAGATGCGAGCGGATTTACCGGGATCATCGTGACCTCTCGATTCGCTTGCGTGTAGACACCTTGGCTAAAATCGCAAATTTTTCGATGTCGCGGTATCGGTCGAATGTCCGATGCGGCTGGGCGCTCGATGTTCCCCCGAAAAACCGTAGCAGCAAAAGCTGGAGATTTCCGGCACGTCCTGTTGAGACGTGAAGGATGGCTAATCAATCACAAGAAAATCGAAGAATGGGCTGCCTCCTTTATTCGGCTTGCCGTACGGCATGAAGGACAACATCGAGGTGGCGGGCATTCCGACCACCGCCGGCTGCACGGCCTTCGCCTACACACCGGCGGAAAGTGCTGCGCTCGTCGCGCGGCTCGACCCCGCGGGCGCGATCTTCATCGACAAGCAGAACCTCGATCAGTTCGCCACCGGTCTGGTCGGCACGCGTAGCGTGGGGGGCCATTGTCGCAACGCATTCAATGCGGCGCACGTACCGGGCGGGTCGAATTACGGCATCGGCCGTGGCGGTTGCCAAAGGGCAGGTGGCTTTCTCGATCGGCAGTGACACCGGCCGGTCGGGGCGCGTGCCCGCGGCGTGCAACAACATCGTCGGGCTGAAGCCGACGCCTGGGCGCATCGATACGACGGGGTTCGTCTACTGCAACCGCAGTTTCGATGCTGCACCGGTGTTCGCGCTGACCGTGGCAAAGCGGTGTGGCCGAGCATCTCGGCGTGGCGATCGGTTCGCCGCTTCTGGTCATGCGGCGCACGACGCGGCTCGATGATGGTCGGGTGTGCGAGGCCACCGTGTTTCACATCCGGCCCGAGCGCTATGAATTTGTGGTGACGAGCGGCGTCGAGGGCAAGCTGGTGGGGTGACGTGCCAGTGTCCGGCGGCGTCGGCCGCCGCGACAATCAGGCCGCTACCTGCTCGTGCAAGTACGCCACCCGCGTTTCCCGCATCGGGTTGAAGCTGCCGTAGCGGACCACCTTCGATTCGAAATCGGCCGGCAACCCGAGGCGCTCGCGCCATTCCCGCCAGTCGATCCCCGGGCTGTTCTGGTGGGCGCCGCCTCCGAAACCGCTTATCGAATCGCAGGCCGATGCTCCCGGAACGCCGCAGCGATCACGCGTAGCGCCTCGCGCGATTTCGGGTCGGACAGGCTCGAGTGCAATACGATTTCCGACGCGGGCAGTGCCGGCAACCCGAGCGCTGCCCCGACTTCGACAATAGCCGGCGGCGCGACCCGATGCGCGAACGCGCCCACCGCGAGGCCGGCCGACACGGCCGCCGTGACGGCCGCCGTTCCTCCGCCGATGAATACCTCCGTCCACGCAATGCCGTTTGCGTCCAGCTTGCGCGTTGCCATGCCGCGTATGCCGCACGACGCCGAAAGCGATGCGAGCCTCAAGGGCGCGCCTTCACGATGCACGAAGCCCGGCGACGCAAACCAGCCCAGCGGTTCCAGCGCGAGCACTTCTCCGGTTCTTCGATCGTCCTCGCGACGCAGGATCGCGGCGTCGAGCTTGCCGCGTTCGAACCCGTCGAGCAGCTCGCGCGACGAGCCGATCTGAACCTCGATCACCAGCGCGGGATCGTAAGCATTCAATCGCGCGAGCATCGTCGGCAGGTCGGGCCCCGCAACATGGTCGCTCAAGCCCAGCGCGAAGCGCCGCGTGGCGCCCGATAGCCCCGCCAGCGCACGTTCGTGCGCGGCGACAAACTCGCGCGCCACGTCCAGAAACGCGGCGCCGCGCGCGGAAAGCCGAACCAGGCGCGGCGTGCGTTCGATGAGCTTGTCGCCCAGCCGCGCCTCCAGCCGCTTCAGCTTCATGCTGATCGCCGCCTGCGTCGTGTCCATCGCCTCGGCGGCGCGCGTGAAGCTCTGAAGATCCGCGACGAGCGTAAAGGCACGCACCGCGTCGACATCGAGTGTTGGCATATCAATCATCCTAATCTGTTATCACTGATACGTTCATGCATGATATTGAGTTATGAGAGAGGGTAACGCATAGTCGCCATCACCGACCACCGGTTCGGACGGGCCCTCCGGCTTCCGAACGCATTCGACGAATGGCCATTTCATGAACACACTCGACAAGGCGCACCCGCTTGCTTCGCCCGACACGGACACAGCCGACCCGCGGCGCTGGCTGGCGCTCCTCGTGCTCCTGACCGGGGCCTTCCTGCCGATCCTCGACTTCAACGTGGTCAACCTGGCGCTCCCTGCCATCCGCCTCGACCTCGGCGCCACGTCGGGCGAGATCGAATTCATCATTTCGGCCTATGCCGCCACCTATGCCGTGTTCCTCATCACCGGCGGACGGCTTGGCGACCTGTTCGGGCGCAAGCGCATGTTCGTGACCGGCGTTGCCGGCTTCACGCTGGCCTCGGCGATGTGCGGGCTCGCGCCATCCGCCTCCGCACTCATCGCGGCGCGCGTGCTGCAAGGGCTCACCGCCACCGTCATGGCACCGCAGGTGCTGGCGTGCATCCGCGTCCTGTTTGTTCCGAAAGAGCAGGGCCGCGCGCTCGCCCTTTATGGCGCGACCTTTGGCCTCGCGAACATCTGCGGCCAGATTCTCGGCGGCGTGCTGATGTCGTTCCACCCATTGGGATTCGGCTGGCAGGCCATCTTCCTGATCAACGTGCCGATCGGTCTGGTGGCCTTCGTCGGGGGCGGGATGTTTTTGCGCGACTCGCGGGCCGATCACGCGCAACGTCTCGATTTCGGCGGTGTCGTGCTGCTTTGCGCTGCGCTGGGCTTGCTCGTTTATCCGCTGGTGGAAGGGCGGGAAACCGGTTGGCCGAGGTGGATCGTTGCGATGCTGATTGCCGCGCCGTTTGCCTTCGCGCTGTTCGTGCGTTTCGAGCAGCGCCTGGCCAGGAGAGGCGGTGCGCCGCTTGTCGACTTCGAGCTCTTCAAGGCGCCGGGCTTGTCCGTTGGCGTGGCGATGGCCTTCGCGTTGTACATGCTCTCGTCGTTCTATCTGACCTTCTCCGTGTACCTGCAAGCGGGGCTGCATCTCTCGCCGTTGCAGGCCGGGTTGGCGACGTTGCCCTACGCGATCGCCTATTTCGTGGCGTCGCTTGCCTCGGTTCATGTCATGGGGAAGCTCGGCAAGTTCGCGCTGACGATCGGGTTCGCCCTGCAGGTCGTCGGCTTCGGTATCACGCTCGTCGCCGTGGCGAACGCGCTGCCGGACGGACGCGATATCGGCCTGGCAATCGCGGGGCTGGGATTCGGCACGGTCATGCCTTCCGTCATCAAGGCGATCATTGGCGGAGTCGCGCCGAAGCATGCGGGCCTGGCGTCCGGGGTCGTCATGTCGACGTTCCAGATCGCCTCGGCGCTGGGTGTCGCGGTTATCGGTGGCGTGTTCTATGCCGCGCTCGGCGCCGGAGACGGAACGGCGGCGTACGACCATGCATTTGCCATTGCGCTCGGCTGCAATGTGGGGTTGCTGGCCGTCGGTGGCGTGCTTTCACTGTTTCTGCCGGATCAGCGGCGAGCGCGCTGAGGCAGGCCGCAACCGGACGGCGATGCGCTCAGGGAACGTCGCTCCCGTGCTTCGCGGCCATGTCGCGCGCCGTCGCCCGGCGTTGCATGGTCGGATCGGAATCGGCCACGCGCGCCGAGGCGCGTTCGACAAAAACGGCCGGAATGCTCAGGTGCCGGGCCTTGATGGTCGGGCGCTCGAGTCGGGACGACAGCAGTCGAAGCGCCTCGTTCGCGCACGAAATGACGCCGTCGAGCCGCAGCGGATTCGCGCGCGGATGCCGATTGCCGTGACGGGCAATGCCGTCGTCGAGGCGGCGAGGCAGCCAAGAGGCCAGCCCGACATCGCCATGCTCCAGGGCGCGCCGGCGCATCACGTGCGCGCCCGGTCGAGCGCATCGAGGATCGCGGAGGTACTCAGCAACTCGGGAAGGGCCCGCCCGTTCGGCGCGCCTGGCCCGTACACCACGTCGAGCGGAATGCCGGCGCGGCCGAAGCTTTGCACGTAGCGCGCGATGCCGGGATCGGCGTGACTCCAGTCGGCGCGCATGCGCACGAGGTTCGGCGCCGCAAGCGCGCGCTGCACCTCGGGGCGGCGCAGGACGGTCAGCGCGTTGACCTTGCAGGTCAGGCACCAGGTGGCGTCGACGTCGACGAACACCGTCTTGCCGTTCGCCACCAGCGTTGCGATGCGGGCCGGATCGAATGCTTGCCAGCCGTCGCCGGCAGGGGGAGCGGCATCGCGGCTCGCAGCCACCGCAGCCGCCGCGTCCGGTGCCGCGTCGTTCCCCGGCAGCGCCGCGACGACGATCGCGCCGATCGCGAGCCCGCCAAGCAGCGGGGTCGTCCAGCGCGATGCCGGTGCCGTGCCGGCCCGGGACAGCAGCGCGCGCATGCCGAGCAGCGCGGCAATCACCAGCGCGACCGCGAGCGCGATGCGCACGCCGGTGGCGCTCGCCAGCAACACCAGCAGCCATCCGGTCGTCGCCAGCAGCAAGAGCCCGAGCAGGGTTCGTACACGGTTCATCCACGGGCCGGGACGCGGCAGCCAGGCGACCAGCGATGGGGCGATCGCGATCGCTAGAAATGGCGATGACATGCCCAGCCCCATCGCGAGCAGCACGGCGAAGATCTCGAAGGGGCCGCGCCCGAGCGCAAAGCCGATCGCCGTGCCGACCAGCGGCGCGGAACAGGGCGTGGCCAGCAAGGTCGAGAACGCGCCCGAGAGAAACGCCTCGGCAAGCGGGCCACGTGGGGTGGAGGCGCCCGCCAGATCGGCGAGCGCCCGTGGCAGGCCGATCGCCAGCCAGTCGAACAGGCTCGCCGCGAAGAGCGCGGTCACCACGGCCATGCTCGCGAGAAACCACGGTTGCTGGAACTGGATGCCCCAGCCGATCGCGATGCCGCCGAGCTTCAACGCGCTCAACGCCAGGGCCAGCAAGGCGAACGCGGCAAGGGTGCCGAGCACGGACGCGGCGGCAAGCCGGGCCGTGGACCGGCGCGAGGTGCCGGCAGTTTTCAGCAGGGCGAACGCCTTCAGCGACAGGACCGGCAGCACGCACGGCATCAGGTTGAGGATCAGGCCGCCCGCGAACGCGGTGAGCAGGATCGACAGCAGCGACAGGATCGACGGGGAAGACGACGAGCGGCTGTTCGCGCTCACCGGGCCGATTTCGACGGCGCGGGCGCCATCGACGAGCGTCAGGGCCGGTGATTGCGCGTTGTTGGCCGAGTCGGGCAGCGTAACGTCCAGTTGTGCGTCGTGCCGATCGTTCGATAGCCGGACCACCGGCGCCGCAGGCAGCCCGCTGCCCGCGCCTTCGACGAACAGGTCGGGAGCCGTGAACGGCTGCGTGCTGCTGCGGAGATGGATGTCGAGGTTGCGGACGCCTGCGCGCATCGAGATTTCGCTGGAGATCACGGAGATTCCGGCCTGCGTGGCTGGAGCCGGCACAGCGCGTCGTGCCGCGTCGAGTTCGGCGGCTTCCGCCGAGGCCGGCGGCGGCACCGTGGCGGCCGGCAGCGTGAGCGCCAAATCCGCATGCTCGGGAACACAGACATTCGAGCAGGTCGCGTAGTCGAGCGTCAGGTTCAGATGCGCCGGCGCACCGGCCTTGCGAAGCTCGATCGTCAGGGGCAACACGACGTTGTCGCGGTACACCGCGTTTTGCAGTCCGTCGATCACGAGCCGCGTCGGCGCCGGCCACTGCATCGCGGCCGACGCCACGTCCGGCGCGTGCGACCAGTCCGGATGCGGGGCGACGCCGGCATCGCCGGGGGTGCGCCAGTAGCCGTGCCAGCCGCGCGGGAAATGAAATTCGATGCCGGCCTGCAGCGACGCGCCGGCCACCGCGTCGACGGCGGTGACCAGGCGCACCTGCGCACGCGCGTCGCCGACCCATTCGGATGCGGCAGCGTGGGCGGCGCTCGCCTGACCGAGTGCCGCCGCGCACAGTACCGCCGTGAGTATTCCGCCCAGCCGCGTGCCCAGGTTTCGCATTGCCGTCTCCCGGTGTGCAGGCCGCTCAGTGCGGGCTCGCGCCGGCGTCCGCGACGCGCGCGGCCCCGACGATCCTGCCGTCCGGCGCTTCCAGCAGCACCGCCAGCCGTTCGCCCGCCACGGGAGCCGTCTTGAACGCCAGCGCGGTGCCCGACCATTCGCCGATCGGCATGAAGCCGCGCACGATGTTCGATTCGGTCAGCGTGCGGCCGGAGTTTTCGCCGCGCCCGATCGACGTGGCATGGCGCGTGTCATAGCCGACCAGCAGCACACGCGCCCGCCCGGCGCCTGCGCCCACCGATACCGTGACCGTGCCGCCGTTGCGGCTCGCGTCGACGGAGGCGGCAGTCACGCTCGATGTCCTTGCTTTCGCGATGGCGGCATTGGCTGCGTCGCGATCGGAGCCGACCACGCCGGCCGCGCCGTCGATCACCATCTCGGGCGTGTACGAGCCGTCGCCGAAGCGCTGGGCGTAGCGCGCCTGTCGGTCCGTGGCGAGGTCGAGCGAATAGGGGTCCTTCCAGCCGAGCTGGTTCCAGTAGGTCACGTGAAACGCGAGCGGCAGCACGTCGGCGCGCGTATCGGCAAGCTCGGAGAGGAAGCGATCGGCCGGCGGGCACGACGAGCAACCTTGCGAGGTATACAGTTCGACGACCACGGGGCGGGGCGCGGCGGCGAACGCGTGGGAACTGGCGAGCACGGCGGAACCGGCGCACAGGGCGAGAAGGAAACGGGGCAGCATGTCGAACTCCAGTGACGAACGTGATGGGTAGTTCGTCGTCGGGCGCCGGCCGGTTACACCCGCTTCGTCGCAGCGGGCTTGAAAATATTGGGTGGTGCGAAGAGATCGTGACCTGCGGCGGAATTTCTCCCGATTGCTTCGGCGCAGCGGCGGAATCCGGCCATGTTCAGGGGTGTGATACGTGATTAAAAAAACTAGAATGGCCCGACCAGAGATTAACAGGCACTCACGAGCTGTCTGGCGCGTAGCGGCGCTCCAACTCGACAGGTGACACGTTTCTGGTGAAACCGTATCGACGAATCGATTTGTAGAAAATCTCAAAGTAATCGAGCACATCCGTAACGGCCGAGGCCTGATTCGGATAACGTGAACCTGCGACGGGGGAAATCAAAATGAGTTACGGCTGTCAGATCGGTGTTGTCAATCTGGGGACGCAATCGGTGAAAGTCGAAGTGTCGCTGGAAAACAAGAATGATTGGGAACTGGATAACCAGGGCAACCCGGTGGCGGCGCCCACGCAATTGAACGGATTGGCGCTCGCGGGGAACGGGCGGCATGAAGTCCATGCCGAAATCGCGAACGGCCAGAGCAGTGCGAAATTTCTGGTCACGTTTCGCTTCGATACCGGCGAGGCGGTGGAAGCCTGGGTCGACGCCCGACAGGTGGTGGACGGCGGCAAGCGGCAGGGCTGCCTGGCTGCGTACGGGCAGGCAGCCGGCCGGTGCTGGATGATCGAAGCCCAATACGACAAACAGCCTTGGGACACTTATTCCTGGAATTGGCGACACCTGACGGTGGTCGTCATGCCGAAAGCCGATACGAGAAGCTGGATATCGCGGCTTCCCGATAGTGTGCGGCTCCACGAACTGACGCTGCCGGGGTCGCACGATACCGGGACGGCGGCCATTACTTCCCGGGAAGACGACGCCGTCGCGCGATCGAGAATCTGCCAGGGCCTGAGCATTTCGCAGCAGCTTGCCGCGGGCATTCGTTTTCTCGACATCCGGATCAATAAAAGCCTCCGGTTCGAAATCATGCACGAATCCACGCCAACGGCCCTCTGGTTCTGGAACGATTGCGTGCGCCCCGTGGTGGAATTTCTTCAGGCCAATTCGCACGAAGTGGTCGTGATGTGCGTGAAGGACGAGCACGGCTCCACGGACGGATTCCACGACGCCATCCTGGATTTTTTCGCCAAGGCACCTTATCAGGATGTGGTGTCGCATGTCTCCACCAGTCAGGTTCCTCCCACGCTGGGCGATTTGAGAGGCAAACTCGTGCTGCTGCGCCGCTACTGGATCGACCCGGCGACCAATCACAACAAGGTCGGCGATCCGAATTCCGGCGTCGGGCTGACGGAATTCAAGGATGCAAATGGCAACATCCATCCGTGGCCGGAGAATTCGGACACGTTCGACCAGTTCGGTGACGGCAGCGTCGTCCATCAGCAACCGGGCAATCTGCCTTTTGCCATTCAGGATTGGTACGACCTTCAAACCCGGATGATGGCCAGCAAGGTCGAACTGATCGTGAAGTATCTGGATTACGCCAAGAACAAGCTGCCGGACGCATGGTTCGTCAATTTCACGAGTTGCACGGCGTCGGGGCATGGGTGGGACGATCCCCGGGCCTTTGCGGTGGGAGAGGACGGCATCAATGCCGCGCTCGTCACCTATCTGATCACGCACGGCAAGGGTCGATACGGCACCATTCCCATGGATTACGTCGGCAACCCGCCCGAGGAGATCTTGATCGACCTGATGATCAACAGTAACTTCTGACGAGCGGACGGCGCTCGATTTGCCTGTCGGCCACTCGACGCGGCCTGATTCGTGCGAGTGCCCAGTGGGAAGTCGGTAATGAATCGGCGGCGCCGTGCAGAGCAGAGCGGATTGTCGCTCGACCCTGACGCGGCACTGCCGGCACCCAGGAAAACGCCGGCTCACCCGGCATCGAGGAAGATCATGCGACCCACTGAAAAAACTGAAGGCCACGCTTCGAATGTTGTCGAGAGGCTGTTTGAGCACGGCCTGTTTGCGAGTCGTTGGGTGCTGGCTCCCATCTATGCTGGCCTGGCGCTCGGCATGGTCATGCTGCTGGTCAAGTTCTGCCAGGAATTCTGGCATCTCGCCATGACCTTGCTCGATAGCGAGGTGGAAGACGTCATCCTGGGCGTGCTGTCGCTGGTTGATCTATCCCTGATGGCCAACCTGTTGCTCATGATTATCTTCGGCGGCTATCAGAGTTTCGTGTCGAGACTGAAGCTGGGTGGCCATGAAGATACGCCGGAATGGATAGGGCACGTAGGGTTCACCGACATCAAATTGAAGTTGATGGCGTCGATCGTGGCGATATCGGCCATCGAGGTACTGCGAGGGTTTTTGTCGATCGATCGGGTCGGCCTTCAAACGATCGTATGGGGGATCGCCGTGCATATGACGTTTGTCGTGTCCGCGGTCTTGCTCGCGGGGATGGACTGGATCACGGCGAAAACTCGGATACTCAAGTGAGGCGCGGGTTTGATTTCGGGGGCCTTGGCTCTTGCGGGCATCGCCATGGTTGGTGCGGACAGCCGACCGCGTGTTGCGGTCAGGTCCGGCATGACATATACCGTCGTTCATCGTGTCTCTCCAGTCATGTACTGACCCGGGAACGGTTTCGCCGCGCGCGGGGGCGGGGTACTGATCAATTCCTGCGACGACACATCTTCAATACCCCGAAATAAATCCGCGCCGCCGTCGCAAAGTGCACTTACCAACCAGCCACCCCCGATTTCCCCCAGCCCGATATCAACTCGAAATAGATCTCGGTACATTCAAGAATGCGCTGCACGCTGCACCATTCGTCGGTTTGATGCGCCTGCGAGGGCTCGCCCGGCCCGAGGATCACGGTCGGGACTTCGCCGAGCCACGCTCTCAATACCGGGCCGTCGCTGAAGTAGGCCACCGTCGTGTGCCCCGTCCGGACACCGGTCACGGCCTGGGTCGTTTCAATCGCGTAGCCTAGCCACCGGTTCTCCAGTTGGTTGGTCAGCGCGGGCACGTCGACCGAAGCGGATAAACGTACCTTCTGCCCAAGATAGTTGCCGAGGCGATCGACCAACGCATCGTGCGGCGTTTGGCCTACCGTGCGAATGTCGATCGAGAACGTCGCGGCATCGGGCACCGAATTGATGTTCACGCCACCCGAGACCGTTCCGACATTCAGCGACGGATGGCCGAGCAACGGATCATCGGGTGCCTCGAAGTCGAAGATCCGCAACTGCCGGATCGCATCGGCCGCGTGATAGATCGCGTTGTCGCCGAGTTCGGGCATCGCGCCGTGAGCCGAGCGGCCCGACGTATGCGCATGCAGCCAGAGCGCGCCCTTGTGGCCGACCGCGCATTGATTCGCGGTCGGCTCGCCGACGATCATCGCGCCCACGTTCAGCGGCGGCACGTCCAGTTCGCTCAGGCGTTTCGCGCCCTCGCAGCCGGTCTCCTCGCCCGCGGTCAGGACCACCAGCACGCACGGCAGCGTTTCATGCTGGTCCCGGTAACGCTTGAGCGCGGACACGAACGCCGCGATGCCGCTTTTCATGTCGGATGCGCCGCGCCCATAAAGCCGGTCGCCGTCGATATGGCCGCTCAACGGCGCAGCGCGCCAACTGGCAACGCCGAACGGAACGGTGTCGAGATGCCCGGTGAAGCACAGGCGCGGGCCGCCCGTGCCGGTGTTCCATGCAATCAGGTTTGCGCGGCCGGGCGCCACGTCCTGAACCACGGTATGAAGTCCTAATTTCTCCAGCAAGCCTTTCAGGTCGATGGCGAGAGCCAGCTCATCGCCGGGCGGGTTGACCGTTCGGGTTTGCACCATATGCTGGGTCAGAAGAATCGGGTCGAAAAGGGTTTCGTTCATGACGGCGTTGTCGGATCGTGGATGGTTACGTGTGGGTCGGAAGCCGGAGTCTGTCCGGGGAAAAAACACCTCATGGCGGCCGTGCCGACACGAACCGGCAAGCGGCGCGGCGGAGATATTCAAGTTGTCCCATTGTCGGATAAACTATGTCTTAATAAGCACAGGGGATTTCATGGAAACGCTCGTCATCGATCTGGACAACGCCAGCCCGTCCGAAGGCAAGGCCGACGCGATCAGGCACGCGATCGAGCGGGCGATACTCGAAGATCGCCTGAAGCCCGGCGATACGCTGCCGACGGTGCGCGCGCTGGCGGACAGCCTCGGCATCAACAAGAACACGGTGGCGGTTGCCTACCGGCAGCTTCGGGACGGCGGCCTGATTTCCGGGGAGGGCCGCAAAGGGTCGACGGTCAACCGTCACGCTTCGGCAACGGGCGCACGCGACGCGGCGGGCCGCCCCGTGCAGACCCACTTCGTGAGGGACGGCAATCCCGATATGGCCTTGCTGCCGGACGAGGCCGAGCTTCGCGATGCCATGGCGCGCATGAGCGTCGAACCGCGGCTCTATGGCGAGCACCGGAACGACGATGCTTTTGTCGAATGGGCTCGCACGCAGTTCGTCGAGGATCGCATCGAGGTGGCGGGCGGGATCTTCGTGTCGGCCGGCGCGCTCGATCTGATCGAACGGGCGCTCACGGTCGCGGGCATCCGGGCAGGGGACAAGATTGCGATCGAGGACCCGGGTTATATCAGCGTGCATGCCCTCGTGCGCGCGATGGGCCTCGATGCGGTACCGCTCACGATCGACCCGGCGGGCATTACGCCGGCAAGCCTGCGCAAGGCGCTCAGGAGCGGCGTGAAGGCGGTCATCACGACGACGCGCGCCCATAATCCCACCGGTATCGTGACCTCGCGCGCACGCGCGGCCGAGCTGAAAAAGCTCGTCGCCGGCAATGAGAACGTGCTGTTCATCGACGACGACCACACGAACATGCTGCGCATTGCGCCTTACCATGCGTGGCATACCGGCGCGCAGCGCTGGCTGACGGTCCGATCGCTGTCGAAGGCGCTCGGGCCGGACTATCGCATTGCGTTCTCCACCGGCGACGAACAGACCATTCGGCATCTGGAGCAACGTCAAAGCGTGGGAATGGGATGGGTCAGCACGCTGGTGCAGCGCCTCGTGTTCGGGCTCGTGACGACGGCCTCGGTGCAGAAAAAGATCGTGGCGGCAGGCGCCGCGTACCGCGAGCGCCACCAGTTGCTGACGGCCGCGTTGAGCAAGCGCGGCTTCGACGTGCTGCCCGGCGCCGGCCTGAACGTCTGGGTGCCGATTCCGGACGAACAGGAGATCGCGCAGCGGCTTTTCGCGGCCGGCTGGCTGGTGCGGGCCGGCGGCGAGTTCACCCTGGGCGGGCAGCACGGCATCCGTGTGACGGTGACACGGATGATGCCGGCCCAGACGCTCGACTTCGTCGATACGCTGGTGAAGGTACGCAGCACCGCGTCGTCCACCCTGGCCGCCTGAGCCGGCGCGGCAGGGCATCGAACGACGTGGCGGCCGTGCGTCAATGATCGATCGCATGGGCGACATCGGTTCCGCTGTCCCGTCGGAACACCAGCGATCTCCATCCGGCGTCGGACCCGCGCCGGCGTCCGAGCAACGACCCGATCACCACGAACAGAAAGCCGAGCGGCACCGACACGATCCCGGGATTGCGCAGCGACACGAGCGGTTCCCGCAGGCCGACCAGGCTGGTGGTGCGCGAGCCGATCGAATCGAGCGTGGCCTGCGCCGCGTCGCGGCTCGCGCGCGCGGCATCGCGTGCCGCATTGAATTCCCCCGTGCCGCGGTAGCGTGCCGCGCCTTCGGTTTCGAGGGCCGCGAGCTTCGCGCTGGAGGCGGCGAGTGCGCGGCTCGCCTCGGTGCGAACGGCGAGCGGATATTGCATGTTGGGCGACACCAGCACGAGCGAGATCGTGACGATCGCGCCGCCGACCACGCTGGCAACCACGCCGGCGGTATTGCAGCGCTTCCAGTAGAGCGTGGCGAGCAGCGCCGGCAGATTGGCGGACGCCGCCACGGCAAAGGCGAGCCCGACGAGATGCGCGACGTTCTGGCCTTTGGCGAACAAACCCGCGCCCGTGGCGATGAACGCCACCAGCACCGACGCCACCTTGCCGGCCATCACCTGTTCGCGGTCCGAGGCATGGCCGCCCTTCAGCGCGCCGACATACACGTCGTGCGCCAGCGACGAGGCCGCCGCCAGCGTCAGCCCGGCCACCACCGCGACGATGGTCACGAACGCGATCGCGGCCATGACGCCCAGCAACAGGTTCCCGCCGGCCGTCGAGGCGCCGCCGCCGAGGTGTTGAGCGAGCAACAACGCGGCGAGGTTGCCGCCCTTGTCGGCCGCGGAGATGTTGGCCGCGCCGACGTAATAGGCCGCTGCAAATCCGATCACGATGATCAGCATGTGGCAGCCGCCGATCCACAACATCGCCCAGAGCACCGATTTGCGGGCGGTTTGCGCGTTCTTCACCGAGAACATGCGCATCAGGATATGCGGCATGGCGGCCGTGCCGAGCGTCAGCGCGAGGCCCAGCGACAGCAGCTCGACGGGGTCCTTGAGGTAAAGACCGGGTTCGAAAAACGTGCGGGCAAGCAGCGTGCCGTCGCCGGCCGTCATGCGGTGCGACGCGAGCAGCCAGTCGTGCAAGGCGGCCTGATGCGACAGGCCGTCGAGCAGCGCCGATACGTTGAAGCCGAACGGCGCGATGGCCAGCATCGCCAGCAGGCCGCACATCCCGAGCAGCAGCCCCGCCTTGATGATCTGCACCCAGGTCGTGGCGCGCATGCCGCCCACCGTCACATACAGCAGCATCAGGCCGCCGACGGCCAGCACGGAGACTTCGTACGGCACGCCGAGCAAGGCGTAGAGCAGCACGGCGCCGCCGACGATCTGCGGAATCATGTAGAAGATCGCGACGATGACGCTGGAGAACGCGGCCAGCACCTTGGACGTCCTGAAGCTGTGGCGGTAGGCCAGGATGTCGCCGAACGTGTAGCGCCCGAGGTTGCGGCACGGCTCCGCGACCAGCAGCAGCACCGGAATCAGCGCGGCGAAGAAACCTACCAGATAGAGCATGCCGTCGTACCCGTACAGCGCGATCAGGCCGGACACGCCGAGAAACGCGGCGGCGGACAGATAGTCGCCGGCGATCGCCAGGCCGTTCTTCAAGCCCGAGATGCCGCCGCCGGCGGTGTAGAACTCGGTGGCGCTCTTGCGCCGTCTCGCGCTGAACCCGGTGATGATCAGCGTGAGCGCGATGACGGCGGCGAAAATGGCAAAGGCGTGTGGCCGGTAGGTGCGCGGCACCACGTCGGCCGCATGTGCGAGGGCGGGGAACAGCAGGGCAGCGGTGCACGTGGCCATCCACGGCAACAGGTTCGAGCGTGCATGGCGTTTCATCGTTGTGCTCCGTGCGCGTCGGCTGCCGCTGCCGCCATCGCTGCGAATTGCATGTCGATGGTGCGCATGCGACGGGCGTAGACGATCGCGAGGCCCGCGCCGAAAAGGTACTGCGACAGCGTAAACAGCATGCCGACGTTCAGCGTGCCGGCGATGCGGGTGGCGAACAGCGCGCGAAACCAGCCATCCCCGATCAGCAATGCGAAGTACCAGGCAAAAAAAGCGGCGGTGAGGCAGACCAGCAAGCGGTGCTTCGACGCGACACAAGCGTCGAACGTACCGGGCAGGCGCTTCGACGGCGACGTCGGAGCAATGGGGTTTGAAAATTTCATGCGCGCAGCCATTCATTTCTCCAGATCGACAAGGATCGAATGCAATTTGTACTGGTACGAAAAAATATATGTCCTAGTCAATGTAAGCATGTCGAAACGATCGGTCAATCGGAAAAAAATTGGGGTAAACCTGCGTGGAGAACGGCGCTTCCAAAGGGGAAGCCGATATCGCTGAATCGGATATCGGCCTTCGAGGCGGGGGCGGTGCGAGCGCAGGGCGCGCTCGCACGCGAGGAGATCAGACGCTTACGTCCGCACGGGCTGCCTGGTAGGCCAGGCCGGTCGCCAGGCGCTTTTCGGTAATGGCCCGGGCGCGTTCGGTCACCGTGGCGAGCACGGAAGCGGGCGCCGTGGCGGGCGATCCTGCCTGAAACGGCGGCTTCGGATCATAGGCCATGTACAACTGCAATTCCTGGGCGACCGTCTCTCCGCGCAGCAGCGACGCCACGATCAGCGAGCCATCGATGCCGGACGTGACGCCACCGGCGCTGATGAACTTGCCGTCGATGACGACGCGCTCGTCGCTGGGCGTCGCGCCGAACAGCGGCAGCACGTCCATCGCGGTCCAGTGGGTGGTGGCGCGGCGTCCTTGCAGCAGGCCGGCCGCGCCGCAAAGCAGCGCGCCGGTGCACACCGAGTAGACGTAGCGGGCGCCTTCGGCCTGCTTGCGGATGAAGCCGAGCAGGGTCTCGTCGTTCATCAGCGCTTCCTGGCCGTATCCGCCGGGCACCAGCAGCACGTCGAGCTGGGGCGCCTCGTCGAACGTGGTGTCCGCCAGGAGCCGCATGCCGGCGAGGTCGCGTACCGGGTTCTTGTCCTTCCAGAGGGTGAAGAAGCTGGAATTGGGTACGCGGGCGAGCGCCTCGAACGGGCCGGTGAAGTCGCATTGGTCCATGTCCGGGAAGATGATGCCGCCGATCTTGAGGTGAATATCCGATGGGATCGTCATATGTTTGTCCTTTGTATTGGTACAAAAATTGTAATACGAAGGTACAAATATAGCTGAACTTGCGGGGGTGTCAAGACGTGGCGGGTTCGAATCGAGGTGCGGGCGCCCGCTCGGATGGGTCGTAAGCGTCGTGCTGAACGGAAGGTCCGGTAGCCGGTGTCATGAAACGGGCTGCGCCGATCCGGGCCACCCCCTTCGCGGCAGGTCGGGATCAACGGTTTTTTATCTTGATCGGCATGGAATAAGACGTTGAGGTCAGCCGTTTTCGGTGGGAGAGTGCACGCGTCGCTCTCGTTACCCCACACTACGGAGTCAACAATGTCACAAACCAAACTGTCCCGCCGCCAACTGCTCGCCACGGGTTCGATCGGTGCCGCGGGCTTCTTCGTGTCCCGTCTCGGTGTCGCGGCAACCGCACCACGCGCGAGCGCGACCAAACTGGACGATGCCTCGATCCTCGCCTATCTCGGCGCATCGCCGCTGGCCTTGCCCGAGCTGCCGTTCGCCCAGAACGCGCTCGAACCGGTGATCTCGGCGAAGACCCTGAGCATTCACTACGGCAAGCATCATCGCGCCTACTACGAGAACCTGCACAAGCTCGTCGACGGCACGCCGCTGGCCAGCCTGTCGCTGGAGCAGGTCGTGCTCGAATCGCACGGCCGAAGCGATCTCGAAGACGTGTTCAACAACGCCGCGCAAGCGTGGAATCACAACTTCTACTGGAAATCGCTGAGCCCCACGAAAACCGAACCGGACGACAAGCTCAAGGCTGCGATCGTCAACAAGTTCGGCTCGGTGGAGGCGATGTCGAAGCAATTGATGACGGTGGCGGCATCGCAGTTCGGCAGCGGCTGGGGGTGGCTCGTGGCGGATCGTGGCGAGCTGGAAATCGTCAAGACCAGCAACGGCGAAACGCCGTATACCCGTGGCGGTCAACTGCCGCTGCTCACCATTGACGTGTGGGAGCATGCCTACTACCTCGACTACCAGAACCGTCGCCCCGACTATCTCGCGGCGACGATCGGCCAGCATCTGAACTGGAATTTCGCGTCGGCGAACTATGCGCGGATCTGAGGAAGGGCGATAACTGCGGCGGGGTTTCGAGACCCGTTGCAGGTTCGCGAGCTTCGCTTCGACGAGCACGGCGGCGCGATCGTCGTCGGCATGCCGTTGCCGATCGCGCAGGCGTCCCGCAGGCCGCCGCCAAGCTCACCGGCGTGGGCCGGCGCACCCGGTATCCCGCCTCGGCATCACGCGCCGAGCAGCACCCCGGTGCGGATCGGGCGGGTGCCCGTCACGCGGCCGAGCGGCGCGCCGGCCGTGACGAAACGGATCGCGCGGCGCATGTAGAAAACGCCTTCGGTGCCGCTGTGCACCGTGTGCGTTTCATCGTTCAGCGGATCGACGATATCGAACAGCGGATCGCCCACCCGAATCCGGTCGCCGGTGGCCGCGCGATGCACCAGGATGCCGCTGACCGGCGCGTAGAACTGCTCGCTGCCGGCCAGCGGCGTCGGCGCCTGCACCAGCGGCGGCAGCGGCTTCGCCTCGCCACGCAGCGCGCCGCGCGCGCGCAGGAAATCGATGATGGCTTCGGCGTCTGCTGCCGCCGTCTCGTAGCTCACGTCGCGCTGGCCACGGCATTCGATGGTGGTGGCGACGGTGCCGGGCGGCAGCGGCGTGGCGCGGCCGAGTTCCTGGCGCAGCGTCCACCACGGCAGGCTGTGCGCCTCGTCGAAGGCCTGGCCGCCCGAATCCGTCGCGATCAGCGAGGCCTGCGCGCCGAGATAGCGGGCCAGCGGCTCGAACTGCGGCCACGCCTCGTCGCTCGTGTAGAGATGCAGGGTGGCTTCGAGTGAACAATGAAGATCGATCACCACGTCGGCGTCGAGCGACAGTTCGAGCAACGCGTGCTGAAGCGATTCGAACTCGGTGCGCGGCGTCTGCCGCGCCAGCGTCTCGCGCATCAGTTTCCGCACGGCGGCGATATTGGCCTGCGCGTCAGGCCCGAGCGCGCCGTCGAGCGACGCGGCATCGTCGACCAGCGCCGGGAAGCTGCGATTGAAGTTGCGCCCGCTGGCCAGATCGAAACGGCCGATGAACTGGCCGAGCACGTGCTGGGCCAGGCCGACCGGGTTGGCCACCGGCACCAGCACGATCTGCGCCGCGATTTCGCCGGCGGCATCCAGTTCCATCAGGCGGCGCCGGAGCATCACGGCCACCAGCATCGCCGGTGTTTCGTCGGCGTGCAGCGCGGCCTGGATATAGATCTTCTGCCCGGCGTCGGCGGCTTCGAGCGGGCCGAAATGCAGGCTCTCGAGTTCGCGGCGCGTGCCGATCGCGGGCGAGATCAACGGGGTCGATTGCGTGTACATGGCGTGAGGAATGCGAAATAAGCGAATGGGATGGCGATGGCGTGACGTGATGCAGCGTGCTCAGTCGCCGCGCGGATCGAACGAGAAATAGCGATGGGCGATGCGCGCATAGGTGCCGTCGGCCAGCATCGACGCGATGGCGGCGTCGATCGACGCCTTGAGCGGCGCATCGTCCTTGCGCAGCCCGATGCCCACGCCGTGGTCGCCCATCGACAGCGGCTGGCCGACCAACTGGAAGCCCTTGCCTTGCGGCGTGCGCAGGAAGCCCTGATCGGCCTCGACCATGCCCAGCAGCGCGCCGTCGATCCGGCCGGCCACGAGATCCGCGAACACGTCGTCCTGGCTCTTGTATTGCACGACGTTCACGCCGTGCGGCGCCCAGTTGGCCAGCGCATAGCTTTCGAACTGCGTGCCCGACTGCACGCCGATCCGCTTGCCGGCCAGCGAGGCCGTATCGGTGCCGAGCGCCGAGCCGCTGCGCGCCACGAGGCGTGACTTGAACTGATAGAGCTTCGACGAAAACGCGATTTGCCGGGCGCGCTTGTCGGTGATCGCCATCGCGGACAGGATCGCGTCGATCTTGCGCGCGGCCAGCGCCGGGATCATCCCCGAGAATTCCAGCTCCACCCACTTGCAGCGCGCATTCAGGCGCCGGCAGATTTCGTTGCCGAGATCCACGTCGAAGCCCTGCACGCTGCCGTTCGGCGCCTTCGAATCCATCGGCGGATAGGTCGGATCGATGCCGAAGCGCAGCACGCCCGGATCGGCCGCCTGCGCGATGCCCGCCGCGCCGAGCAGGCTGATTGCGAACAGGCCGCCCAGGGCGGCGCGAAGAAACGGGTTCATGGTGGGGCTCTCCTTGGAACAGGCCCCGATCCTATGGTGTGCAAAATGCCGGGAAAAGTGCGGATGTCGCTATCATGATCGTTTTTTCCGATCACCGAATCATGCCAATGACGCTCGCGCAATTGCGCATCTTCTCGGCGGTGGCCGAGCAGGGCAGCCTGCGCGGCGCGTCCCGTGCGCTGCATCTGGCCCAAAGCAGCATCACCCAGCAGTTGCAGAATCTGGAACTCGAACTCGGCGCGCCGCTGCTGACGCGCACCAACCGCGGCATCGGCCTGACCGTGTTCGGCGAGCGCCTGCTCGCGCGGGCCGGCGCGATCCTCGGCGAATGCGAGCGCACCGAGGACGAGATGCGGCAATTGCGGGGCGAGTTCACCGGCAGCGTGACGTTCGGCATGACCACCGAGCCGATGATCCAGACCCTCGCGCCGGTGCTCACGCAATACTGCGAGCGCTTTCCGCGCGTGTCGATTCATCTGGTCAATGGCACCTCGCGCAAGATGATCTCGTGGTTGCGCGACGGCACGCTCGATTTCGCTGTGGCGCTGGTCGGCGCCAGGACGGACGCGTCGGACCTGGCGGTCACCGCGCTGTTTCCGGCCGACCCGGTGGTGGTGTGCCGGCGCGAGCATCCGCTCCGGCATGCCCGCACGCTCGCCGAGCTGGCGCGGTGCGACTGGATCGCGACGCGCCAGCCGGGCGCGACCACGGCGCCGCCTGTCAATCGGCTGACGGACATGTTCGCCGCGCAGGGTTTGGCGCCGCCGCGCATCGTGGCCACCACCGAGGCGCTGTTCGACACGCTGCATCTGATCGTCGAAACCGACTGGCTGTCGCTGGAGCCGTCGATCGTCACGCGGCATCGGCTGTTCGGCGGGGAGCTTGCGTCGATCGAGATCGTCGAGCGGGCGGCCGCATCGACCGTCAGCCTGCTGCAACGGGCCAGCGTGCCGCTCACGCCCGCCGCGCAGGAGCTGGCGACGATGATCGCGTCCTATGCGCGGATGACGCGGGCCTGAAGCGCGCCTGAAGCGGGCCGCCATTTCACGGAAGCCGGACGCGTCGATTCGACGATCGGGCGACACGTCCTCCCGGTCCGGCGAATCGTCGAGATGCGCGTCAGGACCGCCGTACGGCGCGATCCATCGTTGCCCGTCGGGCAACGAAAACGCGTGGCGAGTCATATTGTTTCCGCCGATCCCTCCCTGCACAATGACTCGATCGTCTGGCCGCGTTTCGTTGGAAAACGCGCCGCCGCCATCGTGTTCGAAAACAATCATCGAGACTCAGGGAGAGCGCCATGAAATCGCCTCGCGTCGCACTCGGCGACACCGTGTTCGCCGAGCCCGGCTCCACGCTCGACGCACTATACCGGCGCGTGAACTGGAGGCTCCTGCCATTTCTGCTGCTGTGCTACGTAATGGCCTCCCTCGACCGTATCAACATCAGCTTCGCGAAGCTGCAGATGCAGCCGGCGCTGGGCATGAGCGACGCCGTCTACGGGCTTGGCGCGGGGGTGTTCTTTCTCGGCTACATGTTGTTCGAAGTACCAAGCAATCTGATGCTGGGCAGGGTCGGCGCACGCAAGACGATCAGCCGGATCATGATCCTGTGGGGCATTACCTCGTCGTGCATGTTGTTCGTGCACGATGCGAGGAGCTTCTATTTCCTGCGTTTTCTGCTCGGCGTATTCGAAGCCGGGTTCGCACCCGGCATGATCCTGTACCTGACGTTCTGGTATTCGGATGCGCGCCGCGCGCGGGTCATGGCGATCGTGCTGATGGGCGGCCCCTTGGCCGGCCTGATCGGCGGCCCGCTGGCCTCGATGGTGATGAATACGTTCAACGGTGCGCACGGGCTGGCCGGCTGGCAGTGGTTGTTCCTCTGCGAAGGCGTGCCCAGCGTGCTGCTCGGCGTGCTGACGCTGGCCTATCTCGACGACACCCCGAAACACGCCAACTGGCTCACCGATGGCGACCGGGCCGTGCTTGCCGAGCATATTCGCGCGACCGAAACGGGCACACGCCATCACGCTTTCAGTGCGGCGCTGAAAGATCCGCGCGCCTACGCCATGGCATTCAGCTATTTTTGCCTGATCTGCGGCATCTACACCGTCAGTTTCTGGTTGCCGACCATGCTGAAGGCGGCCGGCGTGAGCAATACGGTGCTCGGCTGGTACGCCGCCGTGCCCTATCTCGCGGTGCTGCTGCTGGTGCCGTGGCTTGCGCGCCACTCGGATCGTACGCGAGAGCGTCGTCTGCATAGTGCGTTGCCGGTATTGGCGGGTGCGGCCCTGGTGCTGCTCGCGCCGCTTGTCGAGCACAGCGTGGCGGGCACGCTGGCCGTGATGAGTGCGGCAGCCGTCTGTATCTATCTCGGCTACGCGGTGTTCTGGTCGATTCCCACCGGCTATCTGAAGGGCACCGCGGCGGCGGGCGGGATCGCGTTGATCAACAGCATCGGCTTGCTCGGGGGCTTTCTCAGCCCCTCGCTGATCGGCTGGCTCAAGAGCACCACCGGCTCGATGCAAAGCGGCCTGTTCGTGATGGCCGCGATCCTGCTCGCGGGTGGCGTATCGATCCTGCTCAATCGGTTGCCGGTTGGGCAACGTGTGGAGGCTTTGAATGATGTCTGATGCTGTCGTATCCCGGCCGGTGAGCGCCGAACCCACGCCGCCTCAAGCGCTGCGGGCGCAACTCGCCGCCGCCGGCTTGATCGCCGCGCCGTCCGTATGGGATGGCCTGAGCGCCCGCTTGAGTGTCGAGGCGGGCTTCCGCACGCTGTTCCTCTCCGGCCTGTGCCTGGCCGCCGCGCGGCTCGGCGGTCCCGATCTCGACCTGCTGACGTTCTCCGAGATGATCGACGCGTTGCGCATGGTGCGCGACGCCGTGCCGACAGCACTGGTGATTGCCGACGGTGATCATGGCTTCGGCAATGCCATGAACGTCGAGCGCACGGTGCAGGCCTATGGCCGCGCCGGAGCCGCGGCCGTGATGATCGAGGACAAGCTCTCGCCACGCCCCCTGCTCGCGCAAGGCAAGCCCTGTGTGACGCGCGACGAGGCCCGCATCCGCGTCCGCGCGGCGGTCGGTGCGGCGCGCGAATCCGGCATGCTGGTGCTGGCGCGCACCGATACCCGGCCCTCGCTGGGCATCGACGAGGCGCTCGCGCGGATCGCCCTGTTCGTCGAGGAAGGAGCGGACATCCTGATGCTCGATTCGCCAGCCGACGACGCGCAAGTGCGGCTTGCGGTCGAAGCCGCGCAGGGCCGGCCGCTGTTCTGCGCGATGACGGGCGAGAACGCGCGCGCGCCGGTTTCGTTGCAGCGGGCGCGGGAACTGGGGGTGAAGCTCGCCACGTTTCCGTTCGCGACCCTCACGCCGGTGATCGAAGGCATGCGCCAGGCATTGCAGGCGCTGGCCGCGGGCCGGATCGACGGGCCGGTGCCGTTTGCGCGTGCCGAGCTGTTCGAGACGCTCGGCTACGGACGCTATGAAGCGCGCGCCCGCGCCATGGCGCAGCGGCAGTGTCCTTCTGATCGGACATAGGCAATCCGCACGGCCTCGCCGGCCGAGGCACGACTCTGGGAGACCTTCGCTTGAAACGCATTCTGATTGCTGGTTTCCAGCACGAAACCAATACCTTCGCGCCCACCCGGGCCACTTATCAAAACTTCGTCGACGGCGAAAGCTTTCCGGCGATGCGGCGTGGCGAGGCGCTGTTCGAGCTGCGCGACGTCAATTTGCCGATCGGTGGCTTTCTTCAGGGGATCG
Source organism: Burkholderia sp. 3C (assembly GCF_054589155.1). Classification (NCBI taxonomy): domain Bacteria; kingdom Pseudomonadati; phylum Pseudomonadota; class Betaproteobacteria; order Burkholderiales; family Burkholderiaceae; genus Burkholderia; species Burkholderia sp. 3C. The sequence goes on from NZ_BAAILN010000119.1 coordinate 121,115, forward strand.
AAGCATTCGCGTATCGACTGCAGCCCGTGATCTGGGCCGGCGCGTGCCCGTCGGCACACGTGACCGACGATGCGTTCGAGCGCATCGCGGGCGAGATGGTCGAGGGGGCGCGTGAACTGAAGCCCGACGGCATCTATCTCGATCTGCACGGCGCGGCGGTGTGCGAATCGATCGACGATGCCGAGGGCGAACTGCTGCGCCGTCTGCGCGAGGTGGTCGGCCCGGGCGTGCCCATCGTCGCGTCGCTCGACCTGCATGCGAACGTCACCCGGGCCATGCTCGATCATGCCGACGGCCTGATCGCCTACCGTACTTATCCGCACGTCGACATGGCCGCGACCGGTACGCGCGCGGCGCATCTGCTGCACCGTCTTCTGTCTGGGCACGCGGCGCCGCTGCAACGTTACTCGCGTCGCATCCCGTTCCTGATTCCAATCAACGCGATGGTCACGCAGCATGAGCCGGCGCGGAGCACATACGCACTGCTCGATCGGCAGGAGGCGGGCGGCCTGGCGAGCCTGTCGTTTGCGCCAGGGTTCCCGGCGGCGGATTTTCCGGAGTGTGGCGGGGTGGTGTGGGGATACGGCGAGGATGCCGCCAGCCTCGCTGGCGCGGTGGACGCGTTGTATGACCAGGTGGTCGGCAACGAGCCCGCCTGGGCGGTGAGCTTGTCGAGCGCCGACGAGGCCGTCGCCGAGGCATTGCGTCTGGCGCATGACGCGACGCGGCCGGTCGTGATCTCCGATACCCAGGACAATTCCGGCGCCGGCGCCGACTCGAACACCATGGGCATGGTGCGGGCGCTGCTCGCAGCCGGTGCGCGCGACGCGGCCGTCGGCCTGATCTGGGACCCGGAGGCCGCGCGCCGCGCGCATCAGGCCGGGGTCGGTGCATCCATCACGCTTGCGCTCGGGGGCCGCTCGGGCATCCCGGGCGACGCGGCGCTCGAGGCGACGTTCAAGGTCACGCATCTTTCCGACGGCCGACTGCGTTACGGCGGCCCCATGAAGCACGGCCTGTGGACCCGCATCGGGCCGGCCGTGGGGCTGGAGATCGACGGCGTGCGGATCGGCGTGTCATCGCTGAAAGCGCAGATGATCGACCGGAATCTGTTTCGCGCGGTGGGTATCGAGCCGGAGCGCATGCGCATCGTCGTGGTGAAAAGCTCGGTGCATTTTCGGGCCGATTTCGAACCGATCGCGCAGGCGGTGCTGGTGGCCAAGGCGCCCGGTCCGATGGCGGCTGACCCCACGGATCTACCCTGGCAACGGCTCGCGCCGTCGATGCGCACCGGTCCGAACGGGCCGGCGTTTTCAACGCGTTGACGCACTGCCGAACGGCGGCGGCACGTCGTCGTCGGCACCCATTTCATCTTTTTTGTTCAAAGAGGTGCTCCGCCATGCAAGCCACGCACAACCGCTTCAAGGAACAACTCGGCAAGCGCGCGCAGATCGGCATGTTTTCAACCCTGGGAGGCGGCCTGCTGTTGGAGCTGTTGGGCGCCTGCGGGTTCGACTGGATACTGATCGATACCGAGCACTCGCCCAGCGAGACTCCGGACATCGTGGCGCAGCTTCAGATCCTGGCCGCATCTCCGACCAGCGCGATTGTCAGACCGCCTTCACACGACCCGATCTACCTCAAGCGTCTGCTCGATATCGGCGTCGAGAACTTGCTGGTTCCCGACGTGCGTTTCGTCGACGAGGCGATCCAGATCGTCGCCGCGACGCGCTACCCGCCGTTCGGCCGGCGCGGCGTGTCGGGCAATTCGCGGGCGGCGCGCTTCGGCCTCGATGCCGGCTACCTGCGACGCGCCGACGAGAACGTCTGCCTGCTGCTGCAAATCGAGAGCGTCGACGGGCTGGCCAATCTCGAACCCATCGCCGAAATCCCCGGCGTCGACGGCATCTTCCTGGGCGCGGCCGATCTGGCCGCGTCGATGGGGCATCTCGGCGAACCCGGCCATCCCGCTGTCGTCGCCGCGATCGACGAGGCACTCGCCACCTTGCGCAGGCTCGGCAAACCGAGCGGCTTTCTCGCCGTCAACGAGGTGGAGCGCGAACGACGCCTGCACGACGCGATCGACGTGTTCGGCATCACGAGCGATACCGCGCTTATCACGCGGGGCGCACGGGATCTGGTCAAGCGCTTCGCCAGCCACCCGCACTCGCAATAAGACGGCCGGAAACCGATTCGCCCTTTCCAAAACAGATCAAGCCGGAACAACATGTCTGCTACCTCGCATCCGCTGAAGGTCGTATTTCTCGATCGCGGCACCATTCCACCTCACATCGATCTGAAGCCGTTGCCGTTTCCGCATGAACTTCACGTGTTCGACCGCACGGCGCCCGAGCAGGTCGGCGAGCGGATTCGCGACGCCGACGTGGTCGTGACGAACAAGGCGAAACTGAGCGCGCGGGACCTCGATCACGCGCAGCGGTTGCGCCTGGTCGCGATCGCGGCGACCGGCAGCGACAACGTCGATATCGGCGCTTGCCACGATCGCCGAATCTCGGTTTGCAATATTCGGAATTACGCGCTCACCACGGTGCCGGAACACACGTTCGCACTGATTTTCGCGTTGCGCAGAAATCTGGTCGCCTATCGTGAATCGGTACAGGCCGGCCGTTGGCGGGAAGCCGAGCAGTTCTGTTTTTTCGATCATCCGATTCGCGACCTGAAGGACGCGACCCTCGGGATCATCGGCGACGGCGCGCTGGGCCGGGAAACCGCCCACATCGCCAAGGCCCTTGGGATGCGAGTCCTGATGTCCGCGTTCAAGGGCCGCTCGGGCATGGGCGGGCTTTACACGCCGTTCGAGCAGGTCCTGGCGGAATCGGACGTCATTACGCTGCATTGCCCGCTGAACGCGGCAACCCGTGGTCTGATCGGCGCAGCCGAACTGTCGGTGATGAAGCGACACGCGATCATCATCAACACCGCGCGCGGCGGGCTGGTGGACGAGGTCGCCCTGGTCCGTGCCCTGTCGAACGGGCAGATCGCCGGTGCCGGGTTCGACGTCGTCACCGAAGAGCCGTTGCCGGCGGGTCACCCGTTCGAGGCGATCCTCGCGCATCCGGGCTTCATCCTCACGCCGCATGTGGCGTGGGCCAGCAGCGAGGCCATTCAGGCGCTTGCCGATCAACTGATCGACAACATCGCGTCGTTCGTCCAGGGCAAACCCACGAATCTCGTCGCGGCAGCGTAGCGGCTTGCGGGCGATCCCGCGATCGGCTTCGTGACCGATCGCGGAACCTCACGCATCGGCGGCGAACAACGGCAATTCGCCGAGGCAGCGCTGCACCTGTACCAGCGCGGCGGACGGAACGCGTCCCGCGCGCACGATCAACTGGATTTCCGCCGATTCCATCACCGCGTTCTCGATGCGCACCGTGGCAAGTTCGCCCGCCGCCACTTCGCGGGCGACTGCCCGCGCCGACATGAAGGTGACCGCCATGCGCGCCTTGACGTGGTTTTTCAGAACGGCCAATGAATTGGACGTGAAATGCGGCGTGAACTGAATCCGATCGGCATATTCGGCGGCGGTCAGTAGTTTGCGCACGCCGAATTGCTCCCGCATCAGGGCGACCCGGTAGGGCAGGACGTCGCTCAACGCGATCGGGCCGCCAGCCTTGACCAGCGGATGATCGGGCCACGCGACCAGCCCGACGGGAAGCCGCCGTGCCCGGAGTACGCGAATCGCGCCGCCGGCCGGCGCGCAATACGAAATCCCGATATGCGCTTCGTCCCGCAATACCATCGGTATCACGTCATAGCTGCCGACCTGCTCCAGTTTCAGGTTGATATCCGGATAACGCCGGCAGAACGCGAAGCTGAGGTTGCGGCTGACCTCGTCGATGAAGCCTTCACCCGCCACCACGCTGATTTCGCCACGCTGCAGCCCGCGCAATTCGTCGAGACGAGCGAGCAGCATGTCCTCGCTCGCCCAGCGCTCGCGGCAGTGATCGAGCACCAGCGCGGCGGCCTCGGTCGGCGCGACGTTGCGCCCGCGCCGCTCGAGCAGCCGGCAACCCAGCTCGCGCTCGAGCTGCTGGATCTGCCGCGTGACGACCGATGCCGCGACGTCGAGCCGTTCGGCCGCGCCACGGATCGATCCGCACGACACGACTTCGAAGAAATAGCGCAGGCGGTTTTCGTTGATGGCGCGAGCGGAAGGATTCAAGGTGTTTCCCCATGACGTGCGCCGCGCGGCGCGGCACGAATTC
>NZ_BAAILN010000119.1:125482-156546 GCF_054589155.1 Burkholderia sp. 3C
AGGCCGGGTTCAGAACGGACCCAGATGGATGGCGACCGCGACCAGCAGCGACGCGATGGAGATGACGAGCCAGGCGAGCGTGAGCGGGGCGACGAATTTCACCCAGCGGCCGAACGGAATCCGGGCGGTGACGAGCACGGCGATCAGCACGCCCGACGTCGGGTTGATGCAGTTCATGATGCCCTCGCCGAGCAAGACGGTCTGCACCGTCACCTGGCGCGTCAGATGCAGGGCATCGCCGAGCGGGGCGAAGATCGGAATCAGCGCGGCCGACTCTCCCGATCCCGAGGAAATGGCGACGTGAATGGCCGCCGAGCTGAAGAACATGCCGATCACGGCGGCCATCGGGTGGAGCGGGGCTAGCAGGTCGGCGAGCGCATTCACGAGCGGATCGAGGATGTGGCCGTTGGCCAGCACGGTCGAGATCGCGCGTGCGAGGCCGACGATCAATGCGCCGCTGGCGAGTTGCCCGCAGCCCGCGATGAAGGCGTTGGCGAGCGCCGACGGCGCGAGCCGGCATGCGAAGCCCGCACCGATCGCGATCGCCACGAAGGTCGCCATCATTTCGCTCTCGCTCCAGCCGAGCCGGGCCGCGCCGTAGATGAAGACGGCTAGCCCGCCGCCGGTCAACGCCAGCACCAGCCATTGGCGGCGGGTGGGTGCGTCGGGCGTTGCCGACTCATCCGCGGGCGAGGCGATGCCTGGCCGAGGCGCCTCGCCGCTGTCGCGTTGGCGCACGGCCACGCGAATCAGGAAAAGCACCGCCGCCGCCACGAACAGCACGAACACGGCGGCGCGAAACGCGAGCCCCGAAAATATCGGCAGTTCGGCTAGGCGTTGCGAAACCCCGGTGGTGGTCGGATTCATCACGGCCGCGTTGAATCCCGCGTAGGTGCCGAGATAGATCAGGCCGACGCCAAACTCGGCGGGCAGCCGCATCGAGCGGGCGATCAGCATGCCGAGCGGCACGAATGCCACCACCGCGTTGCTGACCGCGCCCATCGTGCCGAGCACGGAAAACACGATGCAGATGGCCGCGACGCCCACCAGGTTGTTGCCGCCCGAGCGTGCCCCGAGCCGTGCCACCGCGGTTTGAACCGCACCGGTTTTCTCGAGTACGGAGAACGTGCCGCCGGTGAACATGATGAGGAAAATCACGGCCGCCGTGTCGGTCACGCTCTTGCTGATGGCCATCAACATGCCGGCGGGGCCGATACCGTGCTGCGGCACCGCATGCAGCGAATGCGGCACGACGAACTTGACGCCGTCTCGCACCACCCGATCGAATTCGCCCGCCGGCAGGACCCAGGTGGCGAGCGCGGCCACCATCAGCACACAGAACAGCAGCACGTAAGGGCTCGTGGCCGGCTTGTCTGGGCGAGCGGGACCAGCGTTATCGGGGCTGGAATGCATGAGGGTCATGGAAGGCTCCGAAATCAGTTCTGTTGCAGCGACGGCGTATCGAAGACGGCTTGCATCGCCTCCAGCAGGGCGATATCGGTGCCCGCCCGGCCGATGATCTGCAGGCCGACGGGCAACCCGTCCACTTCGCCCGCGGGGACGCTGAGCGCCGGCAAGCCGGTCAGATTCCACGGGCTCGTGCGATCCAGCAGCGCGCCGCGCACTTCCATCTGCCGCCCGTCGAAGGTCACCGAACGCACATCCAGCACCGGTGCGACGATCGCCGTGGTCGGCATGATCAGCACATCGAAGCGTTCGAACGCGGGGTCGACCGATTCGCGCAACTGCTGTTGCTCGCGTCGCGCCCGAACGTATTCCCAGCCGCTGACCCGGGCGGACACGGCGAGCCGCTCGCGAACCTCCGTATCGAACGCCTGCGGCGCGTCGCGCATGCGTTCCGCGTGCACCTCATAGGCCTCGGCGCGTTGCAACGCCATCACGCCGGCATGCAGGCGCGGCACCAGCGCGGCGATCCCCTGATAGGCCTCGACCACGGCGCCGGCGGCTTCGAAGCGTTGGTCGGCGAATTGCCGGACCCGCTCGCCCACGCGGGGGTCCGCCGGGCCGAATGCATCGCTCTCGATCCAGCCGACGCGCAATATCCGCTGCGGGATCGGACGATCGGGACGCGCCGGAAAGCCGGGCAGGCGCATCGCCTGGAACATCAGCAGGGCGTCGCCCACCGTGCGCGCGATCGGTCCGACGTGATCGAGGCTGATCGACAGCGGAAACACGCCCTCGGTAGAGATCGCGCCCGCGCTCGGCTTGAAGCCGACCGTGCCGCACAGCGCCGACGGGATTCGCACCGAGCCGCCGGTGTCGGTGCCGACCGCGAGCGGCACCATGCCGGCCGCGACCGCCGCGGCGCTGCCCGCGCTCGATCCGCCCGTCATGCGGGTCGGGTCCTTCGGGTGGCGGGCGGCGCCCTGCAGCGAGCGATCTCCGGTGGGGCCGTAGGCGAATTCGTGCGTGAGCGTCTTGCCGATCACGATGGCTCCGGCGCGGCGCAGACGAGCCACGCAATCGGCATCCTGCGCGGCCTGCCTGCCTGCAAAGTGCGCGGAGCCGCAGGTGGCGGGCATGTCGAATGTGTCGATGTTGTCCTTCACGGCGACCGGCAGGCCATGCAGCGGCCCGGTCGGCCGGCCGCTGGCGAGGTGCCGATCGGCGGCGTGCGCGGCGCGCAGCGAAGCCTCGGGGTCGAGGTGGACGAAGGCGTTGACGCGAGGGTTGAGGCTTTCGATGGCCGTGAGACAGCGTTCGACCAATGCCGTGCTGGTGATGACGCCACGGCTCAAATCCGCCGCCAGCGATGAGGCCGATTCGAGGGCCGGCGCCGGTGTCGCTGCGCTGTCGTCTCGACCATTCATGCGTGCTTCCATGTTCAATCCGCCGTGATGCTGAATAAGTAACCCAAACGTTTGGGTTGGGTGTCAAAAAATAAACCCAAACGTTTGGGTTTTGCGAAATCTAATCGTGCCAATTTCCCTTGTCAAGCGCTGGCGGGGCGGTAGAATCGCGGGCATCGTCGCTCCTACCCCGTACTCCCATGTCTGTTCGACCGAGGCCCATTACCTTGAAATCCATCGCCGAGGCGCTGGGTTTGCATGTCTCGACCGTCTCGCGCGTGCTCAACGGCGATCCGCGCGATGCCGGCAAGGCCGCATCGCCCGAGGTGGTCGAGCGGATTCGTGCGTTCGCCGCGCAGCGCGATTACCGTGCCGACGTGCAGGCCAGTGCGTTGAAGACACGTCGCACGCGCGAAATCTCGGTGCTGATGCCGCGCCTGTCGGATCTCGTGATGGCGACGATCTATGAAGGCATCGATGATGCGGCCGCGACAGCCGGCTACCTCGCGTTTGTCGCCAACACGCTCGACGATCCCGAACGTCAGCGCGCGCGCGCCGACGAGGCGTTGCGGCGGCGTGTGGCCGGCCTGGTGATCGGCGATGCGCACATCGGCGAGGATCAACCGCTGCTCGACGAACTGCGCCGACGCGACGTGCCGTTCGTGCTGGTGAGCAGGGCGCAGGCGTCCTACCCGGGCGTGAGTTGCGACGACGAACTGGGCGGCAGGATGGTCGCGCGTCATCTATTCGAGCGTGGCCATCGCCGCGTGGCGGTCCTGGCCGGGGAGAAGCATGCGTCGACCGGTGCGGATCGTACGCGCGGTTTTCTGACGTTCTATCGCGAGCAGGGCATCGAGTTGGACGCGGGTTCGGTGCTGCATGGTCATTTCGACACGCACGCAGGCCGCGAGCTCGGTTCCCGATTGATGCGGGGGCGGGTTGCGCCCGAAGCCATCTTCGCGGTCAACGATTTCCTGGCGATCGGCGCGATGGGCGTCGCGCGCGACTGCGGCCTGCGGATCGGCCGCGACGTGGCGATCGTGGGTTACAACGACACGCCGCTGGCCGCCGAATTGCCGATCCCCCTCACCAGTGTGCGGCTGCCGATGTTCGAGATGGGCGGGCTGGCGGTGGAACTGCTGCTCGAGCAACTGGCGGGCGCGGCGCCACGTGCCGTCCTGCTTGCGCCGGCCTTGCAGGTGCGCGAGAGCAGTTCGCCGTGAACGGGGCGGCCGGCACCATCCGGATCGTCAGGCTTGCCGATTGGTGCCGGTAGCGTGGTTTGCGGCTGGCGCATGCGATGGTCAAAACGGCTGCAGCAGATATCGATCGACCTTCGGCGCCTTGGGATCGGGAAGCGTATCGAGGCGAGAGTTCAGCACATACACCGTGCCATCCTTGGTCACCGCTGCGGTTGGTTTCGATTCCTTGCTCTTTTGCGTGCGCAGGATCGTTGCGCTTTGCCAGCCGTCGGTCGACACGAGCTCGACGGTCCGGTCGATGCCGGCGTTCTGCACCACGATCAAATGGTGCGCGTCGATCAGATCGAAACCGTCAGCCCCGATGAGCGTCTCCGGAAGTTTGACCGGCGAGATTTTCGATGGATCGTCGAGGTCGATTCGGAACAGTTCGCCCGAGTTGGAGTTTCCGACCAGCAGATATCCGTCGGGATGGATCGCGATTCCGTTCAGGTTGAAGCCTTCGCGGGTCCAGAAGCGTGCATCCCGTGCGAATACCGAAACCTTGCCTTCGGTGTCGATACGGAAGATCACCGGCGCGAAGCTGTCGGTGACATAGGCGTTTCCGTGCGCGTCGAGCACCAGATCGTTCGCCAGGTGCACACCGGGTTCGAGGCGGGAGAGATCGAAATAGGCGCGCGGCTTGCCGGTGCTGGCGTCGTAGGTCGCCACCGCGGCCAGCTTGCCGTTGGTGGTGGCGGACGTGTGTTCGCCGACACCCGGGTCCGAGTTGGTGACCCAGAGCGTGTTGCGCCGATCGTCGACCAGCAGCCCGAGCGTCGATATCAGGCGCGGGTCCCGAATGAAGGCCGTGTAATGGCCGTCCGGCGTGAGCCTGCCGACCGTGCCATGCTGGACCGAGCCCACCATGAAAACCTGCTGCCGGGCCGACCACGTCACGCTTTCCGGATAAAGCTGATGAGCGGTAAAGCGAAGATCCGCGGCGGCTGCGATATCCGCGATCAGCGAGGCGGCCAGCAGCGCGGCGCCGATCGTCAGTTTGCGCGCGTAGCAGAGGCGGTTGCGGGGTTTGATTGCCGATTCATTCATGGGTATCACGCCGTCGATGGGGTGGCGAGATTGTGCGTGTGAGGTAGGTGTCGAACAATCCGCGAAGTCGCAAAGCTGGCTTGCGATCTTCGCAATCCTTAAGATATCGAGATGCTGAAAGACCTGGAGATATTCGTCGCGGTTGTCGAAGCCGGAAACTTCTCGGCGGCGGCATGGCAGTTGAACGTCGCGGTGTCGTCGGTGACACGCTGGGTCGACGCGCTGGAAGCGGAGTTGGGCCTGCCGCTGTTTCGGCGCGGCACGCGAAAGCTGGTTCTGACCGATGCCGGCGAGCGGTTCCTCGGCACCGCGCGCCACGTTCTGCTGGAGCTGTCCGAGGTGCGCGACGCCCTGGCGAACACCGATGCCGAGCCGAGCGGTTTATTGACGGTCGCCGCGCCGGCGACATTCGGGCGCCGGCATATCGCGCCCGCGGTGCGGTCGTTTCTGCTGAAATACCCGCAAATCAAAATCCAGCTTCAGTTGAGCGAAACCGTGATCGACCTGTCGGTCGAGCGAGCGGATGTTGCGATCCGGATCGGCCGCCCTGCCGATGGCGACCTGGTTGCCACCAAGCTTGCACCGTTGCGTCGGCTGGTATGCGCGGCCCCCGCGTATCTGGCGAGGGCCGGACGCCCCGACACGCTCAAGGCCTTGCTCGATCACGAATGCCTGAGCGTGTCGTCGCGGCCGACGCCGCAAGGAGTTTGGACTTTTCCGGGGGTGAATCGAGGCGCGCCATTGCCGGTCCAGGGCCGGTTTCAATGCGACGACACCGAAACCTTGCTCGATGCCGCCGTCGCCGGGCTGGGGGTCGTTCATCTCGCCAGTTGGCTGGTCAACGACGCGTTGCGGGACGGCAAGCTCGTCTCGCTGTTCCCGCTCGACGACGGCCGCAAGGTGAGCGATGCGCCGGCGATCTACGCGGTACGCCTGCCTGGCCGCTCGCATGCGACTCGGGCACGGCTGTTCGTCGAGCATATCGGCGCACACATCGGTGACCCGCCTTATTGGGATCGATCGTCGCAGTCGTGAAGAAAGCGTGTCGGATGGGCCGGCTTTGCCGGCCCGCGGACGAGATGTAGCACCGAGCCTGCATTTCAGCCGTGGCACTTACATTCGCGGGGCTTATACGATTGCCCGTCAAGGCATCCGACGCCCCCGATTGCGTCGAGCAAAAAACGCATCCTGCGCCGCCTTCTGCGCTGGCGTGCCCCACAGCGCACCCACGCCTCGCGCTTCGGCCTCGAGCCCGGCCGCCCGGTCTTCATGCACACCCGTTCGCACGACCGATTTCACGGCGGCGAGCGCCTCGCCCGAATTCCGGGCGATCAGGCTGGCCAGCGCCAGGGCGTGGTTGAGCAGCGCATCGGCCTCGACCACCTCGTTGACCAGCCCCGCCGCCAGCGCCCACTCTGGTGAGACCGGATCGCCCGCCAGCATCATCCGCAAGGCGCGAGGCACGCCGATGATGGCCGGCAGGCGCTGCGTGCCGCCCCAGCCGGGAAAGCTGGCCAGGGTGATTTCCGGCAAACCGAGGCGGGCCGTGTCCGCGACGATTCGCAAGTCGCACGCCAGCGCCAGTTCGAGGCCGCCGCCGAACGCCACGCCGTTGATCGCGGCGATGGTTGGCTTCGGGCAAGCTTCGATCCGGTCGAAGATGGTCTGGCCCCAGCGCATGTGGGCATACGCGTCCTCCGGGGAGAAGTCGCGCTGCTCGTTGATGTCCGCCCCGGCCGAGAACGCCTTCGCCCCCGCGCCCGTCAGCACGACGACGCGCGTGTCGTCGTCGTGGCCGAGCGCGGTGAACGCGGCGTCGAGGCTTTGCAGCAGCGGCTTGCTCAGTGCGTTCATGCGCTCCGGGCGTTCGAGCGTGAGCAGGGCGACCGCCCCGAACCGTTCGGTCCTGATCGTTTCCATGATGCGTTCCAGGTTGATGCTCGAAGTTTTCGCGACGATCACTCGGCGGACGCCGGCATGAGCAAGCCGCCTCGATCGCGTGCGGGCCGTTCCTTGATGGCACGCAGCGCCATCAGCGATTTGAGGAAATAATAATCGCCGTAGATGGTCGACTCGTCGATGCCCAGGCCATGAGGCAGGTCGGCCGTCGCATGCGCGAGGATCGCGGCACGCTCGTCGCGGATCAGGCAGTGCGAGCACAGCGCCTCGAGCATGGTTTCGGCCAGTTCGAGATGGCGTGCGTCGCCCGTCAAATCCCAGAGCCGCATGAGGCCATACGCGGTGATGGCGCCGGCCGACGAATCCTTGACGGCCGGCGCGCTCGCCAAATAATCCCACGGCGGGACGAAGTCGGCCGGCAGGTGTTGTTCCACGTAGTCCGCAACGCGGCGCGCGGCGGCGAGATAGTTCTGCGAGCCGGTCATGTCGGCCAGCATCGCAAACCCGCCCAGCGCCCAGCCTTGCCCACGCGACCACGCGCTCGATGCGTCGAGGCCCTGGTAGGTATCGCCGGCAATCGGCGCGCCGTTCGTCGTATCGAATCGGTAGACGTGGAAGACGGAGCCGTCGGCGCGCTGATGGTGGGCGAGCGCGGTCCGGGCATGACGGTGCACCACGTCGAGGAGGCGCTTGTCCGCTCCATGCTGGGTGGCCCACACGAGCAGCGGCAGGTTCATCAAGGTATCGATCAACACCGATCCCGACCAATTCTCCGCGCCGAAGAAACCCCAGCCGGGAATGAAGCCGCCCTGCGGGTTGAACTGCGCGGCAAGGCTCGTGGCGGCGGTCAGCGCCGCGTTCAGATAGCGCTCGTCCCCCGTGATGCGCCAGCCCTTGATCGCGCTCGGGTAGAACATGAAACCGAGATCATGGTTGATGGCGTCGGCGGCGCGGGGCAGCAGCCGATCGGTCAGCGACGTGGCGGCGTCGAGGAGGGCGGGGCTCTTGCGCGCCTCGTAACCGAGCCAGAGCAGGCCGGCCCAGAATCCGCCCGTCCATACGCCGTCGGGCGTGGTGCGCCATTCGCCGTGCTCGGTGATATGGGGAAAGTCGCCGCCGCGACGCGCCTGTGCCTCGACCTTGAGCACGGCCGTCTCGATGCCGTCGGTCAGCCAATCGTTCATGTCTTCTCCTCCGCAGATACGCTCGGCATGGTGGCCACGCCGAGGAAAGTTGTTTGACAACGTTGTCACTCTGCGTCAATTTTTTCTCGAATGCAAGTGCCATGGCAGCGGCATCGCCGGCATGTCGGGGTGGAAAAATCGAACTGATATGACGAAAAACGGCTGGTATTCAGGGTTTACGAGCCCGAAAAATTATCAGGTCTCTCGTTGACAACGATGCCATGTAGGAAATATCTTGTTTGCAATCGTTGTCATAAAAGTGCCGGGCATCGGCTGCTGGCTGCCTTGGGTGGACACCTTGGCGGCAAACACGAACACAAGGAGACATGACATGGCCGCACACCCCCTTCCCATCAAGCGATGGTGGATCATCCTGCCGGTCGCGTTCATCACGTACAGCCTCGCCTATCTGGATCGGGCGAACTACGGCTTTGCGGCGGCCGCCGGCATCGATCACGATCTCGGCATGAGCCGCTCGACCTCGTCATTGCTCGGCTCGTTGTTCTTTCTCGGCTACTTCTTCTTCCAGATTCCCGGCGGGATGTACGCGGAACGGCGCAGCGTGCGCCGCCTGATCTTCTTCAGCCTGATTGCATGGGGTGGGCTCGCGGCGCTGACGGGGGTGGTGCGCAGCGTGCCGATGCTGATGGCGGTGCGTTTCGCGTTGGGGATCGTCGAGGCGGCCGTCATGCCCTGCATGCTGGTGTACGTCTCCAACTGGTTCGTGAAGCGGGAACGCTCGCGCGCCAACACGATATTCCTGCTCGGCAATCCCGCGACCATCCTGTGGATGTCGGTGGTGTCCGGCTACCTGGTGCAATCGTGGGGCTGGCGCGTCATGTTCATTGCGCAAGGTCTGCCGGCGGTGCTGTGGGCGTTTGTCTGGATCGTGGTAGTGCGCGACAAGCCTGCGCAGGTCGGTTGGCTGACCGACCAGGAAAAGGCCGCGCTCGAAAGCACGCTGGCCGACGAGCAGAAGGATCTCGCGCCGGTGAAGAACTATCGCGAGGCATTCGTGACGCCCACGGTGTGGAAGCTCGCGGGCGTGCTGTTCTTCCAGAGCCTCGGCTTCTATGGGTTCCTGCTGTGGCTGCCGTCGATCCTGAGGCACGGCGCGACACTGAGCATGGTCAATACCGGCTGGCTGTCCGCGGTTCCGTACTTCGGTGCGGTGTTGTGCATGCTGCCGGTCGCATGGATGTCCGACCGGCTGCAGAACCGCAAGCTGTTCGTCGCCGTGCCGCTCGCGATCGCCGCCTTGTCGTTCTTCGCGCTGTATTTCGTCGGCGCGTCGAACTTCTGGGTTTCATTCGTTCTCCTGACGCTGGCGGGCGTTTCGATGTACGTGGTGTTCCCGCCGTTCTTCTCGATCGCGCCCGAGGTGTTGCCGCGAACGGTGGCGGGCGGCGCGTTGGCCTTGATCAACAGCGTGGGTGCGCTCGGCTCGTTCCTCGGTTCGTATGCGGTGGGGTATCTGACCGGGCTGACGGGCGACCCCGCCTCGTCCTATCTGTTCATGGGGTGCGCGTTGATCGTGGCCGTGGTGCTGGCTGGCAGCGTGCGACGCCGCCCGCGCGCTGCCTCGATTCCGATGGCCGCCGGCTCGGCCCGGTAACGCGGCTTTAAACTATTTTCAAATGGAGAATGGAATGCTCGAAGGTATGCGCATCGTCAGTTTTTGCCACTATCTGCAAGGTCCGGCATCCACGCAATATCTCGCCGACATGGGGGCGGACGTCATCAAGATCGAGGCGAGAGACGGTGCCTACGAGCGACATTGGTCCGGCGCGGGCGTGTTCATCGAGGATGTCAGCGCGTTCTTTCTGTGCGCCAACCGCAACAAGCGCGTCGTCGCACTGAACCTGAAGTCGCCGGAAGGCATCGAGATCGCGATGAAGCTGATCGACGAGGCGGATGCCGTGGTCGAGAACTTCCGGCCCGGTGTGCTCGACCGCCTCGGCCTGGGCTACGAGGCCGTGAAGGCACGCAAGCCCGACATCATTTATGCGTCGGCGAGCGGCTTTGGCGGGTCGGGGCCGATGCGCGACATGCCGGGGCAGGATCTGATGATCCAGGCACGCACCGGGCTGGTGGCGGCATCCGGCGGCGGCGCGACGGCGGTGGGTGCCGCGATCTGCGACCAGCACGGCGGGGCCCTGCTGGCGATGGGCATTCTCGGCGCCTATGTGAAGCGCTTGAAAACGGGCGCGGGCACGCGCGTGGAGGGCAATCTGTTCAACGCGGGCATTGATCTGCAAGCCGAAGCGATTACCAACTATCTGACGGCGGAGAAGAACCCGGCCGTGTTCGAGCGCGATGCCCATCTCTCGACGTGGTTTCACCAGGCGCCTTACGGCATTTATCGAACCGCGGACGATTGCGCGGTGGCGATCTCGCTGAACGATCCGGCGACGTTTGCCGAAGCGCTCGACGATGACGGCCTGCGCGCGCTCGCCGGTTGCAATCCCTATGAAGAGCGTGACGCGTATGCACGCGCCACGGCGAACGCGGTCGGACGCTACCGTCTCGATGCGTTGACCGAGGCGCTCGACGCCAAGGCGATGTGGTGGGCGCCGGTTCAGGACTACAGCGACCTGCGTGACAATCCGCAGGCGAAGCACAACCGCGTGTTCGAAACCGTCGAGGTGCGCAACGGCCAGGCCACGCTGATCAATCATCCGCTGCGTTACGACGGCGAGGTGCCGGCGGTGCGGCATCTGGCGATCGAGATCGGTCACGATACGCGGCAGATCCTGGAGGAGCTCGGCTACGCGCCGCAGCGGATCCAAGCGCTGGTGGATGCCGGCGTGGTGTCGGGGCGTGGTCTCGCGCAAGCGGCCGTGCCGGCGTGATGGACGCGCGCCCGGCAGTGAACGATTTCTACCTGAGCGCAGGCGATAGCGTCTCGCTCGAACGGCATGTCGGCGCGAAGGACATTCGCGCCTTTGCGGATCTCAGCGGCGACCATTCGCCCAATCATGTCGACGAGCAGGTGATGGCCGCCAGCCCCTATGGCCGCCTGATTGCGCACGGTGCGCTGTTGGTGGCGTACATGTCCGCCTGTTCGACGGCAATCGTCGAACGCGTGGAAGGCGTGCGCGATAGCGAAACACCGGTGTCGCTCGGCTACGATCGCATTCGCTTCCTGAAGCCAGTGTTCGCCGGCGATTCGATCCGGCTGGAATACACGATTCTCGACGTGGACACGAAACGGCGCCGGACCGTGGCGGAGATTCGCGTGGTCAATCAGGCCGGGGAACTGGTGTGCGTGGCCGAGCACATTCTGAAATGGGTGGCGGTGTCATGAATACAGAGAATCAAGCGACGCGCTTCGCGGGATGCTATTTCGACGACCTGAATGTTGGCGATGCGATCGATCTGGGCGGCATCTCCATCACCGATGCGAGCATCGTCGCGTTCGCGGGTGTGGGTGGGGATTTCTACGAGGTTCACACAGACGACGAAGCCGCGCGGCAACTCGGCTTCGAACGTCGCATCGCGCACGGCTTGTTGATCGTGGCGTTGGTCGACGCCATGAAAATGCGCTGTGCGTGGCGTTTGCAGGCGGTGGCCACGCTGTCGCTGACATGGGACTACAAGCAGGCGGTGGTCAGCGGCGACCGCATCACGGCAAGCATGCGCGTGGAATCGAAACGTGAGACGAAGCGACAGGATCGAGGCATCGTGATCCTGGGCATCGACGTCTTCAATCAGCGCGGGGAGTGCGTGCAGTCGGGCAAAACCACCACGATGATAGTGCGTCGAAGCACCGCTTAGCATCGTTCGCCGTTATTGCCGATGGATGGTCGGGCGGTGCTGTGACGTGGAGGGCCGAGCGGTGGTGCCGCGAATGATCAGCCGCGCCTCGAGTTCGACCCGATCGAGCGGGGATTTTTCTTCCAGCGTGTCGATCAGAAAGCGCCCGGCCTGCGTGCCCATTTCGATGGCGGGAACCTGCATGGTGGTGAGCGGCGGGTTCAGATGCGCGGCGAAATCGAGATCGTCGAAGCCGGTGATCGACATGTCGCCCGGCACCGCGATGCCGGCCGCGGTGCATTCCGCGAGGCAGCCGAACGCGAGAATGTCGCTGGTGCAGATGATCGCCTCGGGACGCGGGGAGAGATTCAGCAGCTTGCGCATGCCGTTACGTCCCGCCGTGATGGCGTAGGGGCCTTCTATGACGTGTTCCGGCGTAATCGTCAGGCCGTTCTCGTTCAAGGTTTCCTCGACCCCTTCGATACGGGCTCGTACCCGGTCGTTATCCTTGCGCACGCCGGTGAGCATCGCCATGCGGGTATGGCCGAGGCTCAGCAAATATTCGGTGACCTGTTTCGCCGCCTTCTTGTTATCGAACCCCACGCACGGGTGCGTGGCTTGGGGCGTGTAGACGTACGTATTGATATAGGGAACGTTGCGCAACTGCAGGAATTCGTAAAGCGCACGATCGTGCGCGTCACCGACCAGCACGATGCCCTCGGCGCCGCGTTCGATCATGAGTTGCGTTTGCTCCAGTTCCTTGCGCGTATCGAATCCCGACGTGGTCACGATCAGCGAATAACTGTCGTGGGCGAGTTCGGTTTCCAACGTATTGGCCAGGCGCGCGTAGATCGCATGTTCAAGCGTGGGGAGCACCGCCCCGATCATGCGGGTTCGACGGGAACGCAATGCACGGGCGGCATTGTTCGGCGTGTAGCCGAGCTTGTGCACGGCGGCCAGCACGCGCTGCGCAACTTCGTCGCGCACCACATCGGGCGTGCGCAGGACGCGGGACACCGTGGAGGGCGAGCAGCCTGCCGCGCGCGCGACGTCGTGTAGATTTACGGAAGCCATGGTGCTTGCAATCGTTGTCTGAATGGATGTTGCCGCATATCGAATGGGTTGCCCGGGTCATTGCATGGCAATGTAGGTATCTGCAAAGGATAATGCCGCCCCAAAGTGCTTGCAGATTACCATGAGTGCATCCGCTGGCAGTGAGTTTGAGTGACATTTGTGGCAACGTTATCAATTGATTTTGAGACCGAATTCGGCTGACTGATCGCTTTGTTATCGGGGAAATCGACGTCCTGCTGGTGGGGAACATCGTGAGGACAGGGCGGCGCTGCGCGACCTATCGGGATGCCGATGTGTCGGCATCCTCACGGTTCATGGCGTGCTTGCCATCGCCGCAGGGCGCGACGATTTTCGGCCGGAGGGAATGACTCGCCGGCCGGCGCCGTGGTGGCTTGCTCGACGAGCCGAGCATGGCAGGCGAGCGAGGAAAGGCTTTACGGATTCCTGAGCGATTCTTCGTCGATTTCACTCAGATTCATGCCCTTCGTTTCGCGCGAGAAATACAGCAGGATGCCACCGAGCAATGCCGCTGCGATCGAGAAAACGATGATCGAGGTGGACATCGAGATCGCCAGGTAATTCATGGTGGTGAGCGTAATGAAGGGCGCCAGGCCGCCGCCGATCACGCCGAAGTTGTACAGAAACCCCACGCCCGATGCCCGCACGTCGCGCGGCAGATTCTCGGTGAGAATCGTGCCCCAGATGCCCGATGCGCCAACCAGGAAGAACCCGCTCAGGAACGCGAAAATATAGGCCAATGCCGTATTGCCCGTGGTGAGCACGAGCCCGGCAACGCTCACCGAGCCGATGCCGATCATCGTGGAAATCGCCCAGCGCCGGCCGAGCTTTTCCGCGATGAAGCCGCTCGCGATGAAGCCCAGAATCTGGCCGATCGCCGACGCCATGGCCACGCCGCTGACGAACGAGGCGGGAAGATTCATGTTGCGCAAGTAGGTGGGCAGCAAGGCTTGGAACGGCCAGTTCCCGAAACAGAGCACGAACATCAGGACTGCGAGGTAAAAGACGCGCCCGGGGTATTCGGTGAACAGCTTGACGATGGGGTTCTTCCTGGTTTGATGAGCGGCCGTCGCTTGAGCCTGCTTCCACGCTTCCGATTCGGGCACGCAGAAAATGATGAACAGCCCGAGGATGAGCGCGGGAGGCAGCCCGACGAAGAACATGCCGCGCCAGCCGAACGTCGGGTAGACGAACTCGTACGCAAGCGCCGCGCCGATGGTGCCCAGCCCCCAACCGGTGTCGAGAATGCCGATGCCGATCGCGCGGTACTTCTCCGGCCACGACTCCGCCACCATCGCGGCGCCGAGCGAAAACCCGGGCGCCATGCCGAAACCGAGCAACAGGCGAAACACCGCGAGCGAAGCGAAGCTCCACGACAGCCCGGTCGCGACCGCGCCGGCGGTGAACCAGGCCAACGTAATCAGCAACGGGATCTTGCGGCCGATTCGGTCGCTCAGGCCGCCGAACGCGAGGCCGCCGATCCAGCGCACGCCGTAGGTCGCCAGCAGAAGCAGCGACGCTGTCGACAGCGCCACATTGAACGCATGGGCAATATCCTTCAGGACGAACGTGATGGCGAGGAAGTCGAGGGCGTCGTTGACCCAGACTCCCCACGCGGCGATCAGGACGCGCCATTGCGCGCCGGTGATCTCGCGATACCAGCGCGTCTTGCTCCTGGTTCGTCGATCCAAAGCGATTTCCGAAGGCATGGTGTCTCCCTGTGCGATGTTGGTGTGCGAGAAATGTAACCGGTCTCAAATTGAGAATCAATGCGTCTGCAAGCCAAATGCATGGGACCTAGGGTAGATACCTATCCTATTGAATCAGTTGGATAAAAAATTGAAATTTGCCGATGAGGCGGGGTGATGCTCGATTGGTACCGATTTCAATCGTAGGATTTTTTAGCGTGATCGATACCCGCGGCGGCGGCCGCCGGGGCAGGTCGGATCGATGTGATAGCGCAGTCGGCGGGGCGGCCGTGCGGATGTCGCGGGGAAAAGCGGCGTTCACGTCGCCGCTTCGTGCATCGCTGTCAGCGGCTGGCGAGAGCCGCCGGCGGGGCCGACGAGGCCCGGATGATGATTTCGGCATCGCACTCGATGCTCGCGGGGGTGCCTGCGCCCGAAAGCGATTCGAGGATCATCTGCGCGGCCTTGCGGCCGATTTCCGCGCTCGGCACGCTGACGGTCGTGATCGGAATCGGCAGTTCCGACATGACTTCGAAATCGTCGAAGCCGGCGATCGTCAATTCGTTCGGCACGTCGTAGCCCGATTTCGCGGCTTCGAGCATCGCGCCGATCGCGAACGTGCCGTTGCCGCAAATGATCGCGGTGGGCGGCTGAGGCGTGCTCATGATCTGCGAAAACAGCTTGCGGCCGACGCCGACGCCCCAGAATCCCTCGGCCATGTGTGCCGCGGAAATGCCGAGCCCGTGCTCGGCAAGCGCATCGCGCACGCCCTCGCGGCGTGCCCACGCGCGGTCGTTGGAATCCGCGGTTTGCGACAGCATGGCGAAGCGGCGGTGCCCCAGGCCCAGCAGATAGGTCGTGAATTCGAAGAACGCCCGGCGATTGTCGATGCCGACGCAGAGATGTTCGCTGTCCTTTCGATAGGTGAACGTATTGACGTACGGCACGCCGCGCTGGGCGAGCGTGGCGTAAAGGTCGGGATGATGGGATTCGCCGACCAGCACGACGGCGTCGACGCCGCGTTCGAGCATGTTGCGGATCTGGTTGTACTCGCGTTGCGTGTCGTATTGCGAGCAGCCGAGCAGCAGCGTATAGCCGGCGGATTCGAGCGCTTCCTGCAGTTCCTGGATGGCGGTGGCGAAGTGCTCGTTGGAAACGGTCGGGAACACCGCGCCGATCGTGCCGGTCCGCTGCGTGGCGAGCGCCCGCGCCGCGGCGTGCGGCACCCAGCCCAGATGATTGATGGCCGCCGCGATGCGTTCCCTGAGCTCGTTCGAGACGGCTTCCGGGCGATTCATCATGCGCGAGACCGTCGCGGATGAGACGCCGGCGAATCTTGCGACGTCGCGGAGGGTGACGCTGGTGGTGGATCGAGGCTTTCTCGATTCCGTTGCGGCTTCAGTCGTCGATTTTTCTTTGGTCATGCATGGCCCGGGCGATTTCGCGGTTGGCCCCGATTATAACGAGCCGAATCTGCGCTCGGGCGGTGGTTTCGGTGGCGGGCTGCTGCTGCCGGTGGAGCGGTGTGGAGGTGAATCGAGAATAAAAGGTACCGGTTACAAAATAGCCGTCCAACTTGGGATTTTTTCCGTGATGGTGGCTTTGAAGCGTTCAAAGGCACTGATGGCTCGGATATTCAGGGTTATCCCTCGGCTCGGGGATAAATACTTGAACACATATTTGAGACCGGTTACATTGCATCCGACATGCCGCACGTCGGTCCCGGTCAATCAGCCATTCAACGCCCTATGCAACGAATTACACCTGACGAAGCCGCAGCGCTGCTGCGCACTGGCGATTCACTTCTCATCAGCGGATCGGGCGGCGGCCATGCCGTGCCCGAGGCCTTGCTGGCAGCGGTCGAGCGACGCTTCCAGAACGAACGGCAGCCGCGCGCCCTGACCTCCATCAGCGTCGTGGGCATCGGCGACCGTGTCTCGCTGGGCGCCTGCCACCTCGCGCACGACGGCCTGCTGAAGCGGGCCATCACCGGGGCCTTGATCGATTCGCCGGGGTTGCTGAAGATGGCCGCCGAAAACCGGATCGAGGCTTATACGCTCCCGCAAGGCGTGCTCTCGCAACTGATGCGGGAAATGGCGGGCGGCCGGCCCGGGCTGATCACGAAAACCGGCTTGCATACCTTCGTCGACCCGCGCCAGCAAGGTGCGCGTCAAAGCCCGATGACCGAGGAGCCGCTGGTCGAGGTGATCGAGCTCGACGGCGAGGAATGGCTGCGCTTCAAGCCGTTCCCGATCAATGTCGCGTTCCTGCGCGGCACGACCGCCGACGAGGACGGCAACGTCACCATGGAGCAGGAGGCCGTGCTCGGCGAGATGATCGCGATGGCGCAAGCCACCCGCAGGGCAGGCGGTGTCGTCATCGTGCAGGTCAAGCGCATGGCCTGCCGGGGCACGCTGCCGCCGAAGCAGGTCAAGATTCCCGGCATCCTGGTGGATTTCGTGGTGGTCGATCCCGAGCAGCGCCAGACCTATGCGACGGACTACGATCCGAGCTACGCCGGAGAATTGCGCGTGCCGCTCAACGAAATCAAGGCGCTTCCGTTCGGCGCGCGCAAGGTGATCGTGCGTCGCGCGGCGATGGAGCTGTATCCGGGGGCGGTGTGCAATCTGGGGGCGGGCGTTTCCACGGGGCTGTCGACCATCGCGGCGGAAGAGGGGCTGCTTGATTCGGTAGTCCTGACCAACGAGCAAGGCCTGATCGGCGGCGCGCCGATCACGGGCCGCGATTCAGGCGGCGCGCAGAATTTCTCCGCGATGATCGAGCAGACCTCGCAGTTCGATTTCTACGACGGCGGCGGCCTCGATCTCGCCTTCCTGTCGTTCGCGGAAGTCGATGCGAAGGGCAATGTGAACGTCAGCCGGTTCGGCGACAAGATTGTCGGCGTGGGCGGTTTCATCAATATCAGCCAGAACGCAAAGCGCGTGATTTTCAGCGGCACGCTGACCGCGGGCGATCTCGATGTTCAGTGGGAAGGCGGCCGCACGCACATCGTTCGGGAAGGCAAGCATCGGAAATTCGTCAATTCGCTGGAGCAGATCTGCTACAGCGCGGCGCTCGCGCACGGCAAGGGCAATACGGCGTTGTTCGTCACGGAGCGCGCGGTGTTCCGCGTCAATGCCGAAGGCCTGGAATTGATCGAAGTGGCGCCCGGGATCGATATCGAACGCGACATCTTTGCTCAGATGGATTTCCGCACGCCCGTCGCCCGGGACGTTCGCGAGATGGACGCGCGCCTGTTTTCAGCCGACCTGATGGGCATTGCCGGCGAGACCTTGCGCCGCGAACGCCGCTATCGATCGGAGCGCGTCGCGCAATGGTATCGGAGCCACGAATGAGCCCGGCTTCGTCGATCACCGGCCGCACGCGTTTGTACGCGATCGTCGGCGACCCGATCGAGCAGGTGCGCTCGCCGCAGGTGTATTGCGAGGCGTTTGCGAACGCGGGCGTCGATGCGGTGCTGGTGCCCATGCATATCGCATCCGGCGAGATCCACGACGTATTGCCCGCCTTGCTCAAGCTGAAGAATCTCGATGGCGTGCTGGTCACCGCGCCGTTCAAGGCAGACGCGAACGCGATCGCCGCCGATGTGCATCCGCGCGCCCGGCGCGTGGGCGCGGTTAATGCGTTGCGGCGCGGCGCGGATGGCCAGTGGTTCGGCGACATGTTCGACGGCGAAGGCTTCGTGCGCGGCATCTTCGCCCATGGCCATGCGGTGAAGGGGCGGCGTGCGCTGGTGCTCGGATGCGGCGGGGCGGGCGCGGCCATCGCCGGCGCGTTGATCGACGCCGGTGTCGGCGCGCTCACGCTGTTCGACCCCGACGAACAGCGTGCGCGGAGCGTCGCGCAACGCTTGTCGAACGATGCCGGCGCGTGCGAAGTCATGACAGGAAGCGCCGATGCCGTCGGAAAGGACCTGATCGTCAACGCCTCGGTGGTCGGCATGCGCGATTCGGATGGCCTGCCCGCCGAACTGGGGCCGCTGGCCGCCGACGTGCTGGTGGGCGATGTCGTGCTGCGGCCGGCGGATCATCCGACCGCTTTGATCAGGCATGCAAAGCAATCTGGCTGCCCCGTCGTGACCGGCACCGACATGCACACCGGTCAGATCGCCGCGATCCTCGATTTTTTCGGCATTCGTGCCGCTTGATCCATCTTGGGAAAACCCGACCATGTCGATTCTCGGTTCGGCTGTCGTTCTGATCTGGAATGACGTCATCGATAGTGCGCGCGGCCAGTTTTATGAATGGCACAACAAGGAGCACATTCCCGAGCGCCTTGCGCTCGACGGTTTCATGCGCGGCCGACGCTATCGCGGCGCCGATGCATCCCCGGAATGGTTGACCGTGTATGAAGCGGCCGATTTGGGCGTGCTGACCGGCGCGGCCTATCTGGCGCGCCTGAACAACCCGACGCCGGCCACGCTGGCCACGGTCGAGCATTTCCGGAACACCACGCGATCGCTCTGCCGGATCGAATACTCGGTGGGCGAAAGCAGCGGCGCCCACGCCGTGACCATGCGGCTCAAGCAGGACGCCGCGGCCGGCGGCGATCTGAAGGACTTCGTCGCCACCCGCGTGTTTCCCGCCGTGCTCGACCGGGCCGACGTGGTCGCCGCCCACGTGTTCGCGACCGATCTCGATGCCAGCAACGTCGAAACCCACGAAGCGAAACAGCGGGGCGGCGCGGGCGATCTGCCGGCTCGCGTCGCCGTGGTGGAGTGCACGACCGAGGACGGTGCGCGCGCGGCGGCGCAAGAAATGCGCGATGCCGACTGGTCGAGCATTGGCGTGACGTGCGCCGCGCCGCAGGTCTATACGCTCGAAATCAGCCATCTGAGCAAGTCGCTCTGATCGCTGGTCAACCTCAATCTATTGGAGTTTCATCATGAAATTGGTACGGTTTGGTCCCGTCGGCCAGGAAAAGCCGGGGCTGCTCGATGCCGACGGCAACATTCGCGACCTGTCGCAGCATTGCGGCGATTTTGATCCGTCGTTCTTTGCCGGCGGCGGCATCGCGAAGCTTCGCAGCCTGGATTTGACCGCGCTGCCGATCGTCGGCGGCACGCCGCGTCATGGCTCGTGCATCGCGCGCCCGGGGAATTTCATCGCGGTGGGTTTGAACTACGTGCAGCACGCCATCGAAACCAACGCGCCGATTCCGCAAGAGCCGATCCTGTTCAACAAGGCCCCCTCGTGCATCGTGGGGCCGAACGACAAGGTGCTGTTGCCGCTGAAATCGACCAAAGCGGATTGGGAAGTGGAAATTGCGCTGGTGATCGGCAAGCGCGCGCACAACGTCGGCGAAAGCGATGCGCTGGATTACGTCGCCGGTTATTGCGTGTGCAACGATGTGTCGGAACGTGCGTTTCAGCTCGAGCAAGGCGGCCAATGGGTCAAGGGCAAGATGGCGCCGACGTTCGGCCCGCTCGGGCCGTGGCTCGTTACCGCGGACGAAATCGACGACGTGCAGAACCTGCCGTTGTGGCTTGAACTGAACGGCGAGCGCATTCAGAACTCGTCGACGTCGGACATGATCTTCCCGATCCGCAAGCTGGTTTCGTATATCAGCGAATTCGTCATGCTCGAACCGGGCGACGTGATCACGACCGGCACGCCGCCGGGCGTCGGCCTCGGCATGAAGCCGGAAAAATATCTGAAGCCGGGTGACGTGATGAAGCTCGGTGTGGAAGGGCTGGGTGTCCAGCAACAGACGGTAGGCCGTTGGGGTGACCAGCATGACTGAGGCCAGACGCAACGGATACCGCTTCGACGATCTCTATGTGGGCATGACGTTTCGCAGTCCTGGCCGAACCATCACGGATGCCGATCTGGTCGGTTTCGCTGGGCTGACCGGCGATTTTTCCGAACTGCATACGAGCGACGTCTATGCGAAGCACAGCCAGTTCGGTCGCCGCGTGGCGCACGGGATGCTGGGCCTCGCCTATGCGCATGGCCTGATGTGGGCGCGCACGGGCGAGCTTCGAGAAACCGCCATTGCGTTTCTCGGCATCAACGACTGGAAGTTCGCCGCGCCGCTGTTCGTTGGCGACACGATGTTCGTCAACTATACGATCCGGGAATTGCGCGACAGCAAATCGAAGCCGACGCAGGCCGTTGCGCTGTTCGACGTCGAAGTGGTGAATCAGAGCGGCGAGGTGGTGCAGCGCGGCACCAAGGCGCTGCTCTGTTCGAAAGCGCCGCTCGCGGCGGTCGAGCAGTCCGCCTGATTCCGGTCGTCGTCGCGTACCGAATCGCCCGATTCGGTACGATCCGCCCTCAACGCGGCAGCCACTCCGGCCTGCCGCTGCCGAGCGCCGGCGTGGTGCCCGGCCACGTGCACGGCGTCTCGGACATCTTCAATACCGGCCCCATCGTCTTGAGGTCGCCGTAGACGGTGCCGTCGTCATGCACCGCCAGCGCGTCGAACTCGGGGGGCGTCAGCGCCCCCGGCGTGTTGGCGAACGCGTCGAGCAGGCCTTCGCGCTGCATCAGCATCGCCGATTGACACAGCGACACCTGCACCCGATACGATCCGCCCTCGCGCGCCCGGCGCGCCAGCGCCAGCATCGCGCCGAAGCTGGCGAGGAACCCGGTCAGGAAATCGCAGGTGAACACGGGCGTGAGCTGCGGCCGGCCGATGCCGGTCGCCAGCCCCTGCGTATGGCAGATGCCCGTTACGGCCTGCGCCACCTGATCCCAGCCGGCGCGGTCGGCGAACGGGCCGCCCGAGCCGTAGCAGTTCACCGATACGTGGATCAGGCCCGGCCGCAGCCGCACCAGTTCGTCCACGCCGTAGCCGTGCGCGGCCAGCCGCTGCGGGCGATAGCCGTCGATCACCACGTCCGCGCCCGTCACCAGTTCGCGCAGGCGCGCGGCCTCGTCGGCAAGATCCATGTCGAGGAAGCAACTGCGCTTGCCGTGGCTCGTGTCGCGCACGAACGACGGCACCTGCGGCAGATGCGGGGCCGTGACCATCAGCACATCGGCCCCGTGTTCGACCATGCCGAGCCCGGCCGTCGGGCCGGCCAGGATGCGCGTGTGATCGAGCACGCGGATGCCCGAGAGCGGGCGATCGCCGGGCGGCAGCGGTTCGGGCGTGCTGTCGCCCACGCGCGTGATCTCCACCACCGGCCGGCTCGCCAGATACGCGCCGTGCGGATGCGCGAGCCATTCCTCCGGAGTGCGAACCTTGCCCGCGCAGGCGAGGTTCGCGGCGATTGCATCCTCCAGCGCGTCGGATTGCCAGCGCGCCACGCCGGCGCGCACCGAGTCGACGGTGCTGCGCGCATCGAGCACGTCGAGCACGCGCCGTTCGAGGTGGGGCAGGTTGGTGTGCGGCAGCACCCAGCGGCCGTCGGCGCATTGCCACGGTTGGGTCAGCGCGACCATGTGCTTCATCGCGTCGGAATACGGGATCGGCCGATAGTCGCCGTGCTCGTCGCGGCGCAGCGTCATGTCGCCGCCGTAGCGCGAGGTGGCGGCGGCCGCGCGCGTATCGATGCCGATGCGCTGGCGGCGCCCGGTGCGCAGTTCCCACAGATCGTTCGCGGCGACGCCGCGCGCCGCGAGCGCGGCGGCCGACACTTGCCCGATCTTGAACGGCGAGGCGTAGAGCGGGTCCGAGCCGGTGATCCGCACTTCGTCGGCGTCGAGCGGTGCGCCGCCGCGAATGGTCATCAGTTCGGCGAAAGCGTTGGAGTGGAATGGGGTCATCAAGGCAAACCTCGTTGAAAACGGGAGAAACACGACCAATCGATCAGGACAGCTCAACAGCCGGGCTGCGCAAACCGCTGCGTTCGAGCAGCGACACCGCGAAACAGACGGCGAACGCCAGCGGCACCGTCACGAGCGCGGGCGGATCGAGCGTGACGGCGGGCGTGGCGAAGCCGAGCACCGACACCCAGATCGACGGCCCGAGGATCGTCAGCACCAGCGAGGCGAGCAGGCCCGCGCTGCCGCCGCACAGCGCGCCGAGCGTGGTGAAGCGCTTCCAGTAGATGGCGAGGATCAGCACCGGAAACGTGGAGGAGCACGAGATCGAGAAGGCGAGGCTGATCATGTAGGCGATGTTCTGGCTGCGGAACGCGAGGCTCAGCGCCACGGCCAGCGCGCCGATCGCCACCACGGCCAGCTTCATCACGCGCATTTCGCCGGCATCGTGGTCCGCCTCATGGCCCGCTGCACGATCGGCCTTGCGGCGGAACAGGCTGCCGTAGATGTCATGGCTGATCGCGGTCGCACCCGACAGCGTGAGCCCGGCCACCACGGCGAGGATCGTGGCGAACGCCACCGCCGCGAGAAAACCGAACAGCACGTTGCCGCCGAGCGCATAGGCGAGATGCAGCGCCGCCGTATTGCCGCCGCCGATCAACGCGCCCTTGGCGTCGAGGAACTGCGGGTCGAGCCGCAGCAGGTAGAGCGCGCCGAAGCCGATGATGAAGATCATCGCGTAGAAGCTGTTCATCAGGATCGTGGCCCACAGCACCGAGCTGCGCGCGGCCTTCGCGTCGGGCACGGTGAAGAAGCGCATCAGCACGTGCGGCAGGCCGGCGGTGCCGAGCATCAGCGCGATGCCGAGCGAAAACGCTGACAGCGGATGATTGGCGAAGCCGCGCGGGCCGAGGATGCCGGCGCCGTCGTGGTGCAGGGTGGCGGCATTGGCGAGCAGCGTCGAATAGCGGAAGCCGTTGTGGCGCAGCACCAGCACGCACAGCAGCGCGCAGCCCGAGATCATCAGTACCGCCTTGACGATCTGCACCCAGGTGGTGGCCATCATGCCGCCGAACGCCACGTACAGCACCATCAGCGCGCCCACCAGCAGCACCGCGTAGAGGTAGTCGACGCCGAACAGCACCTCGATCAACTGGCCCGCGCCGACCATCTGCGCGACCAGGTAGAACAGCACGATGACGAGCGAGGCAATCGCGGCGAACAGGCGAATGGAGCGGCCTTCGAGGCGTGCGCCGACCACGTCGATGAACGTATAGCGGCCGAGCTTGCGCATCCGGCTCGCCATCAGGAACACGACGATTGGCAGTCCTGTCGTATAGCCCACCGCATAAACCAGCCCGTCGAAGCCCTTCGAAAACACCAGCGCGGTGAGGCCGAGCAGCGCGCCGGCCGACATTGCGTCGCCGGCGATCGCCAGCCCGTTCTGCCAGCCGGTGATGCGTCCGCCCGCCGTGTAATAGTCGCTGGCCGTGCGCGTGCGGCGTGCGGCCCACGCCGTGATGCCCAGCGTGATGGCGATGATGACGAGGAACAGCGCGATCGACACGCCGTTGGCGGCGCGCAGCACCGTGCCGGCCGCGAAGGCTTGCGGGCTGGCGAGCGCGCTGCCTGCCGCCAGTATCGTGAGGAGAGGAATCCTGTTCATCTCAATGCTCCGGGCTGCGGTTGGCGACGCTCACGTAGGCCGCCGTCAGGACGATGCCGCATACGATCACGGCGAGGCCCGCCACGAACGACAGCGGCAGGCCGAGATGCAGCGGGTCCTGCCGCAGCAGCGCGGGCTGGAACGTGCACAACGACATGAAGCCGAAGAACACCAGCACCTGAACCACGGTCAGTGCGATGCCGAGGCGTGTGTGTTCGTCGTCGCCGTCGTGGCGCGAGGGGCGGAGAGGGGGCAAGTCAGTCGTGTTCATGGTCGCCTGCGAGTGATGAGCGGGTTCGTGAGTGATCCGAAGATCCCGGTGCCGGCTGGCAGTGCTGCCGTCGCTGGCTACTCACGCAGGGCATATGCCACTGCGGGCGATCTTCACGGATCGAGATGCGAGCGTTTCGGATCCGTGATGGCTCGGGGCATGGCGGGGCGATGCGAGGCGTTCGATGCCGTCTTTGGCGTTGAATTCGCGCAGTGGCGAGCGAGGTGACGCTTGAAACGGTGCGTGATGCGCCGCGCCGTCATGCACCAAGGACGGATGTTTTCGGTGGCGGTGCGTCGAATCGGGGCGTGCTTGTGTCGTCAGGGTGCATCGTCGAAGGGCGCGACCGGCATGTCGGCTCGCTGTACCGTCTGGTGCGGATATTGCGTGCCGCTGCATCTATCTGGATGACGCGGCAAGAAGGGAGTGACGGAATGGATTCGGGCGATCTGATTTATTTTGCGGCCGTGGCGCGCACCGGCAGCATCACCAAGGCGGCGCTGTTTCTCGATACGGTGCAATCCAACGTGACGCAGCGCATCCGGCGTCTGGAGGACGAGCTCGGCGTGCCGCTGTTTCACCGGCACGGCCGTGGCGTGTCGCTGACGCCGGCCGGCTCGCAGCTACTGCCCTACGCCAGCCAGATCGATCACATGATGACCGAAGCGCGGCGCGCGATCGAAAGCGATTCGGTGCCGGGCGGCATCCTGCGGGTCGGCTCGATGGAGACGACGGCGGCGGTGCGCTTGCCCGAGGTGCTGGTCGAATACGCGACCGACTACCCGCGTGTGGATATTTCGTTCTCCACAGGGACCACGCAGAGCCTGATCGACGACGTGCTCGAACGGCGGCTGGATGGCGCGCTGGTTTGCGCGCCGGTCGATCATGTCGATCTGGTCGCGGATGCGGTGGTGACCGAGGAACTGGTGGTGGTGACGGCGCCGTGGGCACGCTACCCGCAGAGCCCCCATTTGCCGGTCTGGGCCGAATCGCGCGGCGAACTGAAGATCGCCATCTTCCGCCACGGTTGCGCCTATCGGGCGCGGCTCGAACGCCAGTTGATCCGGCGCGGCGTGACCAGCATCAAGCGCATGGAGCTGGGCACGCTCGACGGCATTCTCGGCTGCGTGCGCGCCGGCATCGCCATCAGCCTGCTGCCGCGCTCGGTGGTGGAACCGCTGGCGGCGGCCGGCAAGCTCGCGATCCATGCGCTGGCGCCCGAGGACAGCCATGTCGAGACGGTGCTCGTGCGCCGCCGCGATGCGTTCGTGTCGCTGGCGTTGAGCCGCTTCGTCGACAAGCTGCGCGAGCACATGCCCGAGCGGCCGGCGCGGGCGGAAGAAGCGATCGCGCTGCGGCCCTGAGCGGGAAGGAATGCGAAATGAATGCCCTCGGGGCCGGTCAATCGCCAGGATTGGCGTCTCCGTCCGGCGTGCTGGCCTCCCAAGGCACTTCGAACAGGCTGGTTTGAAATGCCGTCATTTCCGCGCTTTGAATCGACAGCGCGTGGTGTTCGGCCTTCGACGAAATGAAGGCCACCGTAGCGTCGTACAGGTAAGTGGTCACGCCTGCATCGATCGCGGCAACCGCGTCGCTTCGCCAAGTTCGAACGAGGCGAGGTAGAAATCGGCCTGGTGCCCGTCATTGCCCGCCAACTGCCATATCTCCACGAGCTTCATGCTTCTGCTCCGGGTCACCCGGTTGCCGGTTTCCTGCGTGTCTGCGCGCGCGCGCCGGCCGCCGCGGCCGTGCGCGTGCCTTCGTATTGCAACTCTCGGGTCGTGTCGAGAATGAAGCGCCGCAGCCACGCGTTTTGCGGATCGTCGTTGCGTGAGGCCTTCCACACCATGAACACCCGAAATGCCGGTGTGGTGATGGGGACGGGGCTGACGGTGAGCCGCGCGATGCGCGCATAGGCGTGCGCGGCGAAGGTGGGCAGCGTGGCGATCGCGTCGCAATACACGAGCGAGGCCAGCGCGCCCGAAAAGTGCGTGAACGACGCGCTGACGCGGCGCGGAATGCCCTCGCTTTCCAGCAGGTCGTCGACGAAGCCGCGCCGGCCGTCGCGCGACACGCGCACGTGAGGATGCGCCAGATATTCATCGCGCGTGATCGGGCTCTTGATGTGAAGACGCGGGCCGTCGTACAGGCACGAGTACGACGACGAGAACAGGATCTGCGATGAGTAGTGCGAACTGAGCGCCTTCGGCTCGGACACCAGCGCCAGATCCACCGCGTCGTCGGCCAGCGCCGATTTCCACAGCGTGCTGTTGGTTTGCAGGAACGCGAGGCTGATCGACAGATTGCGCGCGGCCCCTTCATTGACGAGCATCGGCGAGACGCAGCTTTCGATATCGTCGGACAGCGCGATGTTGAACACGCGCGCCGAGGTTTCCGCCGCGAACGGCGCCTTGCCGTCGATCATGACCGCGATCGCGGCCAAGGCTTCGGTCACCTTGGGCGCCAGTTCGAGGGCGCGCCGGGTCGGGATCATGCCGCCTTCGCCGCGCACGAACAACTCGTCGCCGAAATTCTCGCGCAGCCGCCGCAGCGACGAGCTGACCGCGCCCTGCGTCAGATTCAGGATCTCGGCCGCACGCGTCACGCTGCGCTCGCCCATCACGCACTGAAACACCACCAGCAGGTTCAGGTCCAGGCGGCTGATATTAGCCACGTTAATGACGCTCATTTTTATCAATCGTTTGATTAAAGCAAGGGCTCATTTAACACTGGCGCCGGCACGTCATGCAACTGCGCGTGCAACCAATCTATCGGGGCTGGAACCCGGATCAACAGGGGAAATCGTATGACGAACACTGCTGTCGCGACGCACGGCGAGGTGGCCGACGACGAGCGCGTCGACTTGCGCAAACGCTCGCTCGCCGTGGGTATCGGCAATTTCATGGAATGGTTCGACTTCGCGATCTACGGCTATTTCGCGTCGATCATCGGCAAGACCTTCTTTCCGTCGAGCGCGCCCGGCATCTCGCTGCTCTCCGCGCTGGCGGTGTTCGCGGTGGGGTTCATCTCGCGACCGCTCGGGGCGCTGGTGCTGGGGCCGATCGGCGATCGGCTCGGGCGCCGCGCGGTATTGATCGCGACCGTGTTCGGAATGGGCGTGTCGACCACGCTGATCGGCTTGCTGCCAGGCTATGCCACGCTCGGCCTGGCCGCGCCGGCCCTGCTGGTGGTGTTGCGCTTCCTGCAAGGGATGATGGTGGGCGGCGAGTGGTCGAGCGCGGGCATCTACATCGTCGAGAGCGCACCGAGAGCGCGCCGCGCGCTCGCCGCGAGCGTCATCACGGGCACGGCCGCCGCGGCGTTCCTGATCGGCACGTTCATCGCCGCGCTGTTGTCGATGTGGCTGAGCGATGCCGATCTGGCGTCGTGGGGCTGGCGCCTGCCGTTCGTCGCCTCGGTGTTCATGACCGTGGTGGCGATGTATATCCGCCGCCGCCTGGGCGACACGCCCGTGTACGAGGAAGTGCAGCGCAAGCGCGCGATGAACGGCGTCGAAGCCGTGCCGAAGGGCGAGCGCTGGCGCGCGATGGTGATCACGTTCGCGTTCTCGGCGCTGTTCGGTGTTTCGTTGTACTACTTCATCGCCTACGCGAACAACCATCTGACGCAGACGGTCGGGCTGTCGAAGACGGCATCGCTGTGGCTTTGCAGCGTGGCCCTGGTGCTCTACACGATCTTCCAGCCGCTGGTGGGCCGCCTCAGCGACAGGATCGGCCGGCGCCCGCTGGTGCTGGCCTCGGCGCTCGGCCTGACGGTGCTCGCCTATCCGATCTTCCTGCTGATGAATACCGGCAACTACCTCGCGATCCTGGCCGGCCTGATCGTGCTGGCGGCGCTGGTGGCGGTGACGGCGGTGATGGACGTGGTGTTGCTGGTGGAAGTGTTCCCGGCGTCGATCCGCTCGACCGGGGCCGCCGTCGGCCACAACCTCGCGCTGGCCGTGCTGGCCGGCCCCGGCCCGTTCGTGGCCGCCGCGCTGATTCGCTGGTCCGGCAACCCGAACATCCCGGCGTGGTACCTGGCCGGCATTTCATTCGTTTGCTTCGTCATCCTCTATTTCATGTTGCCGGAGACGAAGGAGCGGGACATCGCGCAGGGCTGACCTGAAGCCGTGCGCGCTGGGCCCTGTTACCCACCTTAAAAAACTGGAGTTGCACGATGTTCAAAGCTGCTGTCGTACAAGCCGCATCCGTTCCGTTCGAGCCGATGAAAAGCGCGGAGAAGGCCGCCGGCCTGATCCGCAGCGCCGCTCGCGAAGGTGCGACGTTGGCCGTGTTTCCCGAGGCGTATCTGGGCGGCTATCCGAAAGGCGCGGCGTTCGGCACCCTGGTCGGCCGTCGCACCGATGGCGGCCGCGCGCACTTCCTGAAGTACCTGGAAGGCGCGGTGACGCTCGACGGCCCGGAATTGGCCTTGCTGGCCGACGTGTCGACCGAAACGGGCGTGCACGTGGTGATCGGCGTGATCGAGCGCTCGGGGCGCACGCTGTATTGCACGGGCGTGACGCTCGCGCCGGGCAAGGGCGTGGCCGGCTATCACCGCAAGCTGATGCCGACCGGAACCGAGCGGATCATCTGGGGCTTCGGCGATGGCTCGACCATCGCGCCGGTGGAGACGCACATCGGCTCGATCGGCACGGTGATCTGTTGGGAGAACTACATGCCGGCGCTTCGTCAGGCCATGTATTCGCAAGGCACGGAGATCTATTGCGCGCCGACCGCGGACGATCGCGCGAGCTGGGCGCCGTCGATGATCCATATCGCGCTCGAAGGGCGCGTTCACGTCCTGAGCGCCTGCCAGGCGATTCGTCTGGACGAATACCCGGCGTTCTTCCGCGACGATTTCCATCTGGAGGCGGGCGAAGCCGATTACATCATGCACGGCGGCAGCATGATCGTCGATCCGCTGGGCAAGGTGCTGGCCGGCCCGGTGTTCGATACGGAAACGATTCTCTACGCCGACATCGATACCGCGGTGGGCCGCGCCAGCAACCTCGATTTCGACGCGGTCGGCCATTACTCGCGTCCCGACATTTTCAAACTGAGCGTGAATACCGCACCGATGGCGCCGGTGACGTTCTCGGCGGAGTAAGCCGAGCCGGGCGGGCCGTTGCGCGCGTCGCGGAACGGCCCGCCCGCGCCACGCGAATCAACGGTCCGCCAGCTTGCCGGAAATCGAACGGACGAATATCGCGCCGAGCGCCATCGAGACGGCCACGGCATAGAGGCCAAACCGATTGTCGTGCGTCCAGACGTTCAACAGGCCGACCATATAGGGCGAGACGAAGCCGGCCAGGTTGCCGATGCAGTTGATGGCGGCAATCCCGATCGCGGCCGACGTGCCGGCGAGAAACGCCGAGGGAATCCCCCAGAACAACGAGAGCGCCGAGAGAATGCCCGAGGCGGCCACGCTGAGCGCGACGACCGTCCACATCGGCTGCCCGGTGACGGCGCCGCTGGCCGCGAACGCAGCGGCGCCGATCACCAGCGCGACGGAAAAGTGCATGCGACGCGAGCGGAAGCGGTCCGCGCTCATGCCCGTCAGGACGATCACGGGCACCGACACGAGATACGGAATCGCCGACAGCCAGCCGATCACCTCGACGTCGCGTATGCCGCTGTCCTTGATGATCGACGGCAACCAGAAGCTGATGCCGTAGAGCCCGATGATCTGGCAGAAATAAACGGCACACAACTTCCAGATATTGCGATCCTTGAGAAACGCCTTCGCATTGCCGTGCTCGGTTTTTTGCGCATCTTCGAGCGCGATCGCCGTCGTCACCTCATGCTTTTGCGCTTCGGTCAGCCAGCGTGCATCGTGCGGCCGATCGACCATCAGCACGAGCACGGCGAAGCCGGCAAAGAAGGCGGGCAAGGCTTCCAGCAGGAACAGCCATTGCCATCCCGCCATCGTGCTCGAATGGGCGAACGAATGCAGGATCCAGCCGGACGCGGGGCCGCCCACGACTCCGGCCAACGGAATGGCGATGTAGTAGAGGCCGAGTGCGAAGCCGCGTTTTTTCGCGGGAAACCAGTAGGTGAGATACAACATGATGCCCGGCGAAAAGCCCGCTTCGGCGACACCGAGCAGGAAGCGCACGAGATAGAACTGCGTAGGCGTTTTCACCAGCAGCGTCAACGCCGAGATGATGGACCAGGTGATCAGGATGCGCGCGATCCACCGGCGCGCGCCGATCTTGTGCAAGGCGAGATTGCTTGGCACTTCGAAGAAGAAGTAGCCGATAAAGAAGATGCCGGCGCCAAACCCGTAAACGGCATCGCTGAATTTCAGGTCGGACAACATCTGCAACTTCGCGAAGCCCACATTCACGCGGTCCAGATACGCGCAGAGATAGCAAAACACGATGAACGGCATGATGCGCCAACTGATCTTTCGGTAAACATCGACCTTCGAATGATCGCGTGCTCGAGGGTCGACGGTGCTGTCGTAGGAACTCATGTCTCCTGCCTCCTGTGGATACGCCTTGTCATGTTTTCCCCTCGCTCCACGCGCCCGCGCGTATCTTCGCGCCTGGTGGCCCGTGCGCCGATGCGGCGCTGCCGTCGGCAACCGGGGTTGCCGACGGTACGAACGAGTTCGATCGGTCAAGCAGGATCGCCGCGGCGATCCGGGTGATGCGTCAGGATGCGATTTTCTCG
>NZ_BAAILN010000119.1:156610-162573 GCF_054589155.1 Burkholderia sp. 3C
GCGGGCAGCACGATGTTCATCTCGCGGCGGAACATCGTTTCCATTTCACGGCGTACCCGCACCGCTTCCTTGTTCGCATCGAAACTCACATCGCTCCAGCACACGGTCTGGCCTGCCTTGATCGGACGCTGCAGCACCATGTTGTGAGCAAGCCCGATCGGCAGGGCGCCGCGCATCAGCGAATCCTCGGCCGGCATCAGCTTGCCGTAGACGGTAAAGCCGCCTTCGCCGTCCAGCCGTTCGCCAACGCGCAGATCGCGCTTGGCGGTGGCGGCCACGTCGCCATGCAGCATGCCGGTCGCGCCGGTCGCCTCGCCGCGCACGGCAATGCTGGCGATCGATACGCCCAATTCCAGGCCGATCAGGTGATACGGCTTGTACATGGCGGCGTAGCGGCCGCTGGCATCGGTTTTCAAGCCGTATTGTGCAAAGCAGTCCTTGACATACTGCGACGGCGCTTCGAACACGACATACACGCCCCAGCGCAGATCGCGAAACACCGGCCGCCCATCGCGCTCCAGCGACGACACGACTTCGACATTCCCCTTGTGCGAAAGAATGCCGCCGTCGCCCGTGGGGCGCAGGATGCTGGGCAGATCGTCGACGCCGCACGGCGGAAAGCTCAGGCCATCCGACGGCGGGCGCAGATCGCAGCCGTTCGAGACGGCCGCCATCTCCAGGGCGGACTTGGTGCCGTCGAGGAAGGAGTTGAACATCTGCGCGTTGAAATCGCCCGAGCCGACCTGTTCCTCGGTGAACCCGTAATGCCCCCAGACCGTATCGGGCGTCGATTGATGGTAGGCCGGAAGGTACTTCGTTCCCTTCCCAGCGCACACCACCTCGAAGCCGATCGTGCGCGCCCAGTCCACCATTTCCGCGATCAAGGCGGGCTGATCGCCCGATGCCATCGAATAGATGATGCCGGCTTCCTGCGCGCGCCGCGCCAGCAGCGGCCCGGCCAGCACGTCCGCCTCGACGTTGACCATCACGATGTGCTTCTTGTATTCGCAGCACAGCAACGCATGGTGGATGCCGGCCGCGGGGCTGCCCGTCGCATCGATGACGATGTCGACGTCGTCGCCCTTGATCATCGCGTCGGCATCGTCGGTGATGAAGGTGGTGCCGTGCTTGCGCGCGTCGGCCCACGAGGTGGCGGCATAGCGCGCGGCGTCCCAGCCCACGCGCTCGAGCGAGGCGCGCGCGCGTGCCGGCGACAGATCGGCCACGCCGATCAGATGAATGCCCGGTGTGCGCGGTGCCTGCGAGAGATACATCGAGCCGAACTTCCCGGCGCCGATCAAACCGACCCGTACGGGGTTGCCGGCTTCGGCGCGGGCGGAAAGTTTTGCGATCAAGGACATGCTTGTCTCCTGTGTTTTTGTGGCGATCGGATGGCGATGCGATGAACCGTGCATCGTCGGACGCAACCAAGATAGCACCGCGTTTTTTGCAATAGAATGCGCAAATCTACACATGCTCTGTGCACAAAATCACATGCGCGGTTTCGACTGGGATGACATTCAGGCCTTTCTCGCCGTGGCCCGCGCGGGCAGGCTGACCGTTGCGGCGCAGCAAATGGGCGTCGATCATTCGACGCTTAGCCGCCGTATCGCGGCGCTGGAGCGGGCCTTGAACGCGCGGCTGTTCGATCGGCGCAGCGTGGGGTTCGTGTTGACGCCGGAAGGCGAGCAATTGCTCGACGATGCCGAAGCGATGGAAAGCCTGACGCTGAAGATGCGCGAGCGCTTCGACGACCGCTCGATCGGCTTGACGGGCACCGTGCGAATCGGCACCCCGGAGGGGTTCGGCACGTATTTTCTGGCGCCACGGCTCGCGCGCCTGACGGCCACCCATCCCAATCTCGACATCGAGCTGGTGGCCAATCCTCGGTTGTTCAGCCTGTCGAAGCGCGAGGCGGATATCGCCATCACGATGTCGCGGCCGGCGCAGGGACGTGTTTATGCCGAGAAGCTGGTCGACTACACGCTGGGCGTTTACGCCTCGCGCCGCTATCTCGCCGCCACGCCGCCGATTCGACGCCGGCGCGATATGGTCGACCGCCCTTGGGTCGGTTATATCGACGACTTGATGTGGACTTCCGAATTGGATTATCTGCCGCAGGTCTCGGCCGGGATTGCGGCCCGCACGCGGATTTCGAACGTGATCAGCCAGGCGGGCGCCATCCGGGGCGGGGTGGGGCTTGGCGTGCTGCCGTGCTTCATCGCGCGCTCGGAACCCGAACTCGTGCGCGTCTTGCCCGACGACATCGAGCTGACGCGCAGCTATTGGCTCGTCACGCATGCCGACACCCGCGACGTCGCCCGCGTGCGTCTGATGCACGATTTCCTGCGAGCCGAAATCGACGATGCGCCGGATGGCCGGACCTTCTGGCAAGCGTGAGCGCGGCGCGGGGCGGCCATTGATTCGACTTGCCGCCTGGTATCGTCTTCGGAGGATTGCGCCGTTTCGTTCTATCCTTACCCGAGCATTCGGCGCTGGCTGGCGCGGATCGAGGCGTTGCCCGGGTTGGTCCCGATGCCCGATGCACCGAATGCCGTGAACCGGAAGTTCGGCGGCGTCGAGGCGAACCCGCCGCTGCCGGCCCTCATTCAACCAGAAGGAACCCCCCACCATGTCCAACCAAGCGCTTACCTGCGGCATCGACCATCTCGGCCTGGCGGTTCGGGATCTCGCCTCGACCCGGCAATTCTTCGAGCAATGCCTCGGCTGGAACGTCGTCGGCGAGCGGCCGGAATACCCGGCCGCCTTCGTGTCGGACGGGCACGTCACGCTGACGCTGTGGCAGGTAACGGAGCAGAACGCGCTCGTCGAATTCGACCGCAAACGCAACGTCGGGCTGCACCATCTGGCGCTGCGTGTCGCCAGCGAAGAAGCGTTGAATACGGTGTTCGAGCGGGTGTCCGCATGGCCGGGCGCGCGAATCGAATTCGCCCCCGAGCCGCTTGGCAAGGGCACCAAGCGTCATGCAATGGTGTACGAGCCGGGCGGTATCCGTATCGAGTTCGACTACGACACGGGCGTGGCGGCGAAGTAATTCGGTGCACGTGGCGGCATGGCGGCAACGCCATGGCGCCACGCGCATCACGCTTCGAATAGCGGACGCGCTTCGTCGAACACGCGCGCGACATACTCCGCCACGGTTCGAATCGGCAGATCCTTGCGATATCAAGACCCCGATGCACCCGGAAGCAACGCACGCCGTGCTCAACGGCATGCACCCGATGGACCGCATGGGCGAGGTGTCGGAAATCGTGGAAGCCGCGCTGTACCTCGAAAACGCCAAGTTCGTGACGGGCGAAACCCTGAACGTGGATGGCGGTCAGCACGCCGGCCGCTGGTAAATCGACGCACGGTGGGCGTCGCGAGGCGTCCTGCGCCAAGTGTCCTTACGCGAATGCAACGCGTGGCCACGTCGATGTCGGTTTGACCCTCGGTTGAACCGATGCCTCGACCCGAAGATTGGCGCCGCAGGTTGGCAGACCGTGCGGCGCAATGCATTTCACCATCGGAGGGTGGTATGCCGTACGTCAATATCAAGGTAACGCGCGAAGGCACCGCGCCGGGCGAATCGGCGACGACGCCGGCGCAGAAGAAGGCGCTGATCAAGGGCGTCAGCGATCTGCTGTTCGACGTCATGGGCAAGCCGCATCACACGACGTTCGTCGTGATCGATGAAATCGACCTCGACAGTTGGGGAGTGGGCGGCGTCACCACTCCGGAAAACGGAGAGGCGACGCAGGCTCGTGCGATTTACTTCGGCATGCTTGACGAACGCGCTTGCCGGTCGCCGAGCAGGTAATCGATCGAGATCTTGCCCGGCCCCCACGCGGCGACGCCGAGCGCCATGGCCGCCCAGGTCAGGTGGATCGGCCAGCCGTCCGGCACCGTCAGTTCGACCACGCAGGTCATCAGCAGCAGGCCGAGCCCGGCGAAGCGGGTGCCGAGCCCGAGCACCAGCAGCACGGGAAACCCCACCTCGCCGCATCCGGAGAGGAACGCGAACACGACGGGCATCGGGAACGGATACGGGCCGCCCGGCAG
This sequence comes from Burkholderia sp. 3C, assembly GCF_054589155.1. Lineage (NCBI taxonomy): Bacteria > Pseudomonadati > Pseudomonadota > Betaproteobacteria > Burkholderiales > Burkholderiaceae > Burkholderia > Burkholderia sp. 3C. The sequence continues at coordinate 160,673 of NZ_BAAILN010000119.1, forward strand.
ATGCAGCTTGAAGACATCCGTGAACAGGTCGACCGCCGTGTCGTTGAGTTGCAGGAAACCGCTCCATTTGAGGATGCCCGATTTCCAGAACGGCACCGCCAGCGCAATGCGCAGCACCAGTTGCACGAGCGACGGCTGGGCGATGCGCTCGACCACCCGGCGAGCGCATCCGACGGCTCGGGCAAGCGTGGCGAGCGGCATGCGCGGTTGGCTCCGTGAATCCGAGATCATGGTCAAGCTCCTGTACGAATCGAGGTAAAGGCGCCGGCGGCGATCATGCCGGCAAGGTTGGCGGCCAGGTCGAAGGCCGGATCGGCTTCGAGTGCATGGGCGGCGGCCGAGCCGAACGGCTCGCCGTCGAACAGCGCGCGCAGGAACGCGGCGCCGCCCGGCGGCAGGCGCGAGACGGTCACCGCGTCGTCCACGCGCGTGATCAGCGCGTCTTCCGGCGTGCTCGATACGAGCGTGGTGGTGGCGTCGTCGTCGCGATTCATGACGAAGATCGATACCGCGGGAAACCGCGAGGTGGCGATGCGCGCGGCGGCGTGGGGCACGAAGCGCAGCGCCATCAGCGCGTCGGGGGCGACCTGCGCCAGCGCGGCGGCGCTCAGGTGCGGCTGGTCCTCGGCGTGATACGCGTCGAGCCAGGCGCGCTCGATCCGCGCGACATCGGCCAGCCACGGCATCTCGGACGCGTATTCGTAGCGCTCGATGAACGGCGCGAACGCGTGGCCGTATTCGAACAGCAGCGGCGATTGCGGGGGCGTTTCGCGCACGTGAAAGCGCGCCATCGCCCGAAAGAATTCGACGCCCGTGATGCGCTGCACGGCCGGGTAGATGGCCGCGAGCGCGTCGATCAAGCTCACCGTCACGTTGTTCCGGTAGACGTTGTAGCGCTGCTCGACGCCCTTGTGGTCCGGCGCGATTGCGTCGATGGGCGGCGCGCAGGCGGGGTCGAGCAGCCCGGCCGCGAAATCTTGCATCGGTGCGCCGGGGACGGGTGCGTCATGACGCATGAGCGCGCTCCTGGATGGATGCGCCGCGCATGACCTCGGCGGCGCGCCGCGCTTCGGCGTGCAGCACGGGCCAGGCCGGCAACGCGCTGTCCCATTCGACGAGCGTCGGGATGCCGGCGGTGCGGGCGATGGTGGTCGCATAGAGCGCCCAGACCGGGTCGGCCACCGAGCGGTCGTGGCTGTCGATCAGCAGCGGTTCGCCCTCGTCGTCGCGTTGTTCGCTGTGCCCGGCCAGGTGAATCTGGCCGACGTGTTCGAGCGGAAACGCGGCGAGGTAGGCCTCGGCCGAGCCGCGCTGGTTGCACGCGGACACGAACACGTTGTTGATGTCGAGCAGCAGCCCGCAACCGGTGCGCTTCGCTACCGCGCGCAGGAAATCGACCTCATGCATCGTCGAAGAGGAAAATGCTACGTACGTCGAAGGGTTTTCGAGCAGGATGCGTCGTTGCAGCGTGTCCTGAACCTGATCGATATGCGCGCAGACCGTGGCGAGCGTCTGTTCCGTATAGGGGAGCGGCAGCAGGTCGTTGAAGAACGTGCCTCCATGCGACGACCACGCCAGATGCTCGGACACCAGCATCGGCTCATAGCGGGCGACCAGCGCGTGCAGCCGGGCGAGATGGCGCGCATCGAGCGGCCCGGGGCCGCCGATCGACATGCCGACGCCGTGCACGGATAACGAATGGTTGCGGCGTATCGCACCGAGCGCGCGGTGCGCGGGGCCGCCGTCGCCCATGTAGTTCTCGGCGTGCACTTCGAAAAACAGGCCTGCAGGCCGTTGCTCGGTTATCGCGGCGAGATGGTCGTGCTTGAAGCTGACGCCGGCAAGCGGGGGGAATTCCGTCATCGCTAACCGGGGATGGTCAGGCGCCATCCCCGCTCCTC
>NZ_BAAILN010000120.1:0-3012 GCF_054589155.1 Burkholderia sp. 3C
GCCGCCATACGGGGCGAGGCCGGGCGCGACGACTGTAGCGGAATTCGTGAAAGCGTGCCGGCGCGCGCGTGCGAAGCGCTGCGCGAGCGGCGGACTGGACGATGGCGCGGCGGGGCTTCGGCGGCGGGTGGCAGAGCCAGGGCTTCGGCGCTGGATGGCAGCACCGGGTGGCGGCGGCGGGCTTCGGTGCAGGGCTTCGGTGCAGAGCTTCGGCACCGGGCTTCGGTGCAGGGCTTCGGTGCAGGGCTTCGGTGCAGGGCTTCGGCGCAGGGCTTCGGCGCAGGAACTCTACACCAGGGTCTCAACGCCGGACCTCAGCACCGAATCTCAGCGCCAATCGAGCACCGGCCAGCCCGCCTCGCGCGCCTGGCGTTCGAGCACCGGGTCGGGGCGCACCGCATGCGGGCGATCGACGCGGCCAAGCAGCGGCAGGTCGTTGTGCGAATCGGAATAGAAGCTCGCGCCGGCCAGCGCCTCGCCGGTATCGCGCAGCCACGCGTCGAGCCGCACGCTCTTGCCCTCGCGAAACGGCAGCACGCCGACCGTGCGGCCGGTGTACGCGCCGTCGCGCAGTTCGGGGTCGATCGCGATCACCGCGTCGATCCCGAAGCGCGCGGCGATCGGCTCGACCAGATGCGCGCCCGACGCCGAGATCACGAGCAGGCGGTCGCCGGCCGTGCGATGTGCCTCGACGGCGCGCCGCGCGTCGGCCCGCATGCGCGGCACGATCACGTCGCCGACGAAAGCCTCGACGGCGGCCCGCACCTCGACGCCGCCACGGCCGATCAGCGGCGCAAGCGTCAGCGCCATGTAATCGCCCATCGACAGCGTGCCCGCGCCGTACGCGCGCATCATCTCGTCGCAGCGGCGCACGAACGCGTCGCCGTCGGCCCAGCCGAGTTCGGCCATGCGGCGGCTCCACAGGCTCGCGCAATCGCCATCGATCAGGGTGTCGTCGAGATCGAAGATCGCCAGGGTCATGATGCGGTGTCCATCGAAAGAAGTCGGAAGGAATCTGAAAGAAAACCACCGACGAACCACCACGCGGGCGGTTCGTCATGCCAAACATTGCAACCGGATCAGTGCATCGCCGGCGCACCAGCCGCCGCCGGCGAGCGCGACGGCTTCGCGAACAGCCGATCGAGCCGCGCCTTCTCCTCGGCCGACGGGCGGATCGCGATCGCGCAGCCGACGAACACCAGGAAGTTCGCGATCAAGCCGACGATCCCGCTGGTCAGCGACCCGAGCGCGCGGATGTCGTCCGGATAGAGCGTGGTCAGCACGATCGCGATCGCGATGCCCACCACCATCCCCGCGATCGCCCCCTGCTTGTTGCCGTGGCGCGAGAAGATGCCGAAGAACAGCGGCACGGCGAGCTGGATGATCCCTTGATAGGAGATTTGCGCGAGCAGTTGCAGGCGGCTGTAGTTGAACGTCAGGTAGGCGATCACGGCCGCCGCGATGATGAACACCGCCATGCCGGCCTTCGACAGCACCATCAGTTGCTTGTCGGTGCGCGGCGCGCGCCAGGTGGCCAGATCGTTCGCGAACTGCGTGCCGCACACCTGAACGCAGCCGTCCACGTGGCCGATGCTGGCCGCGAGCACGATCACGATGGCGAGCGCCAGCAGCCACGGGCCGCCGATGTCGGCCAGCGCGACGAACCAGCCGTGCTGCGGGTTGGCCGCCACCTTCGGGTCGTGGCTGGCCGCCGCCGCGAACAGCATCAGGATGCAGTAGAAACCGCCCACCAGCAGCATGGTCAGCAAGGTGCCCTTCTTCACGGCGCGCACGCCGCTCGCCGTGTAGATGCGCTGGAAGCTCATCGGCCAGCACATCGAGCCGATCACACCGGTGAAGATCAGGCTGAACATGTACCACGGCCCGTAGGACGTGCGCGCGTCGCCCGGGATCAGCAGCATCTTGCCGGTCAGTTGCGAGAGGTTCGAGAACGACGCATGCGGGCCGGCCAGCAGCAGCACGCACACCACCGCGCACACCACGTAGGCGATCAGCCCCTGGAACATGTCGGTCATGATCAGGCCGCGCATGCCCATGCTGACCGTCCAGTACTGGCGGATCAGCACCACGGCCACGCCCACCGCCAGGCAGGCCGTGACGGTCCATTGCCCGAAGCTCGCGAACTGGAACAGCGTGGCGAGCGCCTGGATGCCCATCACCACCCACGGGAACACCGAGATGATGCCGATGATCGACGCGATCCGCTTCACGGCCGGGCTGTTGAAGCGCATGCCGAGCAGGTCAGGCTGGGTGGTGAGGTTGAACTGGCGGCCCCAGGTCCAGGCGCGGTTCGCCATCAGGTACATGGCGGTCACGCCGAGCGTGGCGTAGACCATCCCGTAGAAACCCAGCACGCCGCCCACCGACAGCGCGAAGAACGCCGTGAAGGTGGAGCCGGGCCACCACGAATTGGTGTAGCTCATCGCCACGTACCACGGCCCGTACGAGCGGCCGCCCACGGCGTAATCGGCGAACGTGGTGCTGCGCCGGTTGGTGGCGTAAAGCACCGCGATCATCGCGGCGAGAAATACCACGATGGTCCCGAACGTGATGAACGGGTTGCCGCCTCCGGTCAGTTCGCTCATGCCGCTTCTCCTTCGTCGGCCAGTTCGCCGGTCAGCCCTTCCGTCACGTAAAGCGCCCAGCAGCCGAGCCCCACCAGCACCGCGTTCGCGATCCAGTAGAAGATCGGCAGCGGCACGCCGAACACCAGCCGCGTGCTGCCGCTCACGCCCAGATACAGCGGCGGGAACAGCGCCATCATCAACAGCAGGAAAAAGTAGATGCCGAACGCGACGCGGATCGCGCCGCGTTTGCCCGACGCCTGCGTGGATTCGAATACCGTGCTCATCGCCCCACCTCCCGATTCGCCGCACGCACCGGCGCGCCGCCGAAATTTAATACGGATAACTGAATGACTGACATGCCGTTTCACCCTGAATTTCGCCACCGGTTGTCGATTCGCCGCGCGCCGCGCGGCGCCGTTCGCCC
>NZ_BAAILN010000120.1:3129-29656 GCF_054589155.1 Burkholderia sp. 3C
GGGAATCCTGCATCACGGCGCGAGCGCGCATGTGCTTCCAGGTTCCGTATTTATGAAAATCGAAATCGATCGTCGACACCGCGCGCTGCACCATCGCCCAGGTGGACCACTTCAGGTCGGCCAGCGCCTTGTAGAGCTGCACCCGTGCGATCTCGCGCGCCGTGGCGCGGCCGAAGTAATCCTCGATCAGCGCCAGCTCGGCATCTTCATCGAAGAACATCTCGCCGAACCACAGCGCCAGTTCGTAGTGCCGATCGTTGTTGGACGCGTATTCGAAATCCACCAGCATGATTTCGCGCGCCTCGTTGAGCATGAAATTGCCGGCCAGCGTGTCGTTCATGCATGGCGCGAGATCGATGCCCGACGCCGCCAGCGCCTGCCGCGCGCGCCGGAACTGGCGGCACAGCCACGCATGGTCGGGCGGCGTGACGGCGTGCAGCGTCTCGACCTGGTGCTGATGCTCGTCGATCATGTCGAACGCGGTCTTGGTTTGCGCGAGCAGCGGCTGATCGTTGAACGCCTTCAGCGCGCGCAGCGCGTTGTGACGGATCGTGCCGTCGGCGAAATCGAGGTTCGACGACGCGCGCCAACCCTCCATGAACGCGAACACCTCCACGCCGCACGATTCGAGGAACGCGAACACCGGCGCGCCGTAACCGGAATCGGCGGCCTTCACGCTGGCCTCGTGCGCGGTGCGCCGGTCGATGAACATCTCGGTGCCGCGCCCCGGCACCTTGAAGAAATACGCGGTCGGTTCGCGCTCGACTTCCACGCGCCAGTTCGCGTTCGAGATGCCGCCGCCCACCGGCGCGTAGCGCACGCGGCGGCCGTCGTCCCAATCCGGCACGCAGCGAATCGCCGCCTCGATCGCGTGTTCGCCCGCAGAGCGGGCTTCGCCCAGCGTCATCATGAGGTCCGCCCTCCCAGCATGCGCAGCCAGCCTTCGAAACGCGCATCGTGAATCGCCTGCCGGCAACGCAGCAGCGTCCATTGCGCGAGCTTGGTGAATTCGAGCCGGCGCGGCGAGGTCGCGCCGAGCCAGAGGCCCCACAACGTCCAGTACCAATCGTCGGCGATCGCGTAAAGCCGGCAGCGCGCGTAATCGGCCTCGTCGCAACGGCCGGCCCACAGCGCGATGCCGTCGCGCCACTGCGCGTCGAACTGCGCCAGCTCGTTGAGCGTGGTCGCCACGTCGTACCACGGGTCGCCGATCCCGCCGCGATCGAAATCGATCAGCAGCATCGCGCCGTCGGGGCCCACCATCACGTTCGACGCCACGCCGTCGCCATGCAGCGGCACGCTGTCGGTGCGCGCGCAGTCGAGCGCCGCGCAGGCGAGATCGACGCATTCGTCGAGCCACGCGTGGCCGGCGGGCAGCGCCACCGCATCGCGCGCGCACAGCGCGCGCAGCGCCACGAGATCGGCCGCCAGCGACCGCTCGAAGCCCGGCGACGGGCCGCGATGCACCGCGCGCTTGCGTGCCCAGAGCCGCGCCAACGGCTCGGGCGCGGCCAGATCGTCGATGCGCGCCCAGCGCCACGCCTCGGCCGGCAGCGCGTCGAACAACAGCACGCCGCGCGCGGTATCGGCCACCTGCAACGCCGGTGCGGCGCCCGCCTCGGCGGCGGCCCGGCTGGCGCGCGCGCTGCATGACGCATCGACCAGCGGCCGCGCATCGTCGTGCAATACCTTCGCGTACCAGGTCGCGCCGCCCTGCTCGACCGTGAAGCCGGCCCATTCGGTCGCGAGCCGCATCGGCGAGGCCACGCCGGCAGTGCCCGCAACGATGCGCGCATCGGCGCCGATGCCGGCTTCGGCCAGCGTGTGCGCGAGCCGCAGCAGTTCGGGGGTTTCGTTCACCATGGCGGCCCCGCTCGGCGTACCGGCGCGGCCGACAGACACAGCCGCTCCAGCAGGGCTTCGAGCATCCGCAGGCCGGTGTGCAGATCGGCGTCCTCGGTGAATTCCGCTTCGTTGTGCGAAACACCGCCGCGGCTCGGCACGAACAACAGGCAGGCGGGCACGACGCGGCTCAGGCTGATCGCATCGTGGCCGGCCACCGTCACGCTGTCGGCCGAACGCAGGCCGAGCGAGGCGCTGACCTCGTGCGCGAGCGCGGCGAGCCCGGCGTCGAGCGCGAGCGGTGCGCGCAACTGGCGGCTTTCGATTTCGACACGCGTGCCGGTGTGCGCGGCGATCTCGGCCAGCGTCGCGTCGAAGCGCTGCGCCGCGCCGTCGAGCAGGTCGGTCGAGGCCGAGCGGAATTCGACATGCAGCGTGGTGCGCGACGGCACCACGTTCGGCGAGTTCGGATAGATGTCGAGGCGGCCGACCGAGCTGTGCATGCGCTCGCCGTGCCGGCTCGCCTCGGCGTGCACCGCCGTCACCACCTGCGCCGCCGCCAGCAGCGCGTCGCGCCGCTCGGCCATCGGCGTCGGGCCGGTGTGGCTCTGCTCGCCGTCGAAGCGCACGCGCAGCTTCAGCGCGGCCCAGGTCGAACCGACCACGCCGATCGGCACCGCGTCGCGTTCGAGCCGCGCGCCCTGCTCGACGTGCATCTCGACATAGGCGGCCAGCGGCAGGTCCAGCATCGTGTCGCCCAGGTAGCCGATGCCGGCCAGCGCCTGCCGCAGCGTCACGCCCTGCGCGTCGGTGCAGGCCAGCGCGGCGTCCACCGTCATCGCGCCGGTGAACGCGCTGCTGCCCGTCAGGCTCGGCTGGAAGCGCGCGCCTTCCTCGTTGGTCCAGTCCACCACGGCCAGGTTGCAGGCCGGCCGCACCCCGGCCGCGCGAAACCGCCCGACGATCGATGCCGCCGCCACCGCGCCGGCCAGCACGCCGTATACGCCGTCGAAGCGGCCGGCGCTCGGCTGGCTGTCGAGATGCGAGCCGCACAGCACCCACGGCGCGGCCGGATCGAATTCGGCCAGGCCGAACAGGTTGCCGACCCGGTCGACGTGCACCGCGAAGCCGTGATGCGCGAGCCAGTCGCGCAGCAGATCGCGTACGCGGCCATCCTCGGCCGAGGCGGCGAGCCGGTGCAGGCCGCCCGCGTGCGTCGCGCCGATGGCCGAACTGGCGCGAAACAGCGCGTCGAACGCGCGCGCCGTGTCCGCGCCCGGCGCATCGAGCGCACCGGGCAGATCAGGGGTGAAGTAGGTCGACATGGTCCTGTTCCAGGCGTTGACGATAATCGTCGGGCGGCGGCCGGTTGGTGACCAGCGCCGAGACCGCGACGAACGGCAGCGTGTTGATGAACGTGCGGTGTCCGAACTTGCCGTCGTCGGCAAGGATCACGCTGCGCACGCAGTGCTCCACGAGGGTCCGGCGCAACATCGCTTCGGGCTCCTCGTAATCCATCAGGCCGAGGTCGAGATCGACGCCCCCGATGCCCATGAATGCGATGTCGTAATGGAACTGCCGCGCGAAGGCCAGCGTGTGCGGGCCGACCAGCGCGTTGTCGTTGCGGCGCACGTCGCCCGGCGTCACCACCACGTGGTTGCTGCTCTGCTGCGTGACGAGCATCGCGATGTCGAGCGAATTGGTGACGATGCGCAGCCCGGCGAAGCGCGTCAGCGCCTGGGCCAGCGCGAGCGTCGAGGTGCCGGTGTCGAGAAACAGCGCCATGCCGTCCTGCACCAGTTGCGCCGCGCATTCGGCCATGCGCGCCTTCGCCTGCGTGCGGACCCGGTTGCGCACCTGCAACGGCTGCTCTTCACTGAGCTTCGGCAGGATCGCGCCGCCGTGAATGCGGCGCAGCTTGCCGAGCGATTCGAGGTACTTGAAATCGCGGCGGATCGTTTCCTCGGAAACGAGCAGCGACGCGGCGAGATCGGCGGCTTTCACGCGCTGCTGCTGGCTCAGGAGGCGCAGGATTTCTTGGAGGCGGGGCTGATTCAGCATGGGAAGAACGGTCTCGGTCGCGGGAATGCCGCCAGTGTAGCGGGGGCCGCGCACCCGCACGGCGTGGCCGCGAGCGGCGGCGCGATGCGCGCGCGCCGGGGCGCGGCAGGCGCCGAACGCGTCGCACACGGAGCGCGGCGCGGCGGCGGTCGAGATCGAGTTCGCGCGATGCATCGCAGCCGCCTTACGCACCGAGCATCGGCGGCAGCCGATGATCCCAGGGCGCGATCGCCTCGAACGCCGCGCAAAACTGCAGCACCGCACCATCGGCGTGGCGCGGCCCCACCACCTGCATGCCGATCGGCAGGCCCGCCTCGCTCCAGCCGCACGGCACGTTCGCGGCGGGGTGGCCCGACAGGTTGAACGGGTAGGTGAACGGCGTCCAGCGCGCCCATGGCACGGCGCTGCCGCGCGTGTCGAAATCGGCCGGCGCGATGCGCTCCGCCTCGAACGGCAGGATCGGCAGCGTCGGCGTGATCAGCAGGTCGTAACGATCGAACAGCGCATGCACCTCGCACGCGAACGCCGCGCGCTGCTGCACCGCCGCGAGATAGGCCGCCAGATCGTAGCTCGACGCGCGCTCGATCAGCGCCGCGAAGCCCGGTTCGAGCTCGGCCATGCGATCGCGCAGCGTGTTGCCGTAGACGATGCCGCGCCCCGCCACCCACAGCGCCTCGAACGTCGGCAGCGGATCGCGCCAATCGAGCGTGGGCGCGTCGATCTCCACCGGCAGCGTGCGTGCGATCTGCTCGACGGCGGCGGCAACCGCACGCGCCACTTGCGGATCGACCTCCACGCCGAACAGCGTCGGGCAGAACGCCACGCGCAGCGGCGGCAGCGGTGCATCGCAGCGCGCGGCATACAATTCGCCGGGCGCGGGCAGCGCCTGGTGATCGCGCGAATCGGGGCCGGCGAGCACGTCGAACAGCAGCGCGCTGTCGCGCACGGTGCGCGTGATCGGCCCGGCATGACTGAGCATTTCGGTGGCCGACCACGGCCAGGTCGGAATCCGGCCCAGCGAGCCCTTCAGCGCGAACGCGCCACAAAAACTGCCAGGAATCCTGACCGATCCGCCGCCGTCCGAGCCGAGCGCGGCCGGCACCATGCGCGCGGCCACCGCGATCGCCGAACCGGAACTCGAACCGCCGCTGGTCAGCGCCGGGTTCCACGGGTTGCGGCCGTCGCCGAACACGCGCGACAGGCTCGCGCCGCTCCAGCCGAACTCGGTGGTGGCCGTCTTGCCGATCAGGATCGCGCCGGCCGCCTTGAGGCGGCGAATGATCGGCGCGTCGTCCGACGGCACGTAATTTGCAGAAGTCAGCGAGCCGCGCGTGGTGCGCAGCCCGGCCGTGGCGAACAGGTCCTTGATGCCGAACGGCACGCCGTGCAGCGGCCCGCGAAACCGGCCCTCGGCCGCTTCCTTCGTGAGCGTGTCGGCGTAGTCGGCAGCCGCTTCGGCGTACACGTCGCCGAACGCGTTCAATGTGGCATTGTGGGTTTCAATCGATTTCAGGCAATGCTGCACGAGCGCAGACGGCGTCAGGCCGCCCGACCGAATATCGGCGGCGGCGGCACTGACGGTCGGCATGAAATCGTTACGGTATCGGGGATTCATCACGGGATCGAAGCAAGGCCCGACAACCCGGGCGATGCGATCCATTACAGGCAGGCCAATAAATGATGTCAAGCCCGTTTTGTTGTATTTGTTGATTTTGTGGAATTGATGCAGCGCGTGGTTTTCGTCTGCACGCTCGCGGGGCAGGCGCACCGTCATGACGAAAACGGCCGGCGTGCTTGCCACGCCGGCCGTTGCGAGGTCTGACGAATTCGCGTGGAAAAAGCGGAGCGAGCCGCGCGCACCGGCGCGGCCCGCTCCCACGCTCAGAACCGGTGCACGACGCCCACCCCGAGCGCCACCTGGCTGCGCGACGAAGCCGGCGTGGCGGCGAAGCCGTCGCCCAGCGAAGGCGTGGCGATCACCACCTTGCCGGTGCTCGACAGCGTGTCGCCGTTGGCGCGCTGGTACGACTCGACCGCGTAGAGGCCGGTGCGCTTGGACAGGCTGTAGTACTGCGACATCGAGAACTGGTGGTACTGCGCGGCGTTCGCCACGCCGTTGGCGAGCGTGGCGCGCGTATAGCTGTAGCCGCCCGCGAAATCCCACGACGACGACGGGTGGAAATGCAGCACCGCGCCGGCCGTGTTAAAGATCGCCGTGTTGCGGAACGACGAGCCCGCGCCCGGGATGTACTGCACATTCGAATAGGATGCCGAAACATCCCATGCATCCGAAAAGCGGTAGCCGCCCGTCACGGCGAAGCGCTGCTGCGCCTGCGCCGTCTGGTAGCCGTTGTTGATCGCCGACACGGCCGTTTCCGCGCCGCCGTTCGAGGTGGTGGACGATGCGCCCCACGCGCCGCCGCCCGGCGTCGAATTGTTCACGCGCTGGAATGCAGCGCCGATCCCCACCGGCCCGTTTGCGTATTGCAGGCCCGCGCTCCAGGTCGAGCCGGCGTTGACGCTGCCCGGCACGCCGCCGAACGCATAGGACGCGGCGAACGTGAAGCCGCCGAGCGTGGGCGACTGATAGACCAGCGAGTTGTTGGCGCGGTAGATGTTGTCGAGCGAATCGATGTCGCCCGGATGCGCGCCGAAATAACCGGTCAGCCAGGTGGTCGGGCTCCACGGCGACAGAATCGTGTAATAGGCCGTGTATTGGCGGCCGGCGGTCAGCGTACCGAAGCGCGCATCGGTCAGGCCCACCCACGATTGGCGCGTGAACATCCCGCCCGTGAATTGCGAGGTGCCGTTCGCGGTGTTCACGCCCGCTTCGAGCGTGAAGATCGCCTTGGTGCCGCCGCCCAGGTCCTCGCTGCCCTTCAGGCCGAAACGGCTGCCGGCCCACACGCCCGACGTCATCTTGGTCAGCGAGTGGCCGCCCGAGGTCGAGCCGAGCGAGGTGGCGCTGTTCTGCCAGGCCAGGCCGTTGTCGACGATCCCGTACAACGTCACGCTGCTTTGCGCGTGCGCGCCGGCGGCCACGCCGCCGAGCAGGCACGACGCAATCAAGGTCTTCTTCATGATTAGCAATCCTACTTTTAGTTGACGGAAAAACCTGTACTGCGAAACCCCGTTGCCAAGCTCAGTCGATCAACCGATCAAGCGAGCAAACCCAGCCAACGCGCCGCGCGCGCCAGCAACGCATCCACCGAATCGAACGTCTCGATGCCGGCGACCTGCGGTGCATCGCAGATGGCGAACACCGGCTTGCCCCATTGCAGCCCGAGCGCGATCTCGGACAGCGTGCCGAGCCCGCCGCCCACCGCGATAAGACACAGCGACGAGCGCGCGATCAGCGCGTTGCGCGTGATGCCGAGCCCGGTCGGCAGCGCGACGCTCAGGTACGGGTTCGCGCCTTCCGCGTCGTCCTCGGGCAGCAGGCCGATGGCGATGCCGCCGGCCCGATGCGCGCCGCGCGCGGCCGCTTCCATCACGCCGCCCTTGCCGCCGCCGACGATCGCCATGCCGGCCTGCGCCAGCGCATGCGCAATGGTTTCGGCCACCCGCAGTTGTTCGTCGGTGGCCGCGCGCGGGCCGATCACGCCGACCGGCATCAGCAGCCGGTTCGCACCGCGCTGGCGGGTCGCCAGTTCCGCGAGCGCGGCCTGGGCCGGCGCCGCGCGTTCAGTGTTGCCTTGGTCTGACAATCCATTCCCCTATTGCAAGCACACAGGTGCACAGCGCCGTCAGCAGGATCGACAGCACGGCTGCCTGCGAAAAATCGGTCTGTCCGTCGGACAGCTTCAGGTACATCAGCAGCGGCAGGATGTTGATCTGCGTGCCGGCCAGCGCCACGGCGGTGCCGTAGGTGCCGAGCGCGATCGCCGCCACCAGGCACCAGGCCGCCGCCACCGACGGCCACAGCTCGCGCCATGCCACGTCGATCCAGGCCCGCCACGGCCGCGCGCCGAGCGTCAGCGCCGCATCGAGCGGCCGGCGGTCGAAGTTCGCGAACGCCGGATACAGCATCAGCGCGACGCGCGGAATCAGGTAGTACGCATACGCGATCGCCAGCCCGAAGCTCGTGTAGATCACGCCGCCCACACGCGACGGATCGGCCCCGAGCCGCGCGAGCAGCATCGTCACGAAGCCCGCGCGCCCGAAGCTCAGGATGAAGCCGTAGGCGATCACCAGGCCCGAGAACGCCAGCGGCACGCCGAGCACGGCCAGCGCGAAGCGGCGTCGTGCCGGCGGCTGCCCGGCCAGCGCAATCGCCAGCGCCACGCCGATCACGCTCGACAGCGTGGCGGTGGCCGCCGCCAGCCCGATCGAGCGCAGCACCGCATCGGCCACCAGCGGATCGCCGAGCACCGCGCCGAACGCATGGCCGCCGCCATCGAACGCGGAAGCCACCAGCGCCGCGAGCGGCAGCGCGAACGCGATCGCGAACAGCACCGCGGCCGGCGCCGCGCCGAAGCGGCGCAACAGGCCCGCGTCGCGGCGTTCGATAGAGGTCGCCCGCATCATTGGCCGAGCGTGGCCTGCGACCAGAGCTGGTCGACCTGCGCCTTCTTCGCGGCGGCCTTCACCACGTCGAGCGGGCGCACCTGCGGCGCGTTCGGCATCTTCGCGGCGACGTCCGGCGCGAGCGCCACGCCGGGCACGGCCGGGCGCACGTAGCCCTGCGCGAACAGCGCCTGCCCCGCATCGCTCATCACGAAGTTCAGCCAGAGCTGCGCGGCCGACGGGTTCGGCGCGTTCTTCACCAGGCTCATCGCATACGGCGCCGACACGCTGCCGTCCTGCGGAATCACCACCTCGGCCGCGTCGCCCATGCCGTCGGCGTACTTCGCCTTCAGGCCGTCGTTCTCGTAGCCGATCAGGATCGGGATCTCGCCCTTGACGAACTTCGCGTAAGGCGTGGTGCCTTCCACGCGCAGCACGTTGCCGGCGGTCTTCAGTTTTCCGAAGAAATCGGCGCCCGGCTTCGGATCGTCCACGCTGCCGCCGTTCGCGTAGGCCGCCGCGAACACGTCCACCTGGCCCTGGCCCGTCGAGCGCGGATCGAGATACACCACCGCGTTGTGATACTCGGGCTTCAGCAGATCGGACCAGCGCTGCGGCACGTCCTTCACGAGCTTCCGGTTGACGAGGAACGCGATGTTCAGCGAATGCACGGTGAACCAGCGGCCGTCGGCGTCGCGGAATACGGGCGGCAGCTTGTCGAAGTTCAGTGGCTTGAACGGCGCGACCACGTCGCGCGCCTTCGCGTCGAGCGCGGAGGCGGCGAAGTAGTAGGCGGTATCGGCCTGCGGGCGGCGGCGCGACTTGTCGAGCGCCACCACGGTGGCCGCCGAGCCGATGTCGTTGTAGGTGATCTCCACCTTCGGATAGCGCTTGCGGAATTCGGCGAACAGCGATTTCCAGTTGGCCCACTCGGGGCCGGTGTCGAACGACACTACCAGGCCTTCGTCGGCGGCCTTCTGGTAGAGCGCGTCCTCGCCGGCATACAGCGGCGCGGCTTGCGCGGCGTGGGCGGTGCACGCGAGCAGCGTGCCGAGCGCGAGCGCGACGGCCCGCATGCGTTGGGTCAGGGCGAGTGCTGCGAACATCGGGATTCTCCGGGAGACGGGGTGTTCGGGTTGAGGCCGCCGCTCGAAAGCGCGAGCGGCGGCGTGGTTCGGGTGGGAAGCGGCTTCACGCATTCGGCGCAACCGTCGGATTCGATGCCACCGGCAGCACGCGCAAATGACGCGGGTCGATCGCGATGCTGTGCCGCGCGACCTCGCGACCCTCGCCGGCCAGCGGCGCGGCCGCGCCGTGCGGCAGGAAGTCGTAGCGGTGCGTCGAGCCGAAGTAGCGCACCTCGCCGCATGCGCCGCGAATCAGGTTGGTGCCGCCCGGTGCGGGATCGGCCTGCACATGCTCGGGGCGCAGCAGCAGTTCGACGGCGTCGCCCTCGCGATGCGCACCGGTCGCGGCACACAGCGTCGCGAAGCCCACGTCCACGCGATCGGCCGCCACCACGCGCCCGCTCAGGATCGTCGAATGGCCGATGAAGCGCGCCACGCGCGCCGAGGCCGGTTGCTCGTACAGCTCGCGCGGCGTGCCGACCTGCAGCACGCGCCCGCCCTCGACGATCGCCACGCGGTCCGCCATGCTCAGTGCCTCGTCCTGATCGTGCGTGACGAACAGCGTGGTCGCGCCGCAGGCGCGTTGCAGCGCGCGGATCTCGTCGCGCAACTGATGGCGGATGCCGGCGTCGAGCGCGGCCAGCGGCTCGTCGAGCAGCAGCACGCGCGGCTCGATCACCAGCGCGCGAGCCAGCGCCACGCGCTGCTGCTGGCCACCGGACAACTGCGCCGGCCGCCGCTCGGCGTGGCTCGCGAGGCCCACGCGTTCGAGCATCGCGAGCGCCTGCCGGCGCCGTTCGGCACCGGCCACGCCGCGCATCTTCAGGCCGTAGGCGACGTTGTCGGCCACGCTCAGGTGCGGAAACAATGCGTACTGCTGAAAGACCATGCCCACCCCGCGCCGCCACACCGGTTGCGCGGCCACGTCCTCGCCGCCGATCGCGATGCGCCCGGCGTAGCCCGTCAGCAGGCCGGCGGTCAGTCGCAGCAGCGTGGATTTGCCGGAGCCGCTCTGGCCGATCACGGCCAGCAGTTCGCCCTGCGCGGCGGCCAGCGAGAGGTTCGCGATGCCGTGCGACGCGCCCGGGTAGGTGTAGCTGAGGTTGTCGAATTCGAGGCTCATGGCATTACTTGATTCGTTGCACGGTGGCGACCGAGGCCAGCGTCGCGGCGATCGCGAGCACCAGCAGCACCACGGTGGCGGCGCAGGCGAAGCCCGACGCGCCGTAGAAGGCCTGCAGCAGCACTACCGGATAGTTGCGGTAGCGAAAGCCGGCGATCAGGTTCGAGATCTGGAACTCGCCGATCGACAGCGCCGCCACCATCACCAGCCCTGCGAACAGGCTGTGACGCAGGTTCGGCAGCACGATCGTGAAGAACTGCCGGCGCGGCGTCGCGCCGAGCGTGGCGGCGCACGCTTCGAGCGTGGCCAGGTCGAGGTGGCGCAGGTCGGCGAGCAGCGTTTGCAGCAGGTAGGGCAGCGTCAGCACCGCGTGCGCGGCGATCATCAGCCACAGCGTGCCGAGCCACGGCAGCGTGTCGCCGCCGAACACGGCGATATAGCCGAATCCCAGCGTGAGCGCCGGCACCGCGATCGGCAGCAGCATCACGAGCCGCGCGGCCAGCCCGCCGCCACGGCGCGCGCGATGGTGCAGCGCGTAGGCGAGCGGCACGCCGAGCACGGCGTTCAGCGCGCAGCACGCGAGCGCCACCACGAAGCTGGTGCCGAACGCGCGGCGAAAGCTCGTATCGGCCGCGAGGTCCGCGTACCAGTGGCCGGTGAAACCAGTGGGCAACAGCGTGTTGGTCCAGCTCTGCCCGGTCGAGCCGATCACGAGCAGCGCGATCGGCAGCAGCAGGTACAGCGCGAACAGCGCCACCACGGCCCGCACCAGCACGCGGCCCGGCGACGGCGCGCGATTGCTGCGACGAATGGGAACACCAGCGGCGGCGGCCGTGGCGGGGGAGAAAGACATCGAGGCGTCCGTGGGCGAGCGGATGAAACGGCGCGAAACCTCGTTGAATCAGCAGCTTGGCTTCGCGATGACGGCCGCCAGTGTGCGTTTTCGACATGGCATCGTCATGAAAAAAACGTACAAAGTGCGCATCGACCCTTGCGAATCCGGAACACCTCGCGATGAAGCACCTGTATCCGAACATCGCCGAACTGCACGCATTCGCCAGTTCCGCCAAACATCTGAACTTTTCGTATGCCGCGCGCGAGCTGGGCCTCACGCCGAGCGCGGTCAGCCGCCAGATCGCCAACCTGGAGGCGCTGTTCGGCGTGAAGCTGTTCGTGCGGGAGGGGCGCAACCTGTCGCTGACGCGCGCCGGGCAGGTGTATCACGCGCGCGTCACGGGGCCGCTGCGCGAGATCGGCAACGCCTCGCTCGAATTGCTCAGTGTGCGCGAGGACAGCGACCTGCTGACCATCGCCAGCGTGCCGACCTTCACCACCAAGTGGCTGGTGCCGCGCCTGCCGGCGTTCGTGGCCGCCGCGCCGAACGTCACGTTGAGCTTTCGCCGCCATCTGGCGCACGGCGACCCGTTCCCGTTCGGGCTGGACGCGGCGATCCGCTATGGCGACGGCCGCTGGGAAGGCGTGCGCTGCGATTACCTGGCGGGCCGCACGTTCGTGCTGGTCTGCTCGCCCGAGTTCGCGGCCAAACATGCGCTGCACACCCCGGCCGACGTGGCCGACGCGCCGCGCCTGGTGCACGAGCAGGCCGAGAGCGTGTGGTTCGAATGGTCGGAACGGCACCGCGTCACGCGCATGAACGCGTTCGCGGGGCCGCGCTTCGAGCAATATGCGGTGTTGATCCAGGCCGCGCAGGCCGGGCTCGGCCTCGCGCTGGTGCCGGCCTTCCTGATCGGCTCGCCGCTCGACGCGGGCACGCTGGTGCAGCCGGTGGACGCGCCGGTCGAGGTGGACAACCAGGGCCACTACCTGTGCTACACGCCCGAGCGCTTCGAGACGAGCGCGGCGTTGCGCAAGCTGCGCGACTGGATGCTCGGGGAATTCGCCGCGCCGCAAACGGCAGGGGCGTGACGCGGCTCGTCATCCCTGAGGATGACGAAACGGCAGCGCCACGCCGGAGGAATGCGTGCTTTCAGGCAGCCGCGCGCACCGGCTCGTCCGTATCCACTGTATCGGCCTGCGGCATTGCCGCCTCGTCCGGAATCCCTTCGGTCTCCTTCAGGAACGCCTTCAGATAACGCCCGCGTATATAGCGGCATTCCTCGCGCAACATGCCGTAGAGGATGAAATCGGTGCCGTCGCCGGCCGCGCCGCGCATCACGCCCTCGCGCACGAAGCCGAGATGCTCGTCGAGCCGCTGCGCCTCGGGGTTGTCGACGCGCACCAGGCCCGTCACGCGCCGGCAGCGCAGCATCGCGAACGGGTAAAGAAACGCCGCCGCCACGAAGGCCGGCGTGATGACGTGGCGCGAGGCGCCGAGCGCGAAGTGCATCAACAGGTTCGGCCCGTTGTGCCCCTGGAACACCACGCCCGCGACCAGTTCGCCATCCTTGGCGAGACCGATCGCGCGCGCGTCGTCGTAACGCTCCTCGCCCGTGCGCGACGCCACGAACAGGTTGACCTCGTCGTGACGGTCGAATACCAGGCTGCGCATGCGGGCCTCCGGTACGTTTTGGGATGCCGACGATCAGGACGGCAGCGGAATGCCGAACTGTTGCAGCGTCGGGTTGACGTTCGAGGCGAACGCCTTCTGGTCGTTGTGCTTCTTCACGGCCTCGACGATCGCGAAGATGATGCCGGCCACGCCCACTACCGCCGCGCCCACCGCCATCACCGGCGCGGCTGCCGCCATCGCGCCGCCGACCGCACCGAGCACGCCCTCGCCTGCCGCCGCGCCGCCTTCCACGCCGGCTGCCGCGCCTTCGGCCGCTTCCGCGCCCGCCGCCGCACCTTCGGCGCCGCCTTCCGCGGCACCGGCCGCGGCTTCGCCCACCGCGGCGTCGCCGCTCAGGCCCATCGAGCCTTCACCCTTGGCGAGATCGCCGAGCGATTGCGCCACCGTCTTGGCGTCGCTCAGGCCGCGATGCACGTCGTCGATGGTCTGGCCGGGGTTCTGGCCGTTGCCGCCGGCCGCTGCCGTGCCGTCCGAGCCGGAGTCGCCGCCGCCCGCCGACGTGACGCCGCCCGCGCCCTGGAATTCGCCCGACATCTGCTGCATTTCCGGCGGCACCGTCTTCTGCAGATAGGCGGCCGTGTCCGGGTCGCTCGCGAGCTTCTGGATGTCCTGCTGTAGCGCCGCCACCGTCTTGTCGACGTTGCGCAGCTTGTCCGAGCCGCCGGCCTGCACGTCCACCAGCGTTTCCATCAGCTTCACCATCACCGCGGCCTTCTGCTGCGGCGAGTAGTTCTGCGGGTTCTGGATCACGTCGCCGTTCAGGCTGCTGATGTCGGTGTTGCCGGTGATGTTCTCCAGGCTCGCGTTCTGCAGGAACTGCTGCGAACCGGCCTGGGTGGTGGGCGCATCGTCGGACAGGAAGTGATCGAGGTTCTTGGTCGAATAGACCTGATCGCGCTTGTGGGTGGCCTTGTCGTCGCCGCTGCGATCCAGATCGTCGAAGCCGCCGTCGGAACCGAACGCCGTGGCGGCCGATTTGAGCGCCGAGCTGAAGCCCGAGTTCTTCTGCAGATCCTCGACCTGCTGCTGGGTCGTCAGGCCGCCGCCGCTCTTGCCGCCGTGCGTGTAGTTGTTGCCGTTCTTGCCGTTCGACTTGTGGCCTTCGGATTCGCCCGTGATCGCGTTGTAGGCCTTCATCAGGCCCGCCGAACGTTCGACGTTGACCGAATCGGCATCCGCGTCGGGATGCTTCTTCATGTAGTCCTTGATATCCGAATCGGCCTGGCTCAGGTTGGTGCTGACCTGGCCCATGAAGCCCTGCATCTTTTTCGTATCGACCGTGCCGTCGGACTTCAGCGCGCCGGTGTTCTGCAACGCCGATTTGAGCGTCGGGTTGTCGTTGACGAACTGCATCGCCGCCGCCTTCTGCGCGTCGCTCGGCGGCTGGCCGTCGGGGCCGGTCTTGCCGCTCAGGATCTGCATGGCCGCCAGCGGACGCTCCAGCGAAGCGCCCTGGTCGGCCGGCGCGAGATCGGCCCACTTCGACATGTCGGACTGATCGTTCGTTTGGCTGTACTGATCGAGCGCGGCGTATTTGCCGTCGTCGGTCGAGGCCGTGGCCGCGCCGCCGGCCGCACCGGCGGCACCGGCCGCACCCGACGCATCGCCCGCGCCACCCGTCGCATCGAGCGCCGAGGACGGGTCCGATTGCGGCATCTGCATGCCGCCGCTGCCGCTGCCCGAGGCGGACGAATCGCCGCCCGCGTCGCCGCTGTTGCTTTGCTGCTGTTGTGCCGCCTCCATCAACGCCCGCACCATCTGCTGGAGCTGCGAGTTGAGGTTTTCCATCATCTGCAGGCCGGACTGCATCCCGCCCGATGAATCATTCGTGCCCGTCATCGACGGATCGTTGACGGACGGGGAAGAATACGAAAGGGATGAGAGCGAGGTCATGGAACGCGGTATCGAAATTTAGGAATGGGAAACGCGGGGCGGCACGGCCGCCCCGCGAGGACGCGTATAACCGACAACGCGGCCCGTTCCTCGCGGAGCGGGCCGGCCGCGAGCCTTACGCGTTGTCGTCGTCGCTGTCTTGCGCCTTCGGCATTTGCAGGCCGCCCATGCCGCCCATCATGCCCATGCCGCCGCCGAGGCCGCCGCCGAGGCCGCCCATCAGGCCGCCCATGCCACCCATGCCGGCCATCTGCATGAACATTTCCGGCGAGATGCCGCCCATCGGTTGCGAGGCCGAGGCCGAAGCGGTCGAGCCGGAGCCGGCCGTCGGGTCGGCGATCTCGCCTTGCGCGGCCTTCTCGAGGTTCGCGATCGACGACAGGCCGTCCGCGCCCTTGACGTCGTTGGTCTCGATGGCCTGGAAGGCATCCGGGTTCTGCAGCATGAACTTCGCCGCGTTCTGCACATCCTGCGATTCGCCGGACTTCGGGTTCATCGCCATCTGGTACAGCGCGTTCGGATCGACCGTGCTCATGCCGTTCTGGTTCGCGTAGGCAGCCAGTGCGCCCGCGGCCGATTGCATCGTCATCGGCGCGCCGCCCGATGCCGCGCCCGAGCCGTCGCCGGCCGTGGTCGAGTCGCCGCCGACATCGCCCGCGCCGGTTGCATCGCCTGCACCGCCCGCACCGCCCGCACCGCTGGCGACGTTATCGGCACCGCCTTGCGCGGCCCATTGCATGTCGCCCTGGCCTGCCACGCCATCCGCGCCCGCCACGTCGTGCGTTTCGATGGCCTTGAAGACGTCCGGGTTCTGCAGCATGAACTTCGCCGCGTTCTGCACGTCCGGCGGGGTGCCGGCCGGCGGGTTCTGCGCCAGTTGATACAGCGCGTTCGGGTCCATCGAGCCGATGTTGTTCTGCGACATGTACGACGCGAGCGCACCCGCCGCCGACTGCGTCGTCATGCCCGAGCCGTCCGCCGCGCCCGCACCGGCCGCGCCGCCGATCGCGCCCGCGCCGGCATCGCCACCGACATCGCCCGCGCCACCCGTGCCGGCGCCTGCGCCCGCACCGCCAGCCCCACCTGCGCCGTCACCCGCGCCGGTCGCATTGCCCGCGCCGCCGCCGAGCGTCTGCGCGAGTTGTTGGGCCTGCTTCAGTTCCTGCTGCATCTGACCGATCAGTTGCTGCATGACCGAGCCTGCCAGCTGACTGACCATCTGCTCGGTCTGCTGCAGCATCGGCATGATCTGCGCCGAAAGGCTCGCTGCATTGCCCGCATTGGTGATCGGGCTTTGCAGGTTGACTCCAATTCCGCCAGCTACATTCATGTGGCCTCCTATGTGGGTCCGAAATAGACGTGCTGCGTTTACGTCATATGCCGCCTGTCACAGGAGGCGCTATGCCGTTTCCAATGTTAGTCAACGGGCGCGCCGCGAAACTTCGGCAATCCGAACGTCCTGCCGGAAATGCGAAGCACGAGCAAGGGATGCGTAGCGACACGCAGCGGCGTGCGGGGGATCGCTGCGTGTCGCCGCGCAATGCTTCGGGTTGCCGCGCGCGTACCTGCCCCGCTTCCTGTCTGATAAGGGCTTACCGACTTTCCGTTCGCGGCCATGCACGCTTTTCCGTTCGTCGACCGCCTCCGGGCATCGCAGGCCCTCGCCCCGGCGAACCCGCGCCGCCGCGCCCTGGCGCCGGCCGCGCTCGCGCTGCTCGCCACGCTCGCCGGTTGCGCGACGCCGCCGCCGCCCGGTCCGCCCGATGCGGGCGTGCCCGATTCGCTGCGCGGCCCCACGGCCGAGCTGTGGCAGGAGACGCTGACGGCGGCGGGCGACCAGGTCTATCGATGTCATCGCGTGACGGCGCTCGAACCCGGCGCGCCGGGCAGCCCGGCCGGCCAGACGTTGCGTTGGCAACCTTATGGGCCGGAAGCCACGTTGATCGACGCGCACGGCCAGAGCGTCGGCTCGGTCACGCCGGGCCGCTACTTCCTCGCCCATGACGGCAGCTTTGCGGTGGGCAAGACGCTGGCGGCCACCATCGTCGACGCCAATGCGTTGCCGTGGGTGCGCTACGGGATCGATGCGAGCACGCGCGCCGGCGACGGCCAGGGCGGCCGCATGACGAACATCAGCGCGGTGATCAGAATGAATACGCGAGGCGGAATTCCGGCCAGCGACGCCTGCCGCGTGGAGGGTACGCAGCTCTACGTGCCGTACTTCGCGACCTACCAGCTTTACCGCACGTCACCCCTCGCTCAATAGCAGGTCTTTTTGTTTTCTTTATGAAAGCGCGACAGGGGTTCTTTGCGCATTTCCACTGCATATACATGGAAATTCGAGCGTGCCTTTCAAGTAATGCCGAGCATTACTCACCAAATCTCATCTAACTTTACAAACTGAAATGTAATCGATTCGATACCACTTATACCTATTTCCAGGTATCTTTCAATGAAATTACAATCTTGTCTGAAGACACGCGATTTAAGCTTACAAATACATTAGGAAACATGTTGTTTAGATTAAAAACTAAACATCGCATTCCACGATTCGAAAAACCTTCACTTTTAGTACTTCAAAACTCTCATTTTCTTTCCCACGGTTAACAATAAGTTACACCCCTGGAATTTCTATGCCTGTAATTTCGCTCCGTGCCAGTAGCCTGCCGGTTCATTGCACGCCGGGACAAGGAAAGGAGGTTCAGGTTGAAGTTCGCCGTATTAACGCCCAACGTCAGCATGTTCGAACGACTGCGCCAGCATTTTCTCGACGCATCGATCGAATGCATTCAATTCGATGATGATGTCGCGCTGGCGCGCGGCCTGTATCGGGACGATTACCGCGTGATTCTGGTCGACGCCGCCACCGGCATCGACGGCACGCGCACCGTTTTCGCCCGCCGCACTTTCTATGGCGGCCGCCGCGCACCGGTGCTGGTGGTCGGCACGTTTACCGATCGCGACAGCCTGGAGCGCGCGTTCGACGCCGGCGCCGACGACGTCGTGCTCGCCCCGTTCGATCGCAACGAACTGGCCGCCCGTGCGTTGCGCGCGATGCGCCGCGTCGAGGCCGAACCGGCGCCGCGCGACGAACAGCGCGTCACGCTCGGTGCGTATACGCTCGATCAGCAGGCCAGCACCGTGCAAATCGCCGGCCGCAGCGTGCGTGTCACCACGCGCGAATTCGCGATCGCGTGGCTGCTGTTCTCGCGCGCCGGTGAATACGTCACGCGCCGCCAATTGGCCGGCGCGATCTGGGGCAGCACGGAAGACATCGTCGGTCGGCGTCTCGAACAACATATCTACAAGCTGCGCCGCAAGCTCGAATTGACCGGCGAAGCCGGCGTCGCGCTGCGCACCATGTATGCCCACGGCTACCGGATCGAACAGACCGACGGCGTGATCGACAGTTCTCCGAACGATCTCGCGATGGCCGACGATGGCCTGCCGGACCTGCTCGACGAACTCGACGCCGCGCCGCCACGCACGCACCAGGAAGCCGCGCCGGCCTGCCCGCCGCAAACGCGCGCGTCCGCGCTGCTGGTTCCAGCCGATCGCGCAAACGTTGCAGCGCCGGCCAACGGGCCGACGGTGCACGCGCGTCACAGCGCGACGGCCGCGCTCGCGCAGCCGTGGGCTTCGTATGCGAACCCGTGGAATATCGGCGTGACGATGATCGCGAAGGCGATGCGCGACGACGGCTCGCCGTCCGACTGCATCCGCCTGCCGGTGCTCTCCATCCCGCGCAACGACGGCTGACGCCCCTCGCGGCGCCGCACAGCGCAAAACGGCCGGCATGGAAATGCCGGCCGTTTTTTCATCGAGGTTCCATCGGCGCGCGTCGCGCTTACAGCCCCTGGCTCGCGAACTGCTCCGCGTACTGGTTGCGGTTCTGCATCTGCGGGTCCGACGCCATCTCGAACTGCTGATCCCACACCTTCGCGGCCGCGTCGGGCGAACCGGCGCTGTTCAGCGCATCGACCAGGCCCGGCTTTTCGCCCACTTCCTTCGCCAGATAGTCGAGCTGCACGCCGAGGTCGCTGGCCGGCTTGCCCTGCGATGCGGCGAATTGCTCGAGGCCTTCCTTGCGCACGCCGCCCCATTGGGCCAGGCCGTAACCGTTCTGGTTGTCGTCGGCGTTGTTGGCCGACGGGCCGCCGCGCGCACCACCCTGGTTGATGTCCGATTCGAGCCCGCTCTCCTGCTGGAGATTGCCGAGCACGCCGGCCGCCGCGTCCTTGTTCAGGCCGAGGTTGTTCTGCAGGAACGACGCGATCTTGTCGGCGTTGCTGCCGCCGAGGCTCGACACGTCGGTGCCCGAACTCGGGCCGGTGGTGCCGGCCGAGGCCTGCACTGGCGTGCCGCTGCCGCTTCCGCTACCGCTTCCGGCCGGCGCATCGCTGAGGGCCGGCGTGCCGCCGCCACCCCCGCCTCCGCCACCGGCTGCGGGCACCCCGCCGCCACCGCCCGCACCGCCACCCGGTGCAGCCGCCAGCGATTGCGGCATGCCTCCGCCACCCCCGCCCCCGCCGCCCAGGCCCGAACCGTCCTGGTCGGCCGAGGCGGCCATTTTCAGTGCCTGGGTAATTTCCTGAATCATCTGCGCGATCTGCTGCAGAACCTGCATCAGCGACGCCGCGTTCGACCCGCTGCTGCCGCTCGTGGAGAGCGACGACGGGTCGAGCGATTGCGTCGACATGGAATTGATGGATAACGACATGAACGACTCCCCCACGGAATGATCGGCGGCAATGCCGACTCGTCCGACTATAGGGTGTGCCCATCCGGCCCTTCGGGCCGCCGTGCGAAGCGATCCACCGATATGCGAACCGAGCCGGCACGCTCGGAAATCAGCCGCCGGCTCCGGTTTCAGACGCCCGCGTCGATCACGCGCGGCGTCAGCAGGAACACGCGCTCGTTGTGCGAGTGATCGTCGCTGTGATAGCGGAACAGCGCGCCGAGCAGCGGGATGCGCGACAGCAACGGCACGCCGGTCACGCCGTTGGTTTGCGTGTCGGTGGTGTAGCCCGCGATCAGCAGGCTGTCGCCCACGCCGACGAACGCCTGCGTGTTGATCTGGCTGGTCGTGATCACCGGGATGTTGTCCACCTGCTGCTGGGTCAACTGGCCGTCCTCGATGTGCACACTGAGCTTGATGCGCGTCTTGTCGCCGTCGTCGACGATCAGCGGCAGCACGCGCAGCGACACGCCGGTCGAGACGCTGTACAGGTCGGCCGACGTATAGCCCTGCACCCGCACGAAGAAGCGCGTGGTGTTGTCCATCACGGCCTCGACGTTATCGAGCGTCGCCACCAGCGGCGAGGCGTCGATCTTGGTCTTGTTGGTCGATTGCAGCGCCGTGACGCGCGCCAGCAGGTAGCGCCCCGCGCCGCCCACCACCGCCGACAGCGCCGCGCCGCCCGGCGTGGCGTTGACCAGCGAGCCGGTGGTGCTCGACGAGCCGCTGGTCGATTGCGCCACCGTGCCGAAGATCGGATTGAGCTGGCCGTCGTAGGTGTTCTGGGCCTGCGCCGCGTTGCCCGTCTGGAAATCGACATGGCTGTTGTGCGCGCGCCAATCCACCCCGATCTGCTGCAGCGTGTCGTCGTCGATCTCGATGATGTGCGCCTGGATCTCGACGATCTTCGGCCGCACGTCGAGCTGCCGGATCAGGTCGCCGTACTGGCCGACGCGATCGGGCGTATCGCGAATCAACACCGAGTTGGTGATCGGATCGGGCTGGATCACCGGCAGGCCGTCGCTGCCGTCGGTCACCGCCACGTCGCCGCCCGAACCGCCGCCGCCACCGCCGCGCCGCCGCGTGTAGCCGGCGTTGTTGTTGTCGTACGCGCCGCCGAACGCCTGGCCGGCCTGGCCCACCGACTGCGAGCCCGACATCGACGGCGGCAACGGCGGCGGTTGCATCCCGCTGCCGCCGCCGCTGCCCATCATGCCGGTGGACGAACCGGACACGTCGTTGAGCGACTGCACGCGCTGCATGTTCGGCGCCGAGCTGGGCTGGCCGCCCGTCGAGCCGGATTTCACGCTGTACATGTTGCCGAGGATGGTGGCCACGCCCGGCACCGTCACCTTGGCGCCGTCCACCTGCACGTCGTGATCGGTGGCCCAGGCGTTCTTGAGCTTGTAGATGCGGATCACCGAGCCGTTACGGTGGCCGGTGCTCGCGTCCAGCCGCTGCGCGACGTCGGCGATCATCTGCACGTATTGCGCGGGGCCGCTGACCAGCACGGTGCCGGACACCGGGTCGTAGGTGAGCGGGAAGCGCGGATCGTCGAGGCCGATCTGCTTGAGCGACGAGCGCAACTGGCCGATCTCGCTGTGATCGAGTTGCAGCACCTGGCGCGTCACATCGTTCGAACTGCTGATCGACAGCACGTTGCCGTCATAGAACCAGACGAAGCCGAAGGTGGACGACAGCGTATCGAGGAACCGCTGCGGCGACAGGTCGAAACGGCCCGTGACGGTGCCCGCCACATTGGGCGCGATCGAGGCGGCAATACCCTGGCTGGCCGCGAAATCGCGCAGCACGTCCTTCAGGTCCTTGCCATCGAGTTGTACGTGGACCGTCGCACTGCGCCACCGCACGGGCGCCGCGAACGCGGCATCGGACAGACAGGCAGACAGCGCCGCCGCGAGGCACGCGGCGGCAACAAGCTTCTTCGCTCTCATGGATGTCGATTCGGGAAGATGGAGGGAAAGGCCGGCGTCAGCGTTCGAGCGTTTCGGACGGCGCTTCGCGGAACTGCTTGCGATACCCGGTCACGAGCGTGGACCGGCTTTGGACGCCCCAGCGGCGGGCGGTTTCGAGGACGCGCTGGTCGCCCGCGTCGGCGTGATCGATCAACGCCTCGCGGATACGCTCCATGCGGCGCGTGCGAATCAGTTCGCTCGGCGACAGGCCGAGGCAGCTCTTGAACGCGCTCTGCAACGCGCGTTCGGTCACGCCGATCTGCGTGGCGATCTCGCGCACCGACAGGTCGGCGCGTTCGAGATTGTCGAGCACGTAGCGGTAGGCGCGGCGGTATTTGGCCGGCAGGCGCGCGCTGACATCGTCGGGCGCGGCCTTCGGCTGGCGGTCCAGCGCCGGCGTGCGCACGTGCGAATCCTCGCGCAGGCACTGCATCGCGACCAGCGCGTAGCGGCTGTACCACTGCAGCGATTCCTGCGGGCGGCCCTGGGTTTCGCGCAGCTTGGCGGCGCAGTAGAGATATTCGAGCTGGCGGTGGCCGGTGTCGGAGCCGCGCACGCCTTGATGCAGCGGTTCGACGATCGTTTGCGCGATATGCGGCGCATCGCCCACGAACGTGGCGAGCGCGATTTCGAGGCGCACGGCGCGCTGATAATCGGCGAAGCCCTGATCGCGCACGCGTTCGAGGTAGGCGCACACGTTGGCGATCGCATCGCGGTCGCCGCCCATCACGTTGTGCAGGTCGCGCAGGTAGGCCACTCGCCCGGCGAGCAGCGGCGCACGCACGCCGGCCGCGGCCTGCAGCGCCTCGGCGAAGCCGGCGCGCGGCGCGGGCAAGTAGGCGGTCGGGCTTGCCAGCGCGGCCGAGCGCCAATACACGTGATCCTGCAACGCGTTCGCGCTGCGCAATTCGTGCTGCGCGATCAGGTCGAAGCGCAGCGCCGTCACCACGTCGCGCCAGCGCGGGTGCGTGACCGTCACGTCGTCGAGCGCGTCGAGCGCCTCACGCGTGCGGCCCAGTTCGTGCAGCGCGCAGGCAATGCCGATGCGCGCTTCGATACGGCGCGACGGGTGCGCCTCGGCTTCGTCGGCGGCCCGTGCGAAGCAGGCCAGCGCGGTGCCCACGCGATGACGGAACAGCGCCTGCCAGGCGGCATTGCGGCAGGTCGCCACGCGAATCTCGGCCTTCGAGGCACGCATCCGGCGCTGCGCACGGCGGTAGGCATCCTCGGCTTCGGCATCGAAGCCCAGCACGAGTTGCAGATCCGCGTGCCACTGCAATTCCTGGGCGGTGGCCGCCGAGGCCGAATCGTCGAGGCGTCGCCCCGACTGCTGCACGGCCGCGACGAATTCGCCGTCGAGAATCGCATCGACGGTGCGGGCTGCGTTGCCGGCGCCGGCCACTTCATCGGAAGCAGCGAGCGCGGATACGATCGGGAAATAGAGCATCGAAAACATGAAGCGACTCTCCTTGCATTTGCACGCGGCACCGGATCGCAGCGCCATGCAAGCAATGTAGTCGTCACTTCATGTTCGAACTCTCAGTTTGACTGAGCAATCTTCAGCAATGATGCCGATTTGAGAATTGCGCCCCACGCGACGCGGCTTCGCGTGAGTCTCACGATTGCTCAGTCACTTCCTCACTCACTTCATCAAGACATTCTCAGCACACCTCGCACATCGCAACATCACTTCGCATGTGGATCGACCGGATGCGTGGCCGCGCCCGTATTGCTGGCGTGCGCGGCATCGGCCCACGCGCGGAATTGCGAGGTGAACGACGACAGCGTGAGCTGGTCGTGCACCTGATCGACGAACACGCCCACGAACAGCGCCAGCAACAGCACCGCCACCGCGCCCTTCACGGGCTGGCTCAAACCCATCAGTTCGAGCTTGCTCGCCGACTTCGCAGCGAACGCGAATGCCACGTCGATCAATAACAGAATCATCACGGCCGGCGCGGCGAGCTTCGCGACCTGCTGCATCAGCGAATCGGTCTCCTGCAGTGCGAACGATTCGAGCACGCTCGACACATCCACGCTGTGCGCCGTGAGCGGCCACCATTGATACGATTCGTAGAGCGTGCCGAGCAGGAAGCTCATGCCGCCCAGGCTCCAGAACGCCACCGTCGCCACCTGTTGCAACAGCGTGGCGGTGGGCGTGGCCTGTTCGTTGCGCAGCGGGTTCTGCACCTGCGCGCTGTTGTAGCCGGTCAGGTCGTCGATGTAATAGCCGGCGCACTCGGCCACCCAGAACACCGACGACGCCGCGAAGCCGAGCACCAGCCCGATCATGCCTTCGCGCAAGCCCAGCTCCACCAGCGCCGCGCCGTGCAGTTCCTCGCCGAACGACAGCGGCTGCCCGTAGGCGATGAAGGTGCTGAACAAGATCACGATGGCGTTGCGCACCGGGCCTTGCAGCACGCCGTCGGCCGACGGCGGAAAGATCGTCATGATCACGAACAGCCGGATCGACGACACGCCGATCAGCGTCAGGTAGCCCATCACCAGGTGCGTGAGGTCGGGCAATACATTCAGCGAGGGATTCATGCGGCGGCCTTGTCGCGCGCGCGGCGCGCCAGCACGCCGTCTTCGGCCTCGTCGTCGGCGGCGTCGTCCTCGGCGCGTTGATAAACACGGCGCATCACGCCGATGCGCTGCTCGCAGGCGTCCATGCTGCCGACATTGCGGGCGATCGCGCGATTGCTCTCGACAATTTCCTGCTGCGCGGCGTGCACCGCCTGCAAGGCCAGCTCCACCTGCTCCTCGCTCGCGTGCAGCCGGTCGACGGCGATCCCGCGCACGATCTTGCAGGCCTGGAAATCGTCCACCACGAACGGCATCGCGCCCGTCATCATCGCGTCGATCTGATCGTCGATGGCCTGCACGGCGGCGGCGTCCTGTTCGACGCGCTCGATCGCCTGCGCATGCTCGTCCTCGCGCTGCGCGAGCGCCGCGCGCTGCCCGACCAGTTGCATGCGCAACTGCTCGTTCTGCTTGCGGCGGCGATCGCCGGCGCGCGACAGCGCGATCGCGCGGCGGTCCCGCTTCAGGCGGGCCTCCACGCTCATGCGCTCACTCCGGCAAGCTCGTGCAGATAGGCGGTGGTGTCGTCGTAGGCCGCGTAATCGCTGGTGCGCTGGCACAGGAACGCGCGAACCGCGTCGGCCTTCTCGATCGCTTCGTCGGCGAGCGGGTTCTGGCCGGGCTGGTACTCGCCCACCTGCAACAGCACTTCCACGTCGCGATGCTTGGCCATCAGCTCGCGCACGCGCGAGGCCGCGCGATTGTGCGCGTCGGGCACCACCAGCGACATCACGCGCGACAGGCTGCCGAGCACGTCGATCGCCGGGTACTGGTTCTTCGCGGCGATCTCGCGCGACAGGATCATGTGGCCGTCCAGAATGCCTCGCACTTCCTCCGCCACCGGGTCGCCGCCGGTTTCGTCCTCGGCCAGCACCGTATACAAGGCGGTGATCGAGCCGGTCTCGCCCATGCCGGTGCGTTCGAGCAGGCGCGGCAGCTCCGCGAACACCGACGGCGGGAAGCCGCGCCGCGCCGGCGGTTCGCCGGCGGCCAGGCCGATCTCGCGGCCGGCGCGCGCGAAACGCGTCAGCGAATCCATCATCAGCAGCACGCGCAGGCCACGGTCGCGGAAATATTCGGCGATCGCGGTGGCCGTGTGCGCGGCCTTGGCGCGCTCCATCGACGAGCGGTCGGACGTGGCGCACACCACCACCGAGCGCGCCATGCCGTCCGGGCCGAGAATCAATTCGATGAATTCGCGCACTTCGCGGCCCCGTTCGCCGATCAGCGCGATCACGTTGATGTCGCAGGCGGCGCCGCGCGCGAACATGCCCATCAGCGTGGATTTGCCGACGCCGGCCGGCGCGAAGATGCCCATCCGCTGGCCTTCGCCGAGCGTCATCATGGCGTCCACCACGCGCACGCCGGTCGGCATCGGCGTGTCGACCATGCGGCGCGTCATCGGGTCGGGCGGCTGCGCGATCACGGGCCGCCAGTCGTCGGAATCGAGCGGCGGGCCGCCGTCGATCGGGTCGCCCAGGCCGTCGAGCACGCGGCCCAGCAACTGGTCGCCCACCTGGATCGACAGCGGCCGGCCCAGGCCGATCACCTGCGTGGCCCGCGACACGTTCTCCAGCCGCGCGAACGGCGAGAGCAGCGCCACGTCGCGCGTGAAGCCCACCACCTCGGCGCGCTGCAACAGTTCGCCCTCGGGCGAGCGCAGTTCGCACAGCTCGCCGAGCGTGACGTCGAGGCCGGACACCTTGATCACGGTGCCCACCACTTCCATGACCTTGCCGGTGCGCGCGACGGCCGGCACCGCGAGAATCTCGCGCTCGATCGCGTCGGTCAGGCGCTCGAAATCGTCGGTGCGTTCGAGCCAGGAGACGTTTCTCACCGGGGGCCTCCGTGGCGAAGGTTGACGGTCAGTTCGGGGGCGGGGGCAGCGTCATAGTCGCTTTGCTGCGGCTCGGCGTGGCGCGCGGCTTCGTCGGGATGCGCGTCGTGCTCCGATGTTTCGTACTGCACGGCATCGCCGGCCGCGTACGGATCGTGGGCGGGCTGCGCGGCGTAGGGGTCGGGGTGGGCGTACGGATCGGGATGCGCGTAGGGATCTTGCGGCGCGGCGGCATGGGGATCTTGAGCCGCATAAGGATCTTGAGCCGCATAAGGGTCCTGCGCCGCATAAGGGTCTTGCGCCGCCGGCGGCGC
>NZ_BAAILN010000120.1:29834-31462 GCF_054589155.1 Burkholderia sp. 3C
GCGTCCTGCGCCATGTCCTGCTCGGCCTCCACCAGCGTGCGCTTGAGCGCACGCGACACCGCGCCGTGCATCGCGCGCAGTTGCGTGTCGAGGCTCGCGTCCACCGCGCCGAAATCCGATTCGCAGACACAACTGCCCGGCGCGAGCCGCTTGTCGCCCACCACCGACATCGGGATCGGGCGGCCCAGCTCGCGCCAGCGCGTGGCCAGGCGGTCGAACGTGTCCTTGGCGCTGTCGAGATCGTCCGGATGCACGGCCACGCGCAGATAGGTCGCGCCATCGACGATCCGCTCGACCGAGGCCAGCGCGCGCTCGAACAGCGCCTCGCGGTTCTCGGTGCGCACGATCTGCTCCACCGCCGACGCGACGATATCGGCCAGCCGTTCGCGCATGCGCACCTGAAGCTGGTTCTGCGCGTTGGCGACATCGGCCAGGCGGTCCATCCAGTCGCCGAGCGCGCGGTCGTAGCCGTCGCGATAGCCGAGCCGCGCGGCTTCGTCGCGTTCGCGGCGCGCGGCGGCCAGGATCGCCTCGGCCTCGGCGTGGCCCGCTTCGACGATGCCGAGCGCTTCGTGGCGCGCGGCCTCGATCAGCGCGGCGCGGTCGTCGGCGAGCGCCGCGTAGGCGTCGTCGAGCGACACCAGCGAGCCGAACAGCTCGCGCGGCAGCACGTCGCCGGCCGCGCCGAGCCGGGCGCGCGGGGTGTCGTCGTCGGGTTGGTGGTGCGCGTCGCGCGGACGGCTCAACCAAATAGCCATGCAACCTCCGGCAGCAGTTCGGGCATCCGGGCCAGCAGCCGGATCGAGCCGGCCGCATCGAGCCCGCTGGCGGCGGGCAACGAGGCCGGCGGCGTCAGCGCGCGCGGCAGCGCCAGGCGCGTGAGCGACGGCGCGCGCGCCTCGCCGGGGCCGTTCAGGCCGCCCGCGTCGCGCACGAACAGCAGCCAGCCTTCGGCGGCCATGTCGATGGCGTCGAGCCGGGCCAGCGGCGGCAGGCCGGTTTTCATCGAGAGATGCGCCACGTCGGGCGCGTCGGCGGCGTGCGCATCCTGCGCGATCGCGTCGGGATGCACGCCGGTCCATTCGGCCAGGCGCGAGCGCGTGTGCTTGTCGATCAGCCGGCGCACCTCGACCCGGCGAAACGACAGCGAGCGCATGCGCAGCACGGCGAGCGACTGCGCGATCGGCAGCGCGTCGAGCAGCGCGAGATTCGGTTTGGGCGAGGCGGCCGGCACGCCGTGGCCGGCCAGGCCGAGCACCGCGGGCGTGGCGAACGCGCCGAACGGCGGCTCGCGCACCCCGGCCGCGCGGGCCATCGCCTGCGAGCAGGCGCGGCGCGCAGCCGACGAGGCGCGGGTGAGCGCATCGCGCCAGCCGTTATCGGGCAGCGACGACCACGACGGGTCGGCCCACAGCGCGGCCGTGTCGAGGTTGTCGCGATAGCCGCTCAGTGCGGCGGCCACGCGTTGCGGTGGATAGAACGCGGGGGAATCCATGCGTGCGGGGCGCGCGCTCAGTTCGCCGGGCGCGGACGCAGGCGCGCGCCGAGCGCACCGAGCCGCCCGCGCAGGCCGGTGGCGGCGCCATCGCCCGCCTCGGCGCCGCCACCGCCGCCGTTCGCGCCGCCCG